>CAJTVE010000035.1 GCA_910579655.1 uncultured Allobaculum sp. | reverse complement strand
GAAAGATTTGTTTGCATTCCGAAGACAAAACACGAAAAATGGTTTTGTGAAAAAAGCCATGAATTATTCGGGTAAAAATCTGAGTGAACTGGAATATCAGATCACTCAGAAAGGCGCTACCGAACCGCCATTTACCGGGAAGTACTGGAATTTTGATCAGCCTGGACTGTACGTTGATGTTGTTGACGGAACACCGCTTTTTCTGTCCACCGATAAATTTGCCTCGTCCTGCGGCTGGCCTGCATTTTCGAAGCCGGTTGACCGCTCCGTCAACTATTATCACGATCATACCCACGGAATGAACCGGGTTGAAGTCCGCTCCTCCAGAGCCGATTCCCATCTTGGTCATGTATTCAACGATGGTCCGGCAGATCGCGGCGGCCTGCGTTACTGCATTAACTCGGCTGCTCTGCGCTTCATCCCTTACGACCAGCTTGACCAGGAAGGCTATACGGCTTATCGCCAGCAGCTTGATGACCTGGGTGCAGCCCCTGAAAAGTAAATTCTGTTTTCTTTTCTGAACAGACAAAAGCCTTCTGAAGATCTTTGCAGAAGGCTTTTTTGAATCAGAATTTTATTTTGTTCTAAGCAAATGAAGTCAGATGCATTCAGATCCTAATCGAGTTCTTCACCGTTGGATTCAATCAGTTTCTTGTACCAGTAGAAGGAATCCTTGCGCAGACGATCAAACGTTCCATTGCCGGCATCATCACGGTCAACGTAGATGAAGCCATAGCGTTTGCGCATTTCCCCAGTTCCCGCAGAAACCAGGTCGATGCATCCCCACGGCGTGTATCCAATCAAGTCAACGCCATGATCGAGCGCTCTTTCCATCGCCGCCACATGTTTTTTGAAGTAATCGATACGATAGGGATCATGGATCGATCCATCTTCTTCAACCGTGTCATAAGCTCCCAGACCATTTTCAACGACCATCATCGGCAGCTGATAGCGGTCATTCATCATTTCCAGATAATACTGCAGACCATCCGGATCTACAGCCCAGCCCCAGTCAGAATATTCCAGGTATGGGTTGCGGCTGCCCATGGAGAAATTGCCACCAACTTTTTCGTTATTTTCATGCGTCGTTACGGCTGTGGACATGTAGTAGGAGAAGGTATAGAAGTCTACTGTTCCTAAGTCCAGATCCACCATGTCTTCCGGCGTGATCTCCAGATGGACATCATGAGCCTCCCACAGACGTTTTGCATAAGTTGGATAGTTTCCACGGCACTGCACATCTCCGCAGTAGAAGATATTCTGTTCCCAGTTATGGCGATTGAGCAGAATGTCTTTGGGATCACTGGTTAATGGATAGTAGGTAATGCCGCAGATCATGCAGCCAATGTTATTTTCCTGGTCAATCGCGTGACCAATCTGAACGGCTTTGGCGCTGGCCACAAACTGGTTATGCAGCTGCTGATACGCGCGCTGGTAATCAGCATTCGTCACATCTTGTTCAAGGCTTAAAAACATGACGGTATTGTTGATTTCATTGAAAGTCAGCCAGTATTTTACGAGACCTTTGAATTCCTGGAAGCAGGTGGTCGCAAACTTGGCATAGAAATCGATCAGCTTCCGGTTTTCCCAGCCGCCATAATGCTCCTCCAGATATAGCGGCGTATCGAAATGCCAGATGGTGACCAGAGGTTCGATATCGTATTTACGCAGTTCCTGGAAGACATTGCGATAGAATTCAATTCCTTCTTTGTTTGGTTCGTTTTCATCGCCCTGAGGATAAATGCGGCTCCAGGAAATGGACATCCGAAACATTTTAAAGCCCATCTCGGCAAACAGAGCGATGTCTTCTTTGTAGTGATGATAAAAATCAATGGCATCGTGATTTGGATAGAAGAAGTCATCCAGGACGGCGTAGTGAGCGCCTTTTGGTAATGGGCGTCTGGATTCTGGCTCGGCATGCGGGTTGCCATCTTTATCAATCCAGGTCACCTTGCGGGCTTCTTTGTAGCTGCCACCTGTGGTGACATCCGTTTTAGCAGGGCCGCGTCCGCCCACATTCCAGGCCCCTTCAGCCTGGTTTGCGGCAATGGCACCGCCCCAGAAGAAATTTTCAGGGAATGGCATAATGATTTCTCTCCTTCTCTTATCTTCTTTATTGTAAACGGTTGCAGACGGGATAGAAACAGTTTCCTGTCTGTTTCTGTTCGTTCTTTTTTTGCCTTAAAATTGTGCCAATATGGTAAAACCATTCATTTTCATTTTATTTAAAAGGTATATCCAAAGCACATCGATTCAAAGCAAAAAAGCTCTCCATTTTTCAGGAGAGCAGATTTGTCCAAACAGACCAAGTCGGCTTACTTGCGTTTCATCATTTCGCCATAGACTTCATTTTTAGAAAAGCGCGTACCCGCGCAGGCTGCAGCGGCAGCCTGTTTTGGTTTCATCCCATCCGCAGCAAACGCCAGTGCTTTTACGACCACTTCTTCGATTGGCGTGGTGTTCTGTTGGGTATTGCCTTCAACGACCAGCACCATTTCACCTTTCAGTCCATCACAGATCTCCAGGACTTCCGAAACCGTGCCGCGCAGATATTCTTCATGCACTTTCGTCAGTTCTCTGGCCAGACAGATTTTGCGATCTCCTAAAACTTCCAGTACATCCTTGAGGGTATCCTCAATGCGATGCGGGGCTTCATAGAAAATCAGGGTATAGGGGAACGCCTTGAGCTGTTCGAGTTCCTTTTTTCGCTTGGTACTTTTGGCATCCAGAAAGCCATAATACAAGTAGTGCTTTGTGGAAAGACCGGAAGCCACCAAGGCATCCAATGCCGCATTCGGGCCGGAAATCGAAATGACTGGAATCTCTTCTTCAATGACTGCTTCGACAAGACCAGCTCCTGGATCTGAGATCAGCGGGTACCCAGCATCGGAGATCACAGCAACTTTCTTGCCTTCTTCCAGCAATTTCAGAATGCCTGGAATACTCTGGGTCGTATTGAATTCATGATGGCTGATCAATGGTTTGGAAATCCCCAAAGATTTGAGCAGCTGACCGGAATTGCGGGTATCTTCACAGGCGATGACATCCACCAGATTGAGGGTTTCCAGGGTACGGGTGGACACTTCTGAACGGTTTCCAATCGGGGTTGGAACTAAATAAAGCGAAGGACCATCACTTTCAAAGCTTTTCTGTCGGTTCATTATCCTCGTCCTTTCTGCCAGGGAAC
The DNA here is from genome assembly GCA_910579655.1 of uncultured Allobaculum sp. Classification (GTDB taxonomy): domain Bacteria; phylum Bacillota_I; class Bacilli_A; order Erysipelotrichales; family Erysipelotrichaceae; genus Allobaculum. Next base: position 29,389 of record CAJTVE010000035.1, on the reverse strand, counting down.
AGTTCCTCAAAGCTGACAAACAAAGTTTCCTCGCGGTTTTCAAGCTTGGCTTGTTTCTGGAGGACATTCATGCCGGTAATCCGGTAATTGCTTCCGTTGTATTCAATCTGCGAATTGAGCTTGGGCAGATTTTTACGCAGTTTCGTATACTCATCATTTTCAAAGCGTAAGCAGCATTTCAGCTTGCCGCACTGACCGGACAGTTTCGAAATATTGAGCGCAAGCAGCTGGTTTTTGGCCATATTGATCGACACCGTATCAAAATCGGACATGAAACGGCTGCAGCAGCATTCCATGCCGCAGATGCCAATGCCACCTACCAGTTTAGCCTTATTGCGCGGGCCCACCTGGCGCAGTTCAATTCTGCCCTGCAGCTGACCGGCCAGTTCTTTTAAAAGCCCGCGAAAATCCACCCGGTCATCACTAACATAGGTAAACATGATCTTCGAGCGATCTAATGTGTATTCACAAGAAATCAGGTGCATATCCAAAGCGAGCTTGGTAATGGCCGCCTGGCAGATGTCCATGGCTTCGCGGGCTTTTTCTTCATTTTCGGCTTTGCGCTTCAGATCCTTTTCAGTGGCCCGCCGCAGAATCGGCTTGATATCGCCTTTAATTTTTGATTCATCATACGGCAGGGAGGGAACATAAACCGTTCCAATTTCCTGGCCGCGGACGGTTTCAACGACGACGGATTCATTCGTTTTATATTCATCAAAAGCCCCGAACGAATAGGCTTTTTTCGATCCATCAAACTGGATATAAACCATATACGGAAATGGTTTTGATTTTAAAGTCGGCTTTTTTGCCGGCTGCTGTTGTGGTTTACTCATCCAATTTTTCCTTTCTATTGGTTGGTTGTATGTTGGTTGTATGTTGGTTGTATGTTGGTTGTATATAGAACCTGAACGGATCAATTTTCTTTTCAAAATCTTTCAGGCGCCAGATAAATCCGTAAAAAGACAGGAAGAATCCCTTTTGATCTTTATTTTAAAGAAACCGTGAGAAAAAACAGGCAGACGCAAGCCTGCCTGAGGTTCGGCTTTCGATTAAAACAATCAGAACTTATCGAGTTCAGACGGTTTCATCAAAGCCTATTATATAATGATTCGTTTTTTGAAAGATAGCGCTCAAGCTTTTGCCTGTATGGGCAGACAGGCAAAAAAGGAAAATTTCTTCCTCTCTCCTGCTTTTCTGGCACTCGCTTTTTCCTTATCATTTTTCTGATCTATCTATCGTTTTTCTGACTTGAGACAAGTTTTCCTTTGTTTTCTGCCTTTAACGATAGGCCCGGCTGCTTTTCTGAATCTGACTGGCGACTCTTTCCAATAACAAAGCCGGGTCTAAAGGATTGCGCAGCGCATCAATCCCCTCTAACAAAATCAGGCGCAAATCGAGATGACCAAGATCCAGCTTCTGGTCTTTTTCAAGATAGTAGAGCAGACAATGCAAAAAAAACTCAACCGCCGGTCTGGAAAGGTGGGCATCTTTGGCAAATACCCCCAGTTCCAGATCAATCAAGGCCCGATGACTTGTCCGATTGGTCCAGAATGCCTTCGCGGCATCCCGGATTTCAAAGGCTGCTTCATCTTCCAGAAGGTTTCCGGCCCGGTTGAGATCATATTCAGACCAGGCCAGAATTTCAACCAGTTCCGGATCATCGATAATCTCTTCCAATTCATTGACCAGGGCAGCCCGGCTACGCGAACGAAACGGAATCAGCTGGCAGCGCGAGACGATCGTTGGCAACACATTGGCCAGTTCATCGACCGTCAGAATTCCGGTCAGATTGTCTTTTGGTTCTTCCAGAAACTTCAGCAGCGAGTTGGAAGCCGAAGGGGTAGCTTTATCATATTGTTCAAGAATATACGTCTGGTGATCGACCTGCGTTAAAGCGCCCGCCGCAAAGGCGTTTTGAATCGCCAAAATGTCTTCTTTAAGGATGCTCCATTTTTTCTGCTCCCGGACAACCAGTTCGTTTTTCCACCAGGCCGTCAGTTCCTTGCGCGTTAAGGGTTTGGTCTGACGCAGCCCTCCTGGCCGAAGCCAGTACACATCTGGGTTTTCATCGCGTTCAATCTGCTTACACGTCTCACAACTCTGGCAGGCAAATCCATCCTCATCGCAATGCGGGCAGCTGATGGACTGCGTCACGAGCAGGGCAACCCGCGATTTCATCGTTGAGCCTTTGCCATAAAACAGATACGCATGCGAAAGCCGGTTCGATTTGAGGGCATTGCTTAAGGTTCGATAAGCGACGGGCTGCTGCTCTTTAAACATCTGTTTATCAAGCATGCCTACTGATCCTCTTTTGGGGATGGATCTGTGGTCTGGGATGGATCTTTTTGTTTTGAATCGGTGTTTTCAAAGCCATGATTTTTCAGCCAGTCCATAACCACATTCAATGCCTCTTCAAATACTTCTTCTCTAGTTTTCGATGCGTCAATCCGGACAATTCGCTCTGGATTTTCCTGAATGAGTTGTTCAAAACCATCCCGGACTTTCTGGTGAAACTCCAGACCTTCCTGATCGAGACGGTTCAAATCTCCGCGCAGATTCATCCGTTCAGCTTCCGTTTTGGGATCCAGAGAGAAAAACAGGGTCAGATCTGGCCGGAAGCCCTGCAGACCAAAATCATTGATCACCTCAATGCGTTCCATGCCAAGATCGCGTCCCGCCCCCTGATAGGCCAGAGAAGAATCCAGAAAACGATCACACAAAATGATCTCTCCTTTTTCTAAAGCAGGAAGGATGGTGGCCACATAATGTTCGCGGCGGCTGGCCGCATACAATAAAGCTTCGGTCAGTGGATCCATTGCGTTATTGACATCTAAAAGCAGATCCCTGATTTTTTCGGCCACAGATGAACCACCCGGTTCGCGGCTTAGCCTCACGGGCAGTCCCGCGTTTTTCAAGGTTTCATAAATGGTCTGAATAGCTGTGGTTTTACCAGCCCCATCATTGCCTTCGAATGTGATCAGAACCCCTGAAAATTTCTGATCTATATTCTTATTGCCATTTCTATTCCCGTGTTTTTTATCTGACATGATTGACTCTCCTTTCCGAAAAGTTTCAACGCTTTCCTTCAATAGATCTCTGTTGATTCTCTCGCTTATTTTTTTTTATTTTCTCGATTGATATTTTCGACTGGTATTCTCTTTGCTTTTCATCCAGATTTCAGGTTCATTCCTGATCATTCAGGTGTCAATCCGTGAGTCATTTTTTTGAATCTATTGGAATGCCTTCTCTGGAACAATCTGGTTCTATTTTAACGTATGGCCATTGAATTCCCGAATCCTGGCCAATCAGACCAGAAAAGTGAGCTGATCGTTTGTAGATGCCAGCTTTTCAACTCCAAAGCGGCTAAAACCTCCATGACCGGCTGCGAATGGTAAACTGAACCCAAAAAGGGGGATACTATAATGTGCGGTCGTTTTCTGTTTGGCGAAGAAGCCTATCTGAATGCAGCAGCCATTGCCCATATGCCGCAATGGATTCAGGAAGAACTTCATTTTGGAGAAATCTATCCCAGCCAGTCCGCTCTGGTTCTCAAGAAGAACCAAAATGGTGATGGACTTGAAGGAGCCGTGATGAAATTTGGCTATTCGTACACCCGAGCCGGTTCAGATCGAAAACAGCTGATCATCAATGCCCGCAGTGAAACCGTTGATTCCAAGTGGATGTTTCGTTGGGCGTTTTTGCATGAGCGGGTGGTCGTTGTCGCCAGTGCGTTTTATGAATGGACAGCCGATAAGCAGAAAGTAACGTACTATGAACCCGACCAGACTTTATATATTGGAGCCATTGTCAAAGACGATGGCTTCGTCATTCTGACCAAGGAAGCCAATGCGTCGGTTCGGGATGTTCATCACCGGATGCCGGTTCTTTTCGATGCAGCCCAGGCAAAAATCTGGGTTGAACGGGACGATCTGGCCAAAGACCTGATGGACACGGTTTCTCCTTTACTGGATCACTCCCCCATTGTCTCTCTTGCTCAGGGGCACCTGTTTTAAGGGACAGATTCCTGGCTGGAATGAATGGCTGGAGTTTGCAGAGCATCCAGACTGGACCCCATCAAAAAATAAATCAAAACGTATCATGACGATGAAAGAGGCAGCAACGCTTCTGTAAAGGAAGCCTTTATAAATATGGAAAGAGGGAATTTTCTATGAATACCAAACTGATTGAAGAACGTCTGGCAGATCCACGCGCAAAACTGGTTGCTGTGACGAAAAAGCATACCAAAGAAGAAGTAGATGAACTGTATCGCTTAGGTGTCCGAACATTTGGTGAAAACCGGGTTCAGGAGTTTCTGGAAAAATATGATCCGAACTATGACTGGCATCTTATCGGTCATCTGCAAACCAACAAAGTTAAATATGTGGTCGGTAAAGTCTCGCTGATTGAATCCGTCGATTCTTTAAAGCTGGCCAAAGAAATTGAAAAACAGGCCGCCAAACTGGGCATTGTTCAGGACATCCTCGTTGAAGTCCGCATTTCCAGACAGGATGAAAACAAAACGGGTCTTGACCCAGATCAACTCGATGATCTGCTAGAAGAGATTTCCAAAATGCCGCATCTGCGTCTGTGCGGTCTGATGACCATCGCAAGCAACACCGACGATCAGGCGCTGATTGCGCATGAATTCGATACGATGAAAGAAATGTTCGACAAAGAAAAAGCCAAATATCCAACCATGACCATTCTGTCGATGGGCATGAGCCATGACTATCAGCTGGCCATTGAACACGGAAGCAGCCAGGTTCGAATTGGCACCGCTTTATTTGCATAAAAAAAATCAGATTCACCATTTTGTATGGAAAATTGAAGGTTGAAGCTGAAGATTCAAACTGGTTTTCTGTCCCAAAAAACGCACGCAATAAGCAACCGGAAAAGGGCTGTCCCTGGTCTGGAAAAGCCCAAAATGGAAACCAGGATTCACCTTTTCGCCTGCGCCCTCTAGAATTATCCCGCAAAATCCTTTAACTGTGGGATTTCTTACGGTTTTCGAAACATCATTGTTGAAGAGGTTCAGTGTGGTACAATAACATGCAACTTAAACGAAACCGCCCGAAAGGCCGCCCGATTTCTGGTCTGGGTCTGCGGGCTGCGAAAGGAGAGCGTCTATGGCCAATCCCAAAACTCGTTTACGACTGCCCATTCGCGTCGGGTTATATACCTGTGCACTGGCGACAGTCTTTGCGTTGTTGTATACCACTCTCTTTGCGAAAACAACTGCCTTCAAATCCGCGAGTGCCGCGACGACAGCGGTTGTATATGCGATGAATGGAGAACCTGTCCCGGTTTTCTCTTCAACCAGTACCCATGAAAACAATTCTGATGCTTCCAATGAAACCAGTCTGGAACCCACCGATCCGCTTGCCTTTGTTTCTTCTTCAGACAATGAGCAATCCATTGGGGATATCCCCGATGCTCAAAGCCCAGCCCAACAATCATCGACACAGGACGAGATTCTGGATTCCACTTCGACTCCAGAAGAAAATCCGGATGAAAATGCATCCTTTCAAGTGGATGAACCTGCTTTGCCTGAAGAACAGAGTGAATCCGATTCAGCTTCTGCAAGCGATCTGGGCGCCAATGAAGAAAACGCAACGCAGAGTACAGATTACGGCTATCCGATTGTCGCAAAATCCGATGATGCCGTTACGAAAACGATTCTGATTGACGTTGGACATGGCGGAACGGATCTGGGCGATGTCTCCAAAGACGGCGTCATTGAAAAGAATGTCACCCTGGATCTGGCCTTAAAACTCAAAAGCCATCTCGAAACGCAGAATCCAAATCTCAATGTCATTCTGACTCGCGAAGATGATGCCACAACGCATGGCACCAGCAGCTGGGAAGATCTGACCTGGCGGCGCAATAAGCAGGAAGAAGTCAATCCGGACTACTATCTGTCTTTGCATACCCATGCGGATGACAGTGATGGGGCAACGTTCTATATCAACCCTGATGATGTGCAGACTGAGATTCTGACGACTTTAATGGCTCAAAACCTCGCCAGTGCCGGCTGGACGACGCCATCCAATACGATCACCACGGATACGTATCCGCTCCAGCTGATCTCGATGGCCAACAGCCATGCTGCGATGCTTGAACTGGGTTCTTTAAAAAGCAGCGCCAGCCTGGATCTTTTCAAAGATTCCGAAGCCATGGAAAAAACAGCAGCCGCTTTATCCAATGCGATTTCCACGACAATTCTAGGCAATCCAGATGCACCGGCTTACTCATCGGTCCAGAAACAGCTCGCCCAAAAAGTCAATTCTTCTCTGTAACCGCTATGAGAAAGGTTTTACGCCCGCAAAAGTGAATGATCATCTGAATTTTCTTGATTATTTGTTATGATTTTTTCTGAATGGAACGGCCTGATCAGCCGTTTTTTATCGACTATGCAATTCTGCCAGGAGGTATTCCGCGATGGCCAAAAACGACAGACCCAACTTCAAAAATCTTAAATGGACAGCGGCGATTTATACAGTTTCCTTATGTGTCATTTCGCTGATTCTTTATGGAACGCTGTTTGCGAAGACCTATACCCCCCAGAACCATGAAGATCCAGTTGCAGACAATAATCCGGCTGATTCGTCTTCGACCAGCAAGTCTACCGCAAATGACAATTCCATTACCTACAAAACCTATAAAGACCAGCATGAAACCGTCGCCACCGTCTTACTCGATGCCGGACATGGCGGGATGGATGGAGGAAACGTCACGAATGATATCCTGGAAAAAGATCTGAACCTGACCATTACCAACAAAGTAGCTGAATACTTAAAAGAACTGAATCCGAATATTGAAGTCAAACTGACACGTACAACAGATGAAACCCCATGGTTTGAAGATGAAACGTCTGATCTGAACTATCGCCAGGAACAGCAGAAAGTTCAGCAGGCTGATTACTTCATTTCGCTTCACTGTAACGCCTATCCTGATGATTCAAGTATTGAAGGCGCTGTATTCTTTGTCAATCCAACGGACACCGTCATGAAAGATCTGGTTGCCAAGATTGGAGATAATCTGGAAGCGATTGATTGGACAAAGAATTTCAACATCATTGACGATCAGCTGTATCAGCTGGTAACGATGTCGGATATTCACTCAACGATCGTTGAGCTTGGGTATATGACCAATGAATTTGATCTCAAAAACCTGACGGATCCAACTGAACAGGATAAAGCGGCCAAAGCCATTGCGGCTGCCATTTCTGATTTCATCATGGAAAACCCGGATGCCCCAGCCTATGTCAAACCTTCTCAGGAAAACTCCGAAGAAGTTTCCAACGTCCCTCATGCTTCGATTGACAGGGCAGCAGCCGAAGCCCAGGCTAAATCACAGAATGCCCAGGCAGATCCAAATACGGATCCAAATACAGATCCAAATACAGATCCAAACGCTGTGCCAGCCCAGTAAAATTCGTTCTGATTTTCAGTTTGAATCCAGAACGCATAATGTCGTCAAGCCAAAGGAAAGCTTTGTTCAAAAGCTCCTTTGGCTTTTTTTCTTCGGTCTGAATAATCTAATCGACAGCGTCTTCGATTGGATTTTCAGGCATCTGCCTGAATCAGACAAAAGCCAATCGTCAATCGTTTTGGACAGGAAAAGGCTTTTTTGGCAGATTTTGAAAAGGCAAGTAACGCTTGCGAAAACTTGCCCCTCTGCAGCAATCACTCGCTCGACAACAAGAAAGATCCAGCCAAAAATAAGAGCCAGAAGTTGGAGACAAAGCCAATGAACTTCAGTACTCAATTTAAAAACTGCGCACCGAACATCACCAGACCCAGCCAGCCAATGCCCTATTCCAATTGGCGGCTGTTTATTTTTACAGGACTTTTCGTGATCTTTTTTGAATTGTTTCAGCCATGGTTTTGTAAAAAACAAAATTGTTATCTGCATCTGCCTGAATCTGATTTTTAACTGGACTTGGACGATGAACAAGACCAGTGAATGAGAAAGGACAACCATCAAGGAATTACGGACTGCATAATCAGAATGAAATCGTGCAAGCGAAGACCTTTATGGATGAATAGTGGATCAGGTGAAACCAGAATCCTCCACTTTGTATGATTCTGCCTTTTACATGACTATGACTGACTTTGTGGCAGTTGCGAGGATCTTCTTGGCAGGACTTGGCCATTCTGCACCTGTTTTCCACTCACAGTTCTTCAGTCTGCCAATCAAAAAAAGATTGGAACTCGAATGATCCATTGTCGACGCCTCACTTTCACGCAAAAGAAAAATCGGAATTCAGATATGAATTTCCGATTTTTTATTGGATAAATTTTATCTCTTGGATACACTTCAAAAGATCCTTTTGCGACATGCTTGGTCAAAAGCTGCAATGCTTGATTGGATCTTTCCTGCATCCGATTCAAATGGATGACTGATCTTGGGAATCCGATTTTTTCTGATCACTGCTCGAGTTTGCTTCCAAAGGTTCTTCTTTGGCTTTATCCTTTTTCAGATCGAGCCGCAGGCGATGTTCACGGGGATCATCGTCTTTGTCATCATCTTCTTTCTTTTCTTCTTTGGGTGGAATATCGAGGATCACCTGCTCAATCCGGTTTTTGTGAAGCGAAATCACGCGCACAATGACACCGTTATCAAGTTTGACAGATTCGCCCAGTGTTGGAAACCGATTGAGTTTTTCAATCACAAGGCCGCCAATGGAATCATAGTCTTCACTTTCCAGATCGAGGTCAAGTTCATCATTGAGGTCATGCAAAGACAGGTAACCTTTGACTTTGTACTGGCTGGGGCCGACTTGCTGGATATTTTCGTTTTCACTGGCATCAAATTCATCCTGCACTTCACCGATGATTTCTTCAATGATATCTTCGATGGTCAGAATACCCGCCAGTTCGCCATATTCATCCAGGACAACCGTCAAGTTGTACTGGTCTTTCTGCATTTCGGAAAGCAGTTCATTAATGCCTTTGTTTTCAATCGTGAAATACGGCTTTCGCAATAACTGGCGTAAATCCCACGGCTCTTCCGGATTGGAGAAGACAAGGTCTTTCATGTTAATGATCCCGATGATATTATCCGGGTTGCCTTCATAAACCGGCAGACGGGTGTAATGGTCACGTTTGTAGATCTTTTCCAGTTCCTCACGACTCGTATTGACATCGATCGAGGTCACATGCACACGCGGCACCATAATCTGGCTGGCTTTGGCATCCGTAAAATCGAATACGTTGCGGATCATGTCGCGCTCTTCCGTTTCAATGACACCTTCTTCATGAGAGACATCCAGAATTGTATGGAGTTCACTTTCTGTAATGGCAGCATTCTTGCTTTCTTTCCCGACGCCAAACAAGCGCAAAATCATATTCGAGAACAGGTTAATAAACCAGATGATCGGCGTCAAAAGGTTCATTAAAAACAGAATGATCGGTGCATAAAGCAGAGCAAATTTTTCCGGACTTCTGGTGGCCAAAGTTTTTGGGGTGATTTCTCCAAAAACCAGAATCAGGAAGGTAATTAAAAATGTTGCGATCGATACGGCATAGCCGCCAAAGCGGTAGGCAATCATACTCGACAAAGAAGCCATGAAGGTATTGACAAGGTTGTTGCCAATCAGAATCGCTGATAACATTTTGGGTTCATTCTTAAATATCTTTAAAACAGTTTTGGCCCGTTTATTGCCCTGATCGGCCAGCGTACGGATTCTGATCTTGCTGACGGCAACCAGAGACGTTTCGGCAGAAGAGAAAAAACTGGATAGAAAAAGCAGGCCAACCAGAAGAAGAACTTCGGTTATCGTTGAAGAATTCACTTGGTTTCTCCTTTCGTATTCACCATTTCAGTCATTGTGTTCACCTTTTCGGTCATCCTATTCACCATTTCAGCCGGATCCATCGGTTCAGGCTGGATCGAGAAATCGGTTTTCTTTTCTGGCTTTGGATTCATCAGGTCCTGGACGCAATAAGAAGCCATGGCCAGTCCGGCACTGGCCGGGACGAAAATTGCGGAAGGCAGCGACTTGCCCGGTTCCATTGGAATGGGCAGTTCGGTTGAGCAGACGGTCATGATTTTTTTGCGGATTCGGTTTTTCCGTTTCCAGTTGCGCATGACTTTCGCCATTGGATCATTGGTGGTTTTTTCCAGTTCCATGATCTCGATTTTCGTTGGATCTTTGCGTCTGGCCATCCCCATGCTGGAGATCACGGGGATCTGGTTATCGAGCGCAAATAAAATCAGATCCTGCTTCGAGCGCATAGAGTCAATGCAGTCAAGAACATAGTCTGGCTTTTGTTCGAGCAGCCAGTCGTTGAGCTGTTTATCATACCAGCCGGTATAGGCAATCACTTCTGTCTGGGGGCGGATCCTGGCAATCCTCTCTTTGAGAATTTCAGTTTTGGCCTGGCCGACGGTACTGGTCAGAGCGCAAAGCTGGCGGTTCAGATTGCTGGCTTCGACGACATCTTTATCGATTAATACCAGTCTGCCCACGCCGCTTCTGGCCAATGCTTCAATCGCAAAGGAACCAACTCCGCCGCATCCGGCCACAACGACCGTTTTGGATTCAAGCGTATCGATGGCATCTTTTCCAAATAAGAGCGTGGCCCGCTCGAGGCTGTTTGCCGGCGCTTCACTGTTGGCTTTTGTTGCTTCGTCCTGACTGGTCAGGGGTACTTCTGCGGTTTCTTTTGAATTTTCCATGTGTTTTTCTGTTTTCGTTTCGGTTGATTTGTTTTGTGTACTGGGGTTACTTTCTTCCATACCATTCCTCTAAATCCTGCACAATCCGTTTCCGGTCGGCAGGTTGATACCAGTGTACCGGCATCTGATGGTTGAACCATGTCATCTGCCTGCGAGCATACTGGCGGGTGTGAATTTTGATCAGTTCACGGACTTCATCAAGACTCTGAAGTCCATCCAGCCAGCCCGCAAATTCTTTATACCCGATTCCCTGGAAACTATTCCACTTTCTGCTTGCATCCGTCTGGAAAAGGCGTTTGACTTCTTCAGGCAGCCCGGCATCAAACATTTGATCAACACGCAGATTGATTCGTTCAATCTCTTTAGCTCTTTCATCTTTGAGTCCAACAATATAAAGAGTATAGATGGGTGCATGTTCCTGGGCGTTTTCGCGCTCACTTTTTGTTTTTCCATTTTTAACCATTAATGCTGCCCGAAGCAGACGTTTCCGGTTGTTGGGATGGATCTTTTCAAGGGCCTGGGGATCTTTGTCTTTGAGCAGATCAACGAGCTGCTCATTGGTCAGTTTTTCCAGTTCCGCCTGTTTTTCGCTGATCTGTTCATCCTGCTCCTGGGCAAATTCATAATCATATAAGGCAGCTTTGACATACAGTCCCGTTCCCCCGCAAAGGATCGGGACTTTTCCTTTCGCAGTGATTTCATCAATCGCCTGCCGGCATAGCTGCTGGAAGGTGCGGACATTCCAGGGTTGGTCGATTGGCTGAATGTCGATGAGATGATGAGGAATTCCCTCCATCTCTGCAGGCGCGATTTTTGCGGTTCCAATATCCATCCCCTCATAAACCTGCATGGAATCCGCGGAAATGATTTCTCCATTCAGGGCTTTGGCCGCTTCAATGGCCAGCGAACTTTTGCCCGAAGCAGTCGGGCCGACAATTGCGATAACTTTTTTTTCAGACACGTTCAAACTCCTTTGCGAGCTCTTTGAGCGACATGGTAATCACCGTCGGCCTGCCATGGGGGCAATTGTACGGCTGGTCACATTCTGCCAGATCATCGATCACTTTCTGCATCTGCATCGGACCGAGAGCATGGTTGAACCGAACCGAAGAATGGCAGGCACAGGTAGCGATCAGATGGCGGCGCAGCTCCTTCATATCGACTTGTCTGTGGTCACGATACCAGGCAAATAAATCCTCTAAAAACTGCTCGCGATTCACCAGGTTTAACCAGCCCGGCTCTTCCCGAAGAACGACCGCATTGCTGGAGATGGGTTCAAAGTGCAGACCGTAATCCTTCGTACTGGCGTTGATCGTCTCTAAGTCAGCCATCAGATCGGTCGTTAACGGAATTCGAATCGGGATCATCAGCGGCTGCACCACTTCAACTGGCTTTTCAAACGCACGCTGAATCTTTTCGAAGTTGGCTCGTTCCTGGGCTGCGTGCTGGTCAATAATCACCAGCCCTTCATCGCCTTCACAAAGAATATAGGATTCTTTCAGCTGACCAATCACCTTGAGGTGGCGGAAAAATTCATTCCCTTTATTCCGTTGTCTGGCTGGTGCCTGACCAGCCGGATAACTGATCGGCTCAGTTTGGCAAGAAGGCTTTTGCCCTTCTTTTTCCTCCAAGTGATTGGAAGAAGAACCCTTCCCAAATGCTTCCGACAGGTTGCTGATCGAAGCCGTTACCAGATTCTCTTCATCATGGTCGACCCTATTCCTGTCAGAATTTAAGGCCTGTGTCGGAGCGGTTTCTGGTCTGGAAAGCGCCAGAACATTTCTTGTGGCATAGCCTGGAGCCGCCGGATCTTTAAGAAAAGCCGGTTCATCCAGGGCTGGCTTTGAAGTTGCCGGTGTGCAGACTGGCTTGTTGAAGTCATGCGTAGAAGCGCTGAAAATCTCTTCTGGGCGGTTTGGCTGCATGTGATTGCCGGGGTGAGCAGAGCTTTTCGTTGGATACTGAACGGCTGATCGATCTGGTTTTGCCAAAGTGGATGAGGGTATTGGCCTAGATGGAAAGACGTTGGGCTGGCTTGTTGCCAAGCTGCCAAACGAACCTGCATCCTCATCCTGCCGGCTTTGTTTTGGATAATGAAGTTCAGCCTGAAGCTGCTCGATCTGCGGCTTGCGAGACTGGACTTTGGACGCGGTAATTTCCGAGGCGAACAGATCACTGATCGTATCGATGATCATCTGGGTCAGATATTCTTCTTTGGAAATTCGGACTTCGAGCTTGTTTGGATGCACGTTGACATCGACCAGCTGGAAGTCCGTGGTGATATTGATGAAGCAGATTGGATAGCGCTCCTTGGGCATATACTCCCGATAGCCTTCAATGACAGCCTTTGTAATCGGCCAGGAACGGATCGTCCGGCCATTGAGACAAATATAGATATAGTTCTTAGAAGCCCGGGTAATCGTTGGCTGAATGGCATAGCCTTCGATCGTGAAATCGGATGACTGGCGATAAAATTCGACAGCCTCTCTTGCCGGTTCTGATCCAAACATCTGATACAGGATCTCGCGGCGGTCTTTCTTCCCCGAGGTCTGGAAAACAAGGCGGTTATCATGCTTAAGCGTAAAACGGACTTCCGGGTGAGCCAGAGCGAGTTTGTTTACCGCATCGGCAATAATCGAAAATTCATAATTTGGTTTCTTGAGATATTTGAACCGGGCCGGGGTATGAAGGAACAGACCTCTGACTTCCATCCGGGTGCCAAGCGGGGCATCCGTTTTTTCGTATTCTGTCAGTTCACCATATTCATAAGTAATCCGGGTTCCCCCATCCGTATTGGCAGTCAGACACGAGACTTTCGCCACTGAAGCGATTGAAGGCAATGCCTCCCCGCGAAAGCCCATCGTCGCAATAGCGAACAGTTCATCTTCATTTTGGAGCTTAGAAGTTGCATGGCGTTTGAAGGCCATTCGAGCGTCTTCGTAGCTCATTCCACAACCATCATCACTCACGACAACGCCGCCAATGCCCCCTTCAAACACTTCAATATCAATACGGGTTGCTCCTGCATCCAGTGAGTTTTCCACACACTCTTTGACGATGTTCACTGGCCGGTCTACGACTTCACCGGCCGCAATCATATTGGTCAGCTGTGGATCCAGAACATGAATAATTCCCATTCCATCACTTCCTTTCCTGAGTTGAGCGGCTTCTGTCTTTTGATTGGATCCAGTCTGATCGTTCATCAGAAGACAGAAGCGTTTGAATATGGAGTGAACCAAAAAGGATTGAAATGACCTTTCCGATTCACGTTCATGGATTGTTCTGAGGTTAGAATCTTCGTCGATCAAAGACAAGGATCTGTATCTTTACACTATACAATTTCAGGCAAGTCTTTTGAAATTGAACTCCTGAACTGTGATGAACAAACAGACAATCATATGCTCCATTGCCTCATATCGTCTGGTTGTTTCATCCGATTTTTCCAGCTCATGATCGACAAACAATCGTGGCAGCTGCCACTAAAGAATGTTGAAATGAGCAGAGTGAATCTGATGATTCACCGGACTCTGATCTGGATTTAAACAGGTCTAACTTTAAAAGATCATTTCGTCTTTCCAGTCTTGAAAATCGATGATTCAATCGATATCCGGACAAATGTGATTTTCCTGCTTCGAAAGGGAGCCTGAATCCGTGAGAAAACTTCGCTGTCTGTTTCGCTGATTAGCGGGCCCTGCTTTTCTTTTCACCTCTTCCAGATTCACTTCCATCCCGCCAGCCCTCCCATCCGAAGACAGGATTCACCCGTCCAGCCTGGCTAGAACCTACTTAATTATTTTTAGCTTATGTGATTGTATTTAATTTCTGTTGCTTTTTAAGAGATTATTGAGGTCTGCCGGTCATCCATCTGTGCGATTTCCTTTTGCTGTTGGTTTTCTTATCCAAGTTCCCATGCTGATCGTTCTGGAGCGAGGACAATTTTCGCAATCTTTATAAAAACAGTTCCTCTTGATCTCTTTTTTCTTCCACTTACCCCATCCACGACCAGAGCCGTTTCTGTCTTCCTGTTGGATGGATTGTTATGAAAACAATCTCCGTCTCTTCTCAGCTATCGAACTCCGATTATTTATTTTTTTAAATTCACATTTGGAATTTCATCCACAGTTTTCAATTTTTTTTCCAAACTGTTCAGTCTCTTGTCCAATCTTTGTTCTCCTCTGGAATTCTGTCCATCTGACCAATCAGATGGACAGAAGACGCTGGATCTTTTGATTCGATCAGCCTCCATTTGCGAATGGGGGATTCTTATGGGCGCTACGGTTCTTCTCTTCATTCTCTTTTGCATGGATTTTGGTCTAGGTGAAATCTGCCAGATTCAAGAACTCTACCCCTTGGTCAATCTCCGTTCTTCTTTTCAGAAACTGGCCTTCTATCCTCTGATGGAAACTATTTTTTCTCCACTCCAGTTTCAGGCTGCCTCCCGCTTTTCTTCCATCCAGACGAGCAAAATATGAATTTGAAAGTGGTCAGCTCTTCCGAATCTGATAATGAAACGTTTCATTTCAAAGCAATTTTTTTTCTGATTCGAGTGTATTTGAATTGCCATTCAAGAGGATGACTGGTACAGGGGCATACCTTTTGAAAATTTAACGTTCTTACAATTGGCTGCCTGGCCATTCATCCGCCAACAATTGAACCCATCAGCGGCAAAAATTGCGTGATCCTATTTCTATTCCGATGTGATCCATGACATTCAGGTTGGAAATCCGACAAGTGATGAAACGTTTCATTTCACAAATTATTTCTGATCTCCCCTTTACTTATCGTATGATCGTTTTTCAGATTCCGATTTTGCGATCTGAATCTGATTTTTGAAGGAAGCCCGCAGATTTTCCAGGGGACCATGAACCATCCAGATGAAGCGCTCGCCTGGCAAAAGACATCCAGTGTGGACCGATTTAGATCTGGAAAAGCCCAATTCTGGTCTATACCAATGATCTGCTTCTTTTCAGTTCAGATCCGGTCATTTAAATTTGTCCAGTCATTTGATCTGGACTGGCGTTCCTATTTTGACCTCGTCAACAAATGTGGTGTCCTTTACTATCCGATCATTGGGAGAACGAATTGGAAAAGAACTGTGTTCTTTGTTCTCTATGAATCGTCCAGTTTTCCAGATCTCAAGAAATCCGCATCCATCTGCTTGTTGAATGGTTCCAGATGGCACCTATTCAGTCTGCTGTTCTGAAAACAAAACCGAGCGAAAAATTGCAGAATTCTATTTCAGCTGTCCCTGCTGTTTTTGACTATTGTGCTGATTCGTCATTAGATTCAGGTAGAAGTGTTGAAGGCCAGTCAGTAGACAGGGTCTGCGTTTCTCAAGGGCGGAGGAAGAGTTTTTCAGTCAAAAATAAATTTATTTTTACAAAACGACATCCAAATTAAAATTCACCGATTCCACCTGGCGTTCTTCCTGATCTTTCCTGCCTTCCCGGGCTGAATCTTCTCTTGTCCTGCAGCCAGTGAATTTCAGGCAGAAAGAATGGAGAAAACTGTATTGATATTGAAAGAGATTCACAGATCAATTTCTGCGCTCGTCGGCAAGATTTGAAATCTTCCTTTCGCAGGGTATTTTTCCTCTTTGCAACGGTGATGAGTCATTGGATTGTTTGCAAAGCAGATTTCCAGGCGTGTCTTTTCTTTTTTTGCAGGGCCCATACCTGACTTCATCCATTTCTTCTTGCGCATTGGTCACCTTGTGGATCGGGTCAAAATGTCCTGAAATCTGCTCAGCGTCCGACCGCTTCATTCCTTCTTTCCCTTCTCATCTCCCTCTTCCCCTCGAGGTGTGCACCTGCTGATCTGATGACACACCTTGTTGTCTGGTCCTCTGCCAGAGGAATGAGGCCGTCAGCCAGCTGATCCCCCGTTTGAGCAAATCGTGAAAATTGTGATCACTCATTCAATTGTTTGATAGAACCTATGAAAATCAGGCTTCAACCATTCAGCTCCCTTTTCTGCGTTTTCATCCCCTTCTTTATAGAATTTTCTGCCTGGTGGCAGATCGATCCTCTACCCTCCTTTTCTGCTCTTTGGTCCTCTTTCGAAGTTCAGGCAAAAAAAGTCGGCAGCTTTTCAGGCCTGCCGACTGAGATTTTTCTTCTTGATTTGTGATGGGATTCAAGGATTACTGTTCGATTTTTTCGGCTGCATTTTTCAGATCATACAGGATCGAAAGACCATCTCTTGCACTCAAAGAATCCACGTCGAGTTCCTGAATCTTTTCAATCAGCTGCATACGTTGCAAATCGGAAGGGTCCATGACAAACAGACTGGACTGGAAGTTCTGGTTTGGATTGCTCGTCTCAAACTGATCAAGCAATGTGCTTGCCCGCGAGATCACCAGACTTGGGATCCCAGCCAGACGGGCAACATGAATCCCGTATGATTTGTCTGCTTTTCCATCGACAATGCGATAGCGGAACTCGATCTGTTTCTTGTTTTCCTTCACATCAACATGGACGTTGTGAATACTTGGAAAGTCCTGTTCGAGTGAAGTCAGTTCATGGTAGTGCGTGGAGAACAAGGTTTTGGCATGAATGACCTGCGTGATGAACTCTAGCATGGACTGCGCCAGAGCCATGCCATCAAAGGTTGCTGTTCCTCGTCCGATCTCATCAAAGAGGATCAACGAGTGTTCAGTTGCATGCCGCAGCGCATTGTTTGCTTCCATCATTTCCATCATGAAGGTGGACTTGCCCTGCAATAAATCGTCACTTGCTCCGATCCGGGTAAAGATCCGGTCGAAGACAGGGAGAGTGGCTTGACGGGCTGGAACAAAACTGCCCATCTGCGCCATGACCACTAACAAAGCATTCTGACGAAGCCATGTCGATTTACCACCCATGTTCGGTCCGGTGACCAGACAGATCTCAGTGCCTGGATCCATTTTCCAGTTATTCGACACAAAGCCAGAAAGACGAGATTCCAGAATTGGATGACGGCCTTCCTGAACATCGATCGTTCCATCCGTACTGAATTCTGGACGAACATAGCCTTTCTCACTGGCTAGATCGGCCAGGCAGACAAGAACATCTATCGTGGCCAGCGCTTTCGAGAGCAGATGAAGATCTGACAGTCGGACTTTGATCTTTTCGATGAGTTCATCAAAGAGCTTCTGTTCCAGTTCAACCTTCTTCTCCTGAGCCGTGAGGATTTTTTCTTCCAGCTCTTTGAGCTCATCAAAACTGAAGCGGCTGGCATTCGCCAGAGTCTGCTTTTGCTGGTAACCAAGGTCATCACTCAATAAGGAAAGCTGGCTCTTTCGAATTTCTACATAGTAGCCAAAGACGCGGTTGTAGCCGATCTTCAAAGACTTGATTCCGGTTCGTTCACGTTCTCTGTTTTCCAGATCCATCAAAGCCTGATCGCTCTGGTCGGCAAACTGACGGATCTCGTCGAGCTCCTGGCTGTAGCCGCTGGCAATGAATCCGCCATCGCGTATGGTCAGGGGCGGTTCAGCAACGATCGCATTACAGATTTCCTGATAGAGATCCTGACAATCAGGAACCGTGCCAAATTCCGGATAGCTGGTTAACACGTCTGCCAGATCCAGAATAGGTCGGGCATGTTCCAGCGAGGTGCTCAGCTGCAACACATCTCTTGGCGAAGCCGAGCGATAACTGATTCTTGCGGCCAGACGCTCCAGGTCATAGATGAATGCAAGATGATCCTGAAGCTGTGTTCTGGCCAGAAACTGGTCACACAGCGTCTGAACGGCTTCCTGACGCTGCAAAATTTTCTCTGTCGATAATAAAGGCGCCTCAATCCACTCCCGCAGCAACCTGCTTCCCAACGCGGATTGCGTTTTATCCATAAATGACCAGAGAGATTGCGCTTTGGCATCCGCCGAAAGCGACTTGGTCAGTTCCAGATGAAGACGGGTTTCCGGATCGAGAGTCATGCTCGAAGGTGGAAAGAGAGGTGTCATCACCGAAAGGTGATCGGCATGCTGCATCTGCGTTGCCTGCAGATATCCCAGTAAAACTTCAAGCCCATTCTTGAGCAGACTGTCCGCAAACGGAAGCAGAGCTTCATCTTCTGGCTGAAGGGGTTGTGCCTGTTGAAGCGAAAACAGAAAGTGGTCCTGGGCTTCAAACGCTTTCTGCCAGGTCTTGTCGAGTGAACGAGGAGCGATGACTTCTTTGACTCCATAGGCGTTCAGCATTCCTTCCACAGTACTGATCGAACGATCGGTTGTAAGATAACGCAACTCCCCTGTGGAGAGTTCACAGAGAATAATCAGGGCACGTCTTGAATCCGCAGCCACCAGACCAAGGTAGTTCACGACCTTCTTGCCAGCTTCTTCATCAAGAATTGTCCCTGGTGTAACAATCTGAATAATCCCGCGGTCGACTAATCCTTTGGCTTCTTTCGGATCTTCAAGCTGTTCACAGATTGCGACTTTATAGCCTTTTCGAACTAATTTATTGATATAGGTTTTGGCAGCGCGAAAAGGGACGCCGCACATTGGTACTTTTTTTCCATCACCTGCCGCACGGGCTGTCAGCACCAGCTCCAGCTCCCGGCTGACCGTCTGGGCATCCTCAAAGAACATTTCATAAAAGTCTCCGAGGCGATACATCAGAATGGCATCCGGATGTTCTTCTTTGAGCGTGAGATAATGCTGCATCATTGGTGTATATTGTGTTTTATCCATAGACATCCCTTTCATTATATCAAAGTCAAAAACATGAGTTTTTCAGTACGATAATGAATAACTCGATGAATTCTGCTCTTTTCCCGCCTTGATCCAGGCCATCAAAGTCGATAAGATCGTTCCCTGACCTGCCTTGCCCTGCCAGGAGCAGAGTCCCAATTCGAAAGCGTCAAACCTGATCTTCAGATTCGGTCAACGAAAACTCCCTTGGGTCATCCTGCTTCTTTATCGTCTACGACATGAGCCTGGAAATCTGATTTTCAGATGGATGAAGATTCGTCCACGATAGATCAATTATTGGTAAATCCAGAATGATCACCCTTTAATTTCCATGCTTGCAAGAAGTTCTGGATGCTGATCCTGCAAAAGGATCCCTTTTACAGGATCAGCGGATTGAAAAAGAAATCAAAGGGAACACATGAAAACAGATGTGGATTCCAAATCCAGGCCATCATTTTCCTGTACACTATTCGATTAGGTTGAAAGCGTCTTTCTGATCTGATTTTGGTGAATAACACAATTGAAATTGAAATCTTTCTGGTTTGTGTCTATGGTCATTTTCAGAATGGACTTTAAAATTCAATCTGGAAACTGGCAACAGACACTTTGAATTCTGATCCTGTCCGGCTTGAAAAAGCCATCACGATACACTGCCTGATCCATGGATCGTTTTGGTCCTCTGACTGGCATCTCTCTGGTATCTCTATTGAATACTTAACTTAAATAATCAACCCCAAAAACAATTGCTATTTGAAAGGAGGCCTGGCAGCCATGAAACAAACACTTCAAATCGACCGAAAAACAATTCGATGTGACTTCGGATTTATTCTGATTCTCATCGTCATGTTTCTGACCAGTTGTTTTGCGATCTACAACTCGTTTAACCTGATCCGCAATGGATCTGGATCTTCGTATCTTCGCAGACAGATCATGTGGTACGGCATCGGATTTGCAACGTTGATTCTTATCTCGCGTTTTCAGAACAAAGCCCTCTATCGCTACATTCCGGATGTGTACAAGTATTTGGTGTACGTTCTGGTCTATTTGCTGGCTTCCAAGCTCCTGTACCGTTTTACAGGCCATAGCCTGCCATTTGCTTCACCCGTCAATGGGGCTTACTCCTGGCTGCAGATTCCCGGTATCGGGTCTTTCCAGGCCAGTGAGTTCATGAAGGTTGTATTGATTCTGAAAACGAGTCTGATTATTTCAGACTTCCAGAAAAAGCATCCGCATCCGTCGTTTAAAAATGATTTACAGATGTTCTGGGAAATTGCCAAGTGGGCAGTGCCGCCAATGGTTCTGATTCTGCTTGAACCAGATACTGGTCTGTTTATCATTATCGGCTTCACTTTGCTTGTCCTGATTTTATGTTCTGGTGTCCGTCCAGTGTATATCTGGGTGATCCTGGGATTCCTTGTTTTATTGTTTGGTGGATTCTTCTACCTGTATTTCTACCAGCATGATCTTCTGTCGTCGATCGTTTCGGATTATCAGCTGCGTCGAATTGATGCCTGGCTCTATCCGGAACACAACATTCTTGGCTCCTCCAACCAGCTCTATACCGCTCTGCTCTCGCTGGGATCGGCAGGTTTGACGGGTCATGGCCTGCAGGCCAATATCATTGCGATCCCTGAAGCCCATACCGACTTCATCTTCGCCGCATTCGGTCAGTGTTTTGGACTGCTTGGAACGATGTTTATTCTGGCCATCTGTACGTGGCTGGATTTATATCTGTGCAAAATGGCCTATAACTCCCGCAATACCGCTAACCGATTGATCATCATCGGAACCATTGCGATGCTTCTCTACCAGCAGATTCAGAATCTGGGCATGATTGTCGGCCTGGTTCCAATCACTGGGATCACCTTGCCGTTGATTTCGTACGGTGGATCTTCCACATTGTCTTACTTCATTCTGTTTGGACTGATCATGAATCTGTCTCCGCTTTCGAGCCGGATTGTCCGCATTCATATTCGTCCCAAAAAGATGATCCACACAGTCTCATCCTGGTTCCAGACCAAAAAAATATGATTTTCAGATGGCTGATGATCAGACCAAGAGGCTGATTGTTATCGCCAGCCGGCTATTTTCAAACTAAACCTTCCCTAAATCCGGACTGAAATCTGAGCATTCATACGAATTCAGATATTTCTGTTCCGGTTTTTTATTTCCCCTATTTCTCAATTGATTGGAACAGAGAAAAAGACTGAAGGATCTTTGGATTAGAAAAGATTCTTCAGTCTTTCTAAATATGAATAGGGGCGGAAACGAGCAAATTGAACTTTCTGGTCAGAAAGTTTAATTACAACTTTCATAGCTTGCCTAAGCCGTTTCGTTTCCAGATGGTCGTAACACAATAATGAATGGTCCAGAGACTTGCCGGTGATTTCAATGACACGTTCCTGTTTCAGGATATATGGAGCAGTCATTGAGTGCTGGTTAATATGAGAAACTGGCATGATCTGAGTGAGTTCCAAAATATTCAGACCATCATCCACTACAGCTCCGCCAATTGCGCGGTTTGCGGCAGTACTTCCAGCCTGCGTCGAGACACAAATCCCTGCACTGCAGACTGTTTCAAAATATTCGCCATCAACTGAAATATCGTAATAAACTGTTGTTGTAAAGGATCCAAGACGGATTTCATTCAAGGCGCGATAGGTCTGCTGGTCATCCACAATTGCTTCAATTAAAGGGTAGGACTGGATGACAGGTTGATTGTGGTGAAGATCATGCAGGAAATTTCGAAAATCCTCTTTGGTATAGTCAGTAAAGAACCCCAGAGTTCCGGTATGAATCCCGACAAAGACCAGTTTGTCTAATTGAGATTCATATTGATGGATGGCACGCAGGATTGTTCCATCACCACCGATACATAAAACTATCTGTGGTGAGTCATCATCACGGATGTCATGAAATTCATCTCTCATCACTTCATTAAACTTTGAGGCAAGATCTCTGGAGAAATCATCATCGCGAGTGTAAATTGTATAACGCATGTTTTTATTCTCCCCTTCCATTTCTGATCGTTAAGACGTCAGTACGCTTTTTGTCCGGCGTCATTGTATCATGATGAATGAAGTGATTCTCTCTGGCGGATTCAGAGAGCATCTTATGCAATAAAATCGATTCTACATGAGATATCGATTACATTTTTTGTTAAGAAAACAAACAAAAAGACCAATCAGACTTCGAATGGAATGGTTAAAGATTGAATGCGAAGGGAGGCTGAACCAAGTCAGATAAGAAAGGTCTGCCAGATTGTTCAACAAACTGTGAACAACTGGCTGCTTATCGGATTGGATGAGACATGAACGATCAGGAAAGAGAACTGAAAACACTGATTACCAAAGAGCAGTATGACAAGCTGGAAAGCCTGTATCCTTTTTCGATCTGTCGGGAACAGATCAACACCTACTACGACAATGCCGCCAGAACGTTACAGGCCCATCGTATGGGGCTTCGTATCCGACAGATTCCAAAAATCGATGGAACGAGCGAGTATATCCTGACTTTAAAAAAGCCGCTGGATGCGATTACAAAATACGAGTATGAATGTGTTGTCAACGCGCCCACTCTTGAGCAGCTTGAACCAGAGGTGAAAGAGTGGCTGGAAGATAAACTGGATCATCTCGTTCCTATTTCGGATTTTCATCCAATGCTGAAAACAAGAACGATTCGCAAGATCTATGAAATGTCACAGGCTGAATTGTGCCTGGATTATACAGAATTTGCTCATCACAGTGATTATGAAGCAGAATATGAATATCATCATGAACATGATGGAATCAAGAAGTTCAATGAGCTGCTTGCCCCTGCCGGTGTAGCCTACGCAAAAAACTGCCCAAGCAAATTAGCCCGGGCAGTCATGGATCAGGATAAAGAAAATTTGTGAGTTAATCGATAGAAGAAGGATTTTGAGTTGTATTCTTCTTCTTTTTTTCTATATTCAGAAAGTTGGGATTCCAGATCGGACTGCTTATCATCGGCAATCTTCTTTTCATCTTGCAGGATCTGATTTTCAGTTTTCAGAGAACTGATTTCTTCAGTCTGTTTGAGGATCTGATCGGATTGTTCTGTGATTTTGGTGTCCTGTTCATCAATTCTGGTTGTCTGTTCCGCTACCTTCGTATCCAGTTCAGTGATCTTTTCATCTTTTGATTTCTGTTCAAGAAGGAAAGTTTGAGCGGATTTATCCAGTTCCAGCTTCAGACGTTCATTATAAAGGACTTCCAGGTTCGCGATTGTCTTGTCTTTTTCCTGAAGAATCGCATTCAGTTTTTCGATTTCCATTCGCAGTTCGGTTTCAACGGTTGAAATTTCCTGCTTTTCCTTTCTGAAGTATGTAGAAAGCTTCTCAACCCCCTCAGCACGAATAGTGATTCGTTTGGTTTCCGGGTTCTTGTATTTCCAGCCCCGATCCGGGTAATTCTTGACCAGCTTTGCGACTGCTTTATCAACTGTATTTCTTGATTTGTTGAAATGTTGGCAGATCTGCGCGATGTCCATATCATAATAGACATCAATGGGAGAATTCTGTTCAGCCAAATCTATCACCCTTCCTTCGGAAATTCAGATTCAGTCGAGATTATATCACAGGTCAATAATCCCGCCTATTAGAAATTATGAATGATTCATGATTTTCATATGCCATATCATTTTAAGGAGCAACTTTCCAGAAATCAAATCCGACTCTTCAAATTCTCCAATCATTTTTTGGAAAAGCAGATTTTTCAAAGCCTGAGTCTTTGAACCGTTTGTGAAAAATTAATATGAATTTCGCATGATTGCTCACAATTAAAGTTTCACGACAAGAATTAAACTTTGAGGAAAGCCCGGCTTTCTCTGGACAGAATCCTTCATTCCAGATATAGCTTGATCTATAAAATCAGTCTATTTCGGAATTTCACATTCTTCAATCTGATCGCCTGCTTTCCTCCAACTTTCTTTATTCCAAATCCGTTCACTTGAATTACATCGATGGGAAAATCGATCTGATTAATCCGATCTCAATCCTTTCTCTATCTATTCAACGTTCCAGGCTTCATTCTGCTTCTCCCAATCGTTTTCGTACCATATTTTTATTTTAGCTCTCGAATCAGATTCAGTGAAGAAGAATTTCACTAATTTTTACCTCACTCACGTGATTGCTCAGATTTGAGTGAAACCGAATATGAATAGAGATTCAAGAGAGCGGATTTTATTTCTGATTTTCTGAAAGCGGGAAGACGATTTGAATTTTTCTAGAATTTGAGCAGAGAACACCGAACTGGATTTTCTTTCTTGCCATTTTTCGGCTGATTATCCGTGTGCGAATTGGTCAAACTTCATTTCTCTTACAATCTGCCAGATATCTGATTAAGAGGGATCATAATCAGATTTGTTCCCATTCATTTCATATTCGATCATCCTCAATATCCGACTATTCCCATCTGATCAGATTCTGATCAGCGTCTATCGGATGTTTCTTATGAATTTCATTAGAATGGTGATGTTGTAGCAAAAAGGGGCAGTTTTAGGATGATAAACAGATATATGAAAATCCAGTGTATAAAACGGGGGATTCTACCGCTTAATTTAAATTAAATTTTGATAGGAATTCTTATCAGATTATATGATGGCTTTTTTCTTGATAAGGATTCAAAAACTATCGATATTTTGGATTCAATCGGCCAGGAATGATTTGAAATATGAATTTCCTAAATCCGCGCAGTATAGATAGATTACTCTTTTTTTTATTCATCTACTTGATCAGTTTTTGGCTCTTTGAATACGATAGGGGAAGGAATATGGAAAAGGAAGCATAAATATAAAAAATCCGATGACTTTAGATCATCGGATTGGACTGATTGTATTTTGCTTTTCGTGTGATTATTCAGATTTTTCTTTCTGACGACTTGCAAATGCTTTAGATAAAGTTCTTGAATCCGTGTAGTCCAGCTTGCCGCCGAATGGGATTCCATAGGCCAGTTTTGTGATTAATACCTGATTTTCCAGCAATCTGGTCAGATACATCGCGGTTGTTTCACCTTCCATTGTCGGATCCAGGGCTAAAATCACCTCTTTTGTTTCAGGTGTAATCCTTTTTTCTAAAGTGGGGATATTCAGCTGATCGGGAAGAACGCCTTTCTGAATATTGATGGCTCCATGTAAAACATGGTAAACCCCTTTATATTCCTGGAGATTTTCGATCGCATATAAGTCTTTTTCAGACTGAACAACGCAAATCTGACTATGATCTCGATTTGTATCGGCGCAAATGTCGCAGATCTCGTTTTCAGATAAGTTACCACAGACTTTGCACTGCTTTAAATTACGAATATCTGATACAGCCTTGGCAAACTGCTTTTGCTGGTCATCTGACCATCCGAGCAATGAGAAGGCCATTCGTTCAGCACTTTTCATTCCAACACCTGGGAGTTTATGGAGTTCCAGGATCAGATTTTCAAATGTAGGTGGGTACATAGTTTTACCTTCTTTCTCTATTTCATCTTCCTAATCCCATTTCTTATTTCTGAACGATTTCTGATTCTTGAAATCGGAAAATTGAAGTGGAACATTCTGAATTTTTTTCTCTAGTCCGATTTTAATCAGCTGCAGATTCATAAAGCAGGGAAGGGGAGTGAAATCCATTCAGATTTCAGTCCGATTTTCGTTTCATCAATTTTCCTCAATTTTCAGATCTGCAAAGCGTTTCTTCAGCTGCTCTTCTACAGGGATCTCCTGTTCAGATGCCGGAAGGAGAACTTCAATCATTGCCGGATCCGGAAGACTCTTTTGGGCCGCTCTTTTCTTATAAGCCGTAAACAATGAAGTGACTTCATCCAAGGTAATCGCAAAAACCTTCTTTGGTTTCCCCAGCAGTTTGTTGGTGAAGGCTTCATAGCCAATCGACTGTTCCAGTCCATTGATGTTGTCCTTGATCAGATTATTCGTAACGCCAAGAAGGATGTAACTGTTGCCACTTGCTGCAATCCGGCTTCCTCGAAGCGACAGAGCAAACTTGGCATACTCCAGATCGTTGGCATACTTTGATCCATCCTTCATATGAGTCAAATCATTGTTTTTCTCTGTCTTGGTCGCCCCAACAAGCAGGCTGAGAAGGAAATCTTCCGAAAATCTGAATTCCGATTGATGTTTTGTTGTTTTTTCTGATGTTTCACGTGAAACATTCATATTCCAGAACTTATTGGCCAGATCTGGTTTGGGCGAGGCAGATGCCGTACTTACAGTTGGATTCTGGTGCTGAATCAGACGGTCAGATTTTTGTTCAGATCGATTCTGAACGAGATTTCTTCTTTCATATTGAGGTTGGCTGACTGGCTGAACCGACGGCTGGAACATGGGTGCAGGCTTCCAGAGCGCATTTTTCAGCAAGATCGTCTCAATATAGTCCATCACATTCGAGGAGTAGGCCAGCTTATTGTAGAGGTTCATCAGATCATTCAGAATCTGAATTCGTTTGTCTACCGGCTGGCTGAGAAATGACTTCTCGATCACTTTCTTTCGTTTCTCTGAAATCAGATCTGTTTTTGAGTACAGTTCCTGAAGCAGCGAGTCCTTGTAAAGGGAAATAAGGTCGGCGGTGAACCGCTTCATATCCATTCCCTTACGCTCGATCAATGTCAGTTTCTCCATCGCATCATTCGCTCTTTCAGGAACCAGATCTTCAACCAGATCTCCAATTTCTTCTGGCTGCACAACACCATAGATCTCGCGAACATCATCAATCGTTAAATGGTTCTGTTCATACGCAATGCACTGATCCAGGATAGACAGTGCATCTCGCATTCCACCATCTGCCAGTTCTGCAATCAATGACAGGGCTTCTTCATCCGCGTTAACTGATTCCTGTTGGCAGACATAGGTCAAACGATCCTCGATATCTTTGTGGCTGACTTTGGAGAAATCATATCGCTGACATCTCGAAAGAATAGTTGGCAGAACCTTGTGTGGCTCTGTCGTCGCAAAGATGAAGATGACATGGGCAGGTGGTTCTTCAATTGTCTTGAGCAGGGCATTGAAAGCTCCGGAGGTCATCATATGCACCTCGTCAATAATATAGACTTTGTACTTTCCCTCTAAGGGGGCGTAGCCGACACGGTCAATCAAAGCTCGAACTTCATCGACACCATTGTTGGAAGCCGCATCGATTTCGATGATATCTGGATGGGTTCCCGACAAGGAAAGTTTGCAGTTCTCACACTCCATGCAGGGTGGATTTTCACCAGTACAATTGAGCGTTCGGGCGAAAATTTTCGCGATCGAAGTTTTGCCTGTCCCACGAGGACCACAGAACAAATAGGCATGGGCAATTCGATTTTTGGAAATCGCATTTTTCAGTGTCTGGACAATGTGTTTCTGTCCAACAACATCGTCAAAGGAAGCAGGACGATATTTTCGATAGAGAGCTTGATAAGCCATTACAGCCGTTCTCCTTTCTGGTTTTTATCTTCATCTGGATCCGCAATGAATTCTCGCCGAGGCGGATTGGATTGCTTTGGATCCATATTGTTGGAATGATCACATGCACATTCAGCGTGTTTTTGAGTCGGATGAGTATTCTGTAGCTGGAATGGTTGAGCTGGACCTTCAGTCTGATTCTGGAAGCAAGAACATTCGTTTTGCTCCTGTTGTTTTCGCAGCTGTTTTTCCAGTTTCTTTTTTCGTCGCTTTTCTTTGAAGAACTCCTTGAGAAGAGTGGAACATTCCTCTTCCAGAATGCCCCCTTCAAAAGCCGGATGATGATTCCATTGCGGAAGTTCAAACAGATTGGTTACCGATCCAACTGCTCCACCCTTGGCATCGAAAGCCCCAAAATAAACGTGCTCAATTCGCGACTGGATAATCGCTCCAGCACACATCGGGCAGGGCTCCAGGGTGACATACAGATCGCAGCCTTCCAATCGCCAGCTGCTCAGTTTTCGACAAGCCTGGGCGATCGCCATCAATTCGGCATGCTCCAGAGAGTTCTGTCTGGTCTGACGGCGATTGTATCCTCGGCCAATGATTTTGCCTTCCTGAACAATCACTGCCCCCACTGGAACTTCATCTAATGTCTCCGCCTTCTTGGCAAGACGAAGAGCGCTGTTCATATATTTCTCTTTTGTGTTTTCCATCATTAGTTTCCATGATATCAAACCCAGTCTCTAATCAGGCTCCATTTCGAAAAACCCATCCAATCCCGACCGCATTTGCAAAATCCAGCAAGAATCCGAATCCAGATCTCCATTTTCCATCTTTAAAGATTGAGTCTGAGCAGCTCTATTTTCTCAGGAATTCTTCTGACGATCCTCGTTATGCGTTGAACTGGCTCTCTGATCTTCGATCCCGTGCCTTCATTTCCAGTCTTTAAGCTTTCATCCCAAAGATTCTTTATTCAGTTCGAAATTGGATTCTGTTTTTTTTTCGACGAGGTAAGAATCTGAATTTTAGATGGTGATCATCAACGGAAATAGACAGAGAAAAAAGACGATCAGTGAGAAAGGGCAAAGCTGCATCCTGATCATCAAGAAAAACCGTACTGGTTAAATCATGCAAATAAAGCCAGAAAGAAATTGATAAAAGGAGTGGACAGTAGGCTTGGGGAGTATCGAAAAAGGAAATGGAAATCAGAAAACAGGGCGGAAAGAGGACAATTGAGAGCGGACTCATGTTTCAAAGCAAGGTCTGAATCTTCAAATAGCAAGGCAAGATTCAGACTTGAACAAGATGAATACAGGTGCACCTCGCCAATCCAGATCACCAAAGTCCAAAACAGCTCAGATTGTCTCTAAAACTGAAAAAGACAGGGTTCACACCAGAATGTTTCACGTGGAAAAATAAAATACCTGCTGGCAGATACCAACAGGCAAGAATCAGGCATAAAAAAACTACTACACATAACAGAGCCAGCACGGTGCTGCTTCGTTCCCGACCTGACACATTTAGCAGGATGCTATTGTAGTAGCTCCATTAATATATCAGATTTCAGAACTAAATCAAGTCCAATCGTTTTCAATCTTCTACCTATGATCAAGTCCATCTCGCGAA
>CAJTVE010000034.1 GCA_910579655.1 uncultured Allobaculum sp. | reverse complement strand
TCACAAATGAAGAGATTGCCTTAGTTCTCAAAGCAGACTCGGATATTGGGCACATCATCATGGAAAACCTGGACATCCGGGGACAGGCAAGCACCTGGTCAAAACTAAACCGCAGGCTGTCAGGCTGGATTTATGGCCTCTTGCAGGAAAGAGTGGAATACAAAGCTGGATTGAAGTCAATTAAAACTTCGTATGTCAACCAGGCTTACAGTTCCCAATACTGCCATATCTGCGGAAGCAAAATCCAAAGAGACAAATCTCATTATGAAAATGCGCGTTGTAAGCTGCATGGACAGTTCAACGCAGATATCAACGCCGCCCATAACCTCGTCTGGATGTATGAAAATCATCCTGAAGTCACCAAATGGACTCCAAGAAAAACGGTCCAGCAGTTTTATGAAAAAAGATCTGAATGTTATAACCAGACCGTCTGCAGCCTTATTGCATCATTAAAAGGGTTAAGCAGTGCAAAATCTGCCTAACCCTGCGTAATTAGTTTTTCTGCACAAAAAATACGAACCAAAAACAAGTGCGAACACCAGGCACGAACATATAGAAAATCCCCATATGAGTTTTGAGCTCATATTTGTTTACTCCCCCTGCCGAAGCTGGCGGCGGAACGATCTTCGGATTGTGCCAAAGTCTCAAGGCTGGTCCTGCGTCGGTAAGGGGGATGCGGTAGGCCAGTACTGCGATACTGGGCTGTATCCCATAAAATTTGGATTTGGATTCCCTTCGGGGAGTTTTGGTCCTCAAAGCGGGGCTTAGATAAGGATCTTGTATCTTAACCCTTCTCCCGCCGGCTAATGCCGAACACTGTTCGCAGACAGGAATGCAACCGTTTTATCCTATCAGGGATAAAACAACCTCATTTAACGAAGGGACGCACAAGCTGGAAAAACTGTTACAATCAACTCGAAATTTGGATCTGTCCAGAAAAATCGATTCATTCAGAAATGGATCTGGAAAAGAGGAAGTCTATGAAATCATTCATTCTTGCCAGTCAGTCACCAAGACGAAAAGAACTGTTAGGGAAGATTCTGCCTGAATTTGACTGTATTCCTGCCAAAGGAGAAGAGATCTTTGAAGCTGGAGCCATTGATCCAGCTGTTATGAAAGTGGCAGCAGCCAAGGGAAGAGAAATCTTTGCGGACCATCCGGATGCGATTGTTTTAAGCGCGGATACGATCGTGGTGGATGGCGATCAGATTTTAGGCAAACCCAAAGACAAAGAGGAGGCCAGCAGGACTCTCCATCAGCTTTCTGGAGGCTGGCATGAAGTCAAAACCGGTGTGGCTTTATTTGATGGCGACAGACTCCGTCAGCAAGTCGTGACCACTTGTGTTCATTTTCGCCAGCTGAGCGATGAAGAGATTGAAACCTACGTGCAAAGCGGGGGTCCGTTAGATAAAGCTGGCAGTTATGGCATTCAGGATGTCGATTTTGTGGATAAACTGGATGGATCTTTCAGCAATGTGGTTGGTTTGCCCATGGAACTTGTCAAAAACTGGCTGGAGGACTTGCTATAAAGAGCGGTCTCTATGTATAATAGGCAACGGATTTTCCCAAAGCAGTTCGAAACGGGCATAAGCCTGTATCGACCCTTTCGATTCTCGAATCCGGTGATCAAAGAATCAGGATTAAAAAGAATTGAAAAAAAAGGTTGCAATGGCTCGGGAAATATCATATAGTAATCAAGCAGTCGCCGATATAGTATAATGGTAATACACGTCCATGGTAAGGATGAGCTCGTGGTTCAATTCCGCGTATCGGCACCATCTTGAATTCTTCACCGGGTACCCTAGCCCGGTTTTTCTTTTGTCCGGCCAGCAGCAGTCATTGCTCTGGCCGTTTTTTTCTGGCCGAATTTTCTGCATGAGTCTGAAGGCTGGCAAAAAGAGTTAGATCCATCTGCGGCAAACGTATAGACAAACTTATATTTGAAACTCCCGGCAGAGATAGACAATGCAATCGTAGAAAGAGAAAGACCATAAAAGACCATATAAGCGTAAAAAGAGAACGACTATACGAGCGTAAAAAAGATGCGACGATTCAAAAATGGGCAGGATTGGGCTGACAGCTGGCCAGTTTGGAAAAGCAGGAATTCTTTTCTTACAAGTGATGCACTTTTCCATAACTCTGGTATATCGTAGAAAGAAAAGAAGATGAAATGCCAAAGCGGCATTTTCTTTGAATGGTCTTCTTCACCCTGCCCATTATCTAAAAAAATTACACAATACAGATGATGCATAAATAAAGCCATCCTGCCCTTAGTGCCCAAAGCAGATTTGAAAGGACAGGGAGGGATAGTGGAAAAGCAAGGAGACACGGCCATTTTGTGCAACGAAATTCTAAGGCGATCTTCATGGTGAAAACGCATAAAATCCATACAATTTTGAAACGGAAGTGAGAAAACGAAGACCAAAGGTGTGCATATACTGTTGAAAATAATAGCTGGTGTTTAAAATAATATTTATGTTGTCAGCCTGCATGTTCAGGCCTCAAGAATACAGCTGTATGCGATGGAAAAAGAAACCTGGACGATCAGGGGGCCATCGCTAAATCTGGAAGATCACTCTTCCGAAAATGAAATGAAAAGATCAGAAATCACACTGCTTTTTCATGCCTCCAAGCCTGAATTGGCTCTGGATTTGGAAGCAGGAGAAAGCAGAGCGCTTGTCTGGCAAATATCTTTTGTCTCCATACCCTGTGTCTGTTCTTTTTCATGTATAGCCAATAAGCTGAGTTTGACGGGTATGGTTGAATCTGCACGGTAGACAAAAGGAGTTTAATTATGAGTACTGTAACCAAAAAGGATCTGATTTCTCAGTTTTCCAAAGAGCTTTCTTTACCACTCAAAACTTCAAGTCTTTATGTCAACACAGTCTTTGACCTGATTACCCGAAATCTTGTTGAAGACAATGTCGTCGATCTGACGGGGTTTGGAAAGTTCGTTGTCAAATCCAGAGGCGAAAGGCCCGGCATGAGTCCGGTAACAAAAGAGCAGATTGTTATCCCTGCCAGCAAAACTGTGAAATTCACTTTGAAAAAAGGCTTAAAAGACGCTGTCAACAGTGAAGAAACTGTCACTGGCGATAATTCTGAAAGCAAATAGTTCAACAGGCTGACCGTGATATACTTGTACCATCTAATAAGACTTAGAGATTTAGATAGTAGAGGAAATCATGAATCAGCCTGTTTATGTTATTGGTCATAAACGACCAGATACAGATTCTGTGTGCGGCGCCATTACCCTGGCAGCCCTCAAACAGAAACTGGGGGAAAATGTTGTCCCAGCCCGTCTTGGACATCTCAATCCCGAAACAAAATACATTCTTAACAAAGTCGGAGTGCCAGCCCCGCTGCGACTGACAACTGCGAAAAACTCGCTGGAAGAAATTGAAATTGATGAAGCCATTCTGATCAACCGTCAGGATACCCTGCGCTATGGCTGGGATCTGATGATGAGCAACAATACGAAAACCATTTACGTCCTGGATGACAACGGAGACTTAGCCGGCATGGTCACCCTGGCCGATATTTCCAAAGTCCAGATGCAGGATCTCAACATCACCCGCAATCTTTTAAAAGACACGCCGGATGAAAACCTGCGCGACGTTGTTCATGGCAAGATTCTGTATAAAGGAACCCGGGCCAAGAGCGGCGATGTCCGGATTTCGGATAAGAAGATGATGGAACGTGATTTAACTGGAGCCATCATGGTGCTCAACGATCATGAAGATGACATGATTAAAGCCATGGCAAAGGGGGCTGCGGTCATCATCATTGCCGAAAATTTTGTGCCAAATGACTATATTTTTGAAATGGCCAAATCCATGGGTGTGACCCTGATCAGCACCCCGTATAACATCATGAAGATTATTCAGATGATTTATCGGGCCATTCCGGTCGAATTCATCATGACGCCAAAATCCAAAGCCATTGAATTCCATCCAACGGAATATCTGGAAGATGTTGAAAAGAAAATGCTTCGCACCCGTCACTCTTCCTATCCAGTGGTAGAAGGCAATAAGATTATCGGATCGGTTGCGCGTTATCACCTGTTAAAAGCTGAACCGAAAAAATTCATTCTGGTGGACCACAATGAATCCAAACAATCCATTGATGATCGCGATCAGGGAGAAATTCTTGAGATCGTTGACCATCACCGTATTGGTGACGTGGAAACCGCCCGTCCAATCGTATTTCGCAATATGATTGTCGGCTCTTCCAATACCATCATTGCGATGATGTATCAGGAATACGGAATCCAGATGGATCCAAAAATCGCCCAGCTTGTTCTGTATGCGATGATCAGTGACACGATGAACTTCAAGTCACCGACCTGCACCCCAACGGATATTTTCACAGCCCAGCGCATCGAAAAGGAATATGGCCTGAATGCAGCAGAAATGGCTGAAGATCTTTTCCGTCATACCGCAACAATTGAGGGCAAAGACTTCAAGGAAATCCTGTATCAGGACTGCAAAGAATTCGTTCTGTCCGGCATCAAGACAGCCATCAGCCAGGTGTTCATCTATGACTACAAAGATATCGATAAAATCCGCGATGACTTCAAGAAATTCATGGATGCTGAAGCTGAAAAACTGGGCATCAGCCTGTGGCTGATCGCCTTTACCAACATCGATGGCACAGGATCCAAATTCCTTGTTGCGGGGTCCGATGCCCATATTCTGGACGAAGCCATTCCAGAGTTCGAAAAGAACGGCTATGTTTCCCGCAAGAAGCAGATTGTTCCGGCTGTCGGTGCTGCCTTACGTTAGATTTGTTTCCCAGCCCAAAATGCCAGAAACTAAAAATAAAGACTCAAGTACTCTGCACATTCCATATTTCGAAACTTCAGACCGGTTCGCCGGTCTTTTTTTCGTGGAAGGAAATGGAAATGTGAAGGTGCGAAGACAAAATATGCACGACTTGGAAAAGAAAGCCAGATAAGGGTGTGGAAAAGCAAAAAGAGGACGACAATGACAACTTTTACAGGCGAGGTTTAAAGCAAGGATTGAAAGGGTAAGGAACTGTAGAAGAACAGTCAGCAGAAAGTAAGGGATAAAAAGCAGAGGAGAAAGAGAAAACAGGGGAGAAAGAAGGAAAAGGATACAAAAAAACGGACGATCACTCGTCCGAGAATTTTCAAATGGAGCAGATGAGGAGAATCGAACTCCCGTATCAACCATGGCAAGGTCGTGTTCTACCATTGAACTACATCTGCACAAATGGCGGTCCAAACGGGACTCGAACCCGCAACCCCCTCCGTGACAGGGAGGTACGCTAACCAATTGCGCCATTGGACCATTGAATGTTTTTTGATTTTCTGAAGCGTTATTCTTCAAAACAGCCATCGTTGACTGCTCCGCTATCTTAGCATATGGGAGGAGCCGAGCCAAGTTAAAAATAAGAGAATACGCAAATAAGATAATGATTTGATATTTCGAACACAAAATAGTTTGGATGTGTTTTGGATGTGGGGAATATCGGAAAAAGTGAGGTTTTCCCTTTCTTTCTTTCTTTTGAATGGAGGACGAGGCTGGATTGTTCATTGAGCATTGAACAGGGATTATTCTTGAAACACTTTTCAGGTGGGCATAGAAGAAAAGCTGAAAAATACCACTCTATTCAAATAATATAAAATAATGTAAAAATATTGGGAATGTAATGGTAATATTAATGAAGCTTTAAACAATGGAGTTGTTATAAAAACCAATTGCTCTTCACGGCTGGTATTTTCAAAAAAACCTGAAAAAGCCACGTTCCGGCTCTCATTCAGTCCTGGTCTGGCAGCAGTAAAGAGCAAGACCTGTATCAGATACAGGAGGACGAATGAGATTCAGAATGCGTGGCAGAAGAACAGGAATACAGGAATATAAGAACGAAAGGATGAGGAAAAATGAAATACATTACCTTTTTAGGGTTGGGACCTAAAGATGGGTACAAAGAGCTGATTACTTTTTTTGAAAATGATGCGGAGAATATTTCCTGCACAAAACTGGTTCAGCACCATATTTATGAAAACTACAAGGATCAGATTGATCAGGTATATGTGTTCACAACTAAAGAATCACATGAAAGATATTTTGACGAATTCTGTCAGATCATTCCTGAATCCATCATTAATGAGATTCAGATTGACCAGAATATTACCTCTGAACTGTTTGTCGATCATCTGATTAACATACTCGATGATTCAGACGATGTAATTTTGGATGTTACACACAGCTTCCGAAAAATTCCGATTCGTCTTCTGTTTGCTTTGCGTTATGTCGAAGCAATGAAGAACGTCAGGATCAGAAGTGTTTTTTATGGGGAAGTAGAAAAGCAGAATACGGAACAGTCTTACAGCATCGTGCACGACCTTGCTAAAGATTATCAGATGCAGAAAGTTACAGAATACTTATCGCAGTTTGATCGAACATTGATTATTCGCCGTGAAGACTGGAAGGAACTATCACTTGGCGATCAGACAATTGAAAATTTGATGGATGCTCTGGCGCAGTTTAATGAAATGACAGAGTTCTGCAATCTGGATGCAGCCGCTTCTACGGTATTACAGATCTCTGAAAAAGCCAAAGCAATTGTAAACAAGCGCGATAAAGCCTCAGGTGAAAACCCATATATTCTTTTGACGCCTTTGGCTAAGCAGATTCAGGAGAAGTTTGCCAAAGTCAGTCGAAACAACTCAGAGACTCAGAATTTAGTGGAAATCATCCGTGTCCTGCTTCAACATGAGCGCTTTCAGCTGGCAATAACATTTACAGATGAACTGTTCGGAAGGGAATTGATCCGTAATACTGTCGATCCAAATGCCAGAAGGTTTGATGCTGGACAGATCATCAAGCAAATTCATTTCTATGGATCGAAACGCGATAAGGAAAAATTCCCATACAACGCTACCCAATATCTGAAGGAAAAGACAGGGGTGCGGAAGGATGCGCACATTCGGGAGAATCTCTATCAGAGATTTGAGGATTGTTTTGAGCCGTATGGAGACAATATTCAGCGTCTTCAGTCCATTGTAACTATTCCAGAAAACGAAGAAGTCATCCATCATTTCAGCACAGATTGCCGAAATGTGGTCAACCATGCTTCAACTTCTTCTAAAACCAGAAATCTGAAAACGGATATAGAAAAGACGGTTTTAAAAATGTTGAATATCATCCAACAATTTGATCAAATCAGAAAAATGTAACCCCTTTTTGAATTGTTGTGCTATATTGATCTACTCGCTCTGTCTGCCATAAAAACAGCTGTTGTGGTTGTCAGAAAGGATAGTGCGTTGCAGGAGGAGTCAAGGTGCTTTTGAACATAACAAACCATGCCAGCCAGTTCTGGTCGAAGTCGCAGACGGAAGCAGCCCGGCAACTGTTTGGAACGGTTATTGATCTGCCGTTTCCTCAGATTCAAGTTCAGATGACAGATAAGGAGATTGACGATCTGGTCGAAATCTATCTTAAGAAAGTGACCGCCTATGAAAATCCGACAGTTCTTTGCCAAGGAGAATTTGTTTTTACTTATCGCATGGTTCATGCCCTTCAAAAAAGAAAGATTCAGGTGGTCGCTGCCCAGGGAACTCTGGAAAGAGAAGAGTACCAGGATAAAGACCAGAATACGGTCAAGCGAACAATCTATCGGTTTGCCAGGTTTTTGAAGTACTGAACGGATTTCTTTTGCGAGTAGAGAAATCCCTTTATAGATAGGGGACGATTGGATGAATACAGTCTGATAACTGGAATCTGATGAGATTCAACTCTTCCAGATTTTAAGCCAGAAACACGGGGGATCTGACAGCCAGAATGCATTTGAAGCACCGTTTCGAAAGCTGATTTCAAAGATCGTTCTTCCAGTCAGTGCATCCCTGAGCAAATCGAAAAAAGAAGAAAAAGTAGAAAGAGTAGGGAATGTTGTGAATAAGAATATTCTGACAGCCGCTTATGGAACGCTGCTTCACGATGTTGGAAAACCAATGCAGCGAAGCTACAAAAAGTCAGATTTAACCGAACAGGAACTGGATGTAACTCCGATACATCCACGGGGAAAATTCCATAGTCATCTTCATGCCGGATATACAAGCCGCTTTCTTCGACAGTATCTGGGAATGTTTGATGCATTTGAAGCCCAGGTCAGTTCTCATCATCTGAATGATCCGCGCGATCTTGCCACCTGGATTCGAAATGGAGATCGTATTGCGGCAGCAATTGATCGCAAAAGCAATGAACTGGATGATGAAGATCCAAACCAGAAAGTGAAACTCCAGCAAGTCAGACTGGCTTCGATTTTCAGGGAAGTCGATTTCGGCAAGCCTTCCAGACCAGCATGGTTTGAATTGTCTTCTCTGTCAGGAATGGGCGCCCCTCATGAACGAACAGAACCTTTACCAGATTTGTCTGTTGCCATTGCACAATATCAGAAACTGATGGAGTCGTTTTATCAGGAGGTCAAGAATTCAGAGGAACTGGGGAAAAATATCACTTCACAGGCTTTGAATCGGATGTACGCTTTGTTTAATCAATACATGGTGATGGTCCCGGCATCAACGTATGAAAGTGGGCAGACCGCTGTGTCCTTGTATGATCATTCAAAGCTTGCCGCTGCCATTGCCGCCTGCCAGGCAACCGGAAATGATAAGACGTATCGAATGCTGGAATTCGATATGTCTGGGATTCAGAAGTTCATTTTTAAAGTGACTGAAGGATCGGATACAAAACAGAAAATTGCGAAGTCCTTACGCGGCCGTTCTTTGATGATCTCATTAATCACAGACATTGTGACGATGAGTTATCTGCATGAATTTGATATGCCACAGGTAAATATCATCTTCAATACTGGTGGCGGTGCATTATTGCTGTTGCCGGATAGCGATGACTTTGAGCTGAAAGTCCAGACAGTATCTGCGAAGCTGCAAAAGGATTTATATTTCATGTTTGGGACAGCAATCACATTTGTCTGGTCTTCAGTCGTATGTGATACAGAGGAGCTGAAGCGGTTCAAGATCGAAAAAGCCATGGATCTCAAAGCCCAGCTTGAAGAAGAAAAAAGCCATAAATATGCTTCTATTCTTGGACCAGATTTCTTTTACAGACCAGCAGAGCATTCCACATGCTGCGAGCTTTGCGGAAGTTTATCAGACCAGTCAATCTGTAAAAACTGTCAGACCATTCTGGAACTATCGGATCTCCTTGTTCATCATGCTGATCCAGTTTTGCTTTTCTTTTTTGATTACGTGCCAAAAAAGCCCAGCCAGAATTGTGTCGAACTGAACGCAGGACCATGCACGCTTTGGATGATGGATCGCGCAACTGCAAAAAGGTATGCAGGAGAGTGCGAGTACATTGAATCGATGAATACGCCCTGGATGGGCCATACTCGTTTGATTGCCAACAGCATCCCTTTGAATCGGTCGAATGAGGTGATTGCTCTGGATGAAATCTGCGAGACACTTGTCGACGAGTCCTGGGGTGATCCCAAACTGGGAATCCTCAAGATGGATGTTGATAATCTGGGATCTATTTTTGCCTACGGCCTGCCACGGGGAACAAGATCCTTGTCGAAATACCTCACCTTATCGCGTCTGATGGAAGTGTTTTTTGGACGGACTCTTGTTGAGATTTGTAAGGAAGTTTCAGAACAAGTCAATCCGGATATTGATGAACTCACTTCAAATGGAACGATGTTTTATATCAACTACGCAGGAGGCGATGATCTGGTTATTCTTGGTCCGGCTGCCGGTATTTTGCAGCTGACTCAAAGGATTCACCAGAAGCTTTCTGATTATGTCAAAAATGAGAATATTACTATCTCAGCCGGAATCTGGATTCAGAATCCCAAAGAACCAGTACGCTTTGGCATTCAGTCGGCTGAACGGATGCTTGAATGTTCGAAAGAAAGAGCCGACGCAAAAGGAAATCTTGTGAAAAACGGAGTCACACTTCTGGATACGACTGTTTCTTTTCAGGAATTTGAAAAGATTCTGGAGAATACCGAAGACTGGATTTCATGCATCAGTCGGGGCGCTTATTCAAGAACTGGGTTTTACCGATTGATGAAAATGATTGATATGCCTTCACGGATGGAGTTGTCACGAAGACTCCCCTTGATTTTGTACACACTGGTTCGAAATACAAAAGACAAGGACTTTCAGATCAAGATGAAAAAACGCCTGAATGAGATTCTTCCTGTTCCTGATGGAAACAAAAGCCTCACTCCAGAAGAGATAGATTTAAGGTTTGAAAAACAGCTCAGCCAACTGGTTCTCGAAATGAAACTGGCTATTATGCAGACACGATCTAAGAATTAGATCCATTTATTATCGTAATATAAATACATCATGATCTGCAAACATCACAGATTAATCGGAACAGTGAAGAGTAGACGATCGTTAAAGAGACGAGCGAATAATCGTAAAAGACGAGATTAGGTGATCATTAAGGTGATGACCAATAAAGAAAGGAATCAGCTATGCAAAATTATCACAATGCAAACAGGCCAAATCAAAGGGATAACTTGCAGAATAATCGAAACAGACAAAAATTCGATAAATCAAAACCTGGAGATCTTTTTAAAGATGTCAAACAGATCGACCAGCCACTGATGGAGGAGTATGGAAATCGTCCTGAAATTTTCCTGGAAGGAGGACTGTTGTACGAGAATGCCAATAAAATTATCGGTCTGAAAACCCACCAGATCAGAAAAGTGCTCCAGGTAACGAAAGAGGCGCTTACGCTCGCCCATAGTTCAACCGATTTTTCGCAGGCTAAAAAGAAATTATTTGTATTGCTGCCAATGACGGCTTACAACGTTGGCCGCGCTCAAAAAGGTGAAAAGACAAGTTATGAAAGTTTCCTGAAGTTCATTTATGCCAATGTCAATCAGCATTCTATTACGACTGTAGACGATATTGAAATGTTTGATCAGATGATTACATCTATTGTGGCTTATCACAAATTCTTAGGAGGAAAAGAATAATGCTGAATAAGATCTTGAAACTGGAATATGTTATGAAGCTGGAAAGCGGCCTGCACATTGGTGGCAGTGAAGACTCTTTCGATATTGGAGGGGCGGATTCAACAGTAATCAAGAATCCACTCAATAATCGTCCATATATTCCTGGATCCAGTCTGAAAGGAAAAATCCGAGCCTTGCTTACGCAAAAATACGGCACACTGATTCAGAAAGGAAATGAAAAATATTCGCTTGAAATTTCAGATCCGACTTTAAAATGCATTTTTACACCACTTGGCGACGGAAGTGAAAAAGAGGGTGTTTTGCAAATCAGCCGAGCTATTTTCCGTGACGCTACTCTTACAGAGAAATCAGCCAGAGTGGTTCAGGATTACTTAGGAGAGGGAATATTTACTGAAATTAAAGCAGAGAACTCGATTGACCCTTTAAAAGGAAAGGCTTCAAATCCTCGATTTATCGAGCGA
The DNA here is from genome assembly GCA_910579655.1 of uncultured Allobaculum sp. GTDB lineage: Bacteria > Bacillota_I > Bacilli_A > Erysipelotrichales > Erysipelotrichaceae > Allobaculum. Next base: position 21,723 of record CAJTVE010000034.1, on the reverse strand, counting down.
ATCCCAGCGGGGGCTTTGTTGGAAGGGGAAGTCATTCTTCAGGTTTTTGAAGGGGATGATGAAGAAAAGATGAAAACATACCTTCTGGAAGGACTGAATCTTCTGGGTATGAATTACCTGGGTGGAAGTGGGACAAGAGGATATGGACGCATTTCCTATCCAGATGGATTGGAATTTAAGGAAGTGATTCTGTGAAACTGTATCGCCTGACATTCTGTGCTGATGGGCAGATTACTCGAATTCCAGATGCACAGACGATCTTTGGTGCTCTGTGTGCAGCTATTCAGATGAAGGATGGGCAGCAGAAAATGGAGGAGTATATTCATTCGCTGAAGACTCACCCCTGGTTTGTTCATACTTCCATGTTTCCGAAAGGACTGATTCCGGCCAGCGCAAAACCACTTCTTTCATTAAGCGAACTGTCTTCTGTGGTAGGCAGCCTTTCCAATGGTACGAAATTGTCTGTCCTTTCTGATTTCAAACGTCTGAAAAAATTTCAGTATATGACTGAATCGGTTTTTGAGCATTATATTTTGCAGGGAGATTTCGCTGGCCTGAAACAGAAATTACTGAATTCGGATCAGATCAGAATTCAGCAGAGTGGAAGTCTGTCCATTCTTCAGGAGTCGAAAGATAATCCCTCTCCTTTTTTGGCTAGAACGATTCAGCAGACGCGCAGCGGAGCCATCGATATTCAGAAAGATAAAGATTTGTTTTATCAGAAACAGATGTATCTTTCTGAATCTTCGGAGTTGTGTGTATTTGTAAAAAGTGACTTAGATCCTGAGCAGTTCTGCCCCTATTTCAAGATGCTTGAATATACCGGAATTGGACCTTATCGGTCTTCGGGTTTGAATCTTTTCAGACTAAAAAAGGTGGAAGAGTATCATTTCAACCTGCCTCAGCAGGAACCGTATGCCTTCCTGTTGAGTGGATGTATTCCTGAACAGGGTGAGTTTAACTTTGATCAATCATTTTACAAAATCGAGACTTCCAGTTTTCGAGGCTCATTTTCCATTGTCGGCAACGCATTTACGGGAACGTTTTCCAAACTGAAGGAAGGAAGTTTGATGAATACTTCTCAGAAGAAAGACTGGTACGGCCAGCTTATTCAGGTCGAAGTCAAAGGAAAGAAACTTTACCATTATGGACTGGGGGTAACAATATGAATGAAAATCGAAAGACTAAAGTCACCATTCTTACTCCGGTTCATGTGGGCAATGGCGTGAATGTTGAACCGGTTTGCTATCTTTGCAAGAACGGTGTTGCTTCACGGTATGCAATTGAAGATTTATTAAGCAGTCTGCCCGCAGAAAAGCTGCTTGATCCCGCCAATTTAAATCGATTAGCAAGAGGATCTGACAGCAAACGCGATTTCTACTCCATTTTTAATACCCGCTCTGTCCCAGAAGCCAAACCTCTTTATTGTCTTGACTGGTATGAGCCAGAAACTTTACAGGCTTATCTGAGCAAAAGCAAAGGAAACCGAAAAGCGGGATCATTGGAAGTTGCGGAACAAGTAAAAGCTCTCAACTTACCGATTATTCCAGGATCCACGCTGAAAGGAGCGATTGAATGCGCATTTAAATATACTTTGCTTAAAAAGAACTACGGTAAAGTATCAAAAAATCTGCTGACGTTCTGTCAGTCGGTGAAAAAAACGACCCCCTCTTTGTTTTATCTTCAGCTGATTTATGGCCTGGATCAGAAGCAGGCCAGTAAATACGATGATTTCGTCAGGGATCTGTATGGTTGCCTGCTGGTTCAGGATCTCTCATTTCGCTCTATGGAACTGCTGGCGGTTGACCGATACTATTATGATCCAGCAAAGACAGAGTATTCCTGTGGACTGAGCGAACATATCAGCAGCGGCGAGGTTGCGCTGACTGAATACCCTTTTAGAATTGATGAATTCAGAAAAGAACTGCTGATAAAAAAATATCCAATGGATGCCATACAAAGAGAGTTAATTGAATCTTTCTGTTCTAAAGAAAAGCTCATTGAAGCTATTCGAACTTATTCTACCGACATGATTGAAAATGATGATCTTCCACCAGATCTTGATTTATCTGGATTGGGCAAGGTCAGAATGCTGGCTGAACAACAAAATACAAAGAAAAACAGTTTTGTAATGCGCCTCGGTCAGAACACAACATATTTTTTCAAAACTGTCAGCCGATTATTTTACCTCAATGATCGAGAAATTTTTGAAGAGTATTTTGGTCAGGTTTTTTCGCCGGCCAGTATGAAAGGAAAAAACGCTCCGGATCCTGCTGACTTTCCCCGCACTTTTTCTTTTGCGGTAACTCCGACAGACATATGGGCAACCGGATTTGTTTTGTTTGAATATGCTGACACGAACTGAAATCTGCCTATCGTTTCCGCAAGGAGCTTGCTTTCACCAGGCTCCTTCCATTCTTATCTATCGCCGGATCCTGCGGCTGATTCACCGCATCTGCTGCATGCAAAAGAGTGAGCGGTGCCAAGAATGCCCCTTAAGTTCGAACTGTCGTTATTACTGGATTACTGGAAGCCACTATAAAGGTTATCCTGGGTTTCTTTGTCCGAGTTCACCTTTTGAAAAAAGAAAGTTCAAACCGAAAGAGGAATTGAAAATCCAGTTGTTCTGGGTTGGTTCTTGCGAAGAGCTGAAATCGACTGCTGATCTTGCACTCAGTGAAATGAAACAGACTTTGATGAATCAGTTCTTCTACCTAAAGAGCATTCGTCATGAACGGGTTCAGGAAAGCCTGATCAAAATATCCTCTTTAACTTTTATAACGCCAGTCAGGCTGCCTGAGGAATTCCATTCGCCATTGGCACTCACTGCTGAAATGAATGACTGGTATCAGAAATGGTACCAGACAGAGTTCTGCTTGAAATATGATCCAGAGAACCCTGCGCAAGGAGAATGGAAAAGTGGTCCGTACATTCGAATGGAGTCGACAGGGCTGCCAACCAGAAAAATGGCCATTGAAGGTCATACTGGAACTCTTGCTCTATCACAGCCTGTTGTATTGTCGAGTGGATGGAAAGAGATTGGCCTGGGAAAAACAAATTGTATAGGAGGTGGAAAATTTGAGACTGATCATTCAATTTGATTCCAGCCCATTAACCTTTCCAGTGAATTATCATTATCTGGTTCAGGGGTGGATTTACAGCATGCTTCCAGAAGATGGATACTGTCAGTTTTTACATAACGAAGGATATCAGGTTGGCAACCAGAAATTTAAGCTTTTTGTCTTCTCAGACCTGCTGGGTCAATATGAGATTCATGGACGATCGATTACATTCCCTCAGGGGTGCCAGCTGGAGATTGGGTCACAATTCGAAGAATTTATTGAGTATCTCTACCAGTTTCTTTTGCAAAACAACCGAATCCTGCTTGGTACCCAGCAAGCTGTGATCAAATCTATCAAACTAGAGAATCTGCCGTATTTTTCAGGAAAAAGGGAAATGGTGATTAAAACAATCTCGCCCGTAACTGCTTACCGTACCATGGATAAACGAGTAGAGTATTTTAGTCCGGAGTCAGATGAATTCTATCAGGCGTGCGTGAATAATCTGAAAAAGAAATTTGCAGCCTGTAATTTGAAAACATCACCCGATTTTTCGATTAAAGAAGTGCGGTCTGCCAAGAAAAGACTGATCCGTTTTAAACAGACTTTTTATGTTTCCTACTCATGTGTTTTTACAATCGAGACTGATTATCCAACATTCGAAATGATTTGGAATACAGGTCTTTCTGCTAAAAGTTCTGCCGGATTTGGGATGATTGCAGTTGTCCGTAATCAAGGTCAAAAAAGATCCCGAAAAATTGTCGATCTCGATAAGAACTGATAAGTTGAGAAGGTTAAACAGGCATAGAAAATGGATGATTTTTATCTTTTCAAAAGTGGAACCATTCGCAGGAAAAATGGCTCCGTCGTACTGGATTGTGATGATGAAGAAATTTTGATCCCTGTGGCACAGCTTCGAACTCTGAATGTGTTCGGGGAAGTGAACGTGAATAAGCGCATTCTGGAGCTTTTTTACCACCATGGAATTTCGATATTGTTTTTTAACTACTATGGTCGATTGATCGGATCGTTTTTTCCGGTTTCTAAATCTCCAGTTGGAGATATTCTCAGTGCCCAGGCTATTGCGGTCAATGATTCAGGGCAATGCTGCCATATAGCCTCTGTCATTCAGATTTACAGTCTCAATAACTGCTTATCAATTTTGAAATATTACCACAAGAAGGGAAGTATGACAGCTGACTCCATCATGGTCATTGAGGAAACACTTCAAGAGACTTCGCAATGCAATTCTGTTGAAGAAATTTTATTGCTGGAAGCCAGAGCCAAGAAGAATTACTACAAATGCTTTGACCAGATTCTGTCCAATACAGAGTTTAGTTTTGAAAAACGTTCGACCAGGCCACCCCAAAATGAATTCAATGCTGTGATCAGTTTCGGCTATCATCTTCTCTATGGAACTGTGCTAGCTGAACTGCATCTCAGTAAACTTTATCCGGAACTGGCATTTATCCATAGTGATCAGCGAAGCGGATACGGGCTGCAGTATGATTTGGCAGACATTTATAAGCCTGTTCTGGTTGACAGGTTATTTCTGGGCATGATACGCAGGCACCAATTATTGAAAACGGATTTTGAAAGAAGGGAAGATGGCGGAGTATATCTGACAGTAGATGGAATGAAAAAATGTGCCGCAGCGTATGACAATGAACTTCAAAGAAAAATCAAATATGGAAATCGGATGCGTTCTTATCGCTCGGTGATCCGCTATGATATCCACCAGCTTACGCGGCACCTGCTTGATCCGACTTATCCGTTGAAATTTTATAGTCATAGCTGGTAGCAGTAAGATAAACAGGAAGAGTTTTATATGAATATTATTTGTATTTACAATATTTCTGGACGACTTAGTACTAAGGTCATGAATATTCTTCGAAAATACTTGTTTCATCTTCAACGTTCGGTGTTTCAGGGGAAGCTTACTCCGTCAAAATTCAGAAAACTGCAGGATGAACTTGCCCAAATTAGTCTGAAACCTGAGGACCAAATTAGATTTTTCTTTACCTATCGAGATGAAGAATTATGTGAAAAGACCTTAGGAATGCCGAATAAACCGAGAAATATCATTTGACTTTTTCGACTGACAGGTCAAATAAGGAAGGAAAACCGCCTTAGAAATTGACTAAAAAGCCTGTCAGTCGAAATAATTATGTTAAAATGTCGTAGTGCTCATTGGAATATGTTTATATTTTGTCTCAGTAACGGAAAAATGGCGGAAATCACGAATAACATACTCTATTCTCTGTTACGTATCGTTCTTATAAAGGTTCAAAACGCATGAGACTTCTCAATCGACCTGATAGTAGCTTTGACTTGTTACGTATCGTTCTTATAAAGGTTCAAAACGTTGTAATTCCCTTTTTTGATGTATCCGGCATTTTCGAGGTTACGTATCGTTCTTATAAAGGTTCAAAACGCGGCAGTTCGTTGGATTCCTGGCTGACTTCGATTGTTACGTATCGTTCTTATAAAGGTTCAAAACGTAACTCTGATCCCCCCTTCTTCAACTGCTTTGCAATTTGGTTACGTATCGTTCTTATAAAGGTTCAAAACCCGCAAGCAGCTCTCTTGGATCCGAGCGCAATCCGCGTTACGTATCGTTCTTATAAAGGTTCAAAACGGGTATAGACCTTCAGTTCTGGTTCGATTTTTTTTGCCTGTTACGTATCGTTCTTATAAAGGTTCAAAACCGAATAAAGCAGGTGCAAGAAGTCCAATAGATGTTAAAGTTACGTATCGTTCTTATAAAGGTTCAAAACGGTCATTGCGAATTCTTTAACGTTTTTCCACATTGGTTACGTATCGTTCTTATAAAGGTTCAAAACGGGAACAAATTCAAGATTGAAGCAGCCCCTTGCAAGAAGTTACGTATCGTTCTTATAAAGGTTCAAAACAATTATATCTACTTGTTCTTTCGCCTAAATGTTCTAATATGTTACGTATCGTTCTTATAAAGGTTCAAAACATATCAGTAGTGTTAACATCATTCCTGAAGGTTTTGCATGTTACGTATCGTTCTTATAAAGGTTCAAAACCAATCAGCCAGCTGAATGAATCAGCGGGCCGAAACGTTACGTATCGTTCTTATAAAGGTTCAAAACTTCTGAAATGCGTAAGTTACTTTTTTCATAGTTTTCTTTGTTACGTATCGTTCTTATAAAGGTTCAAAACTTGTCGATAGCCGCCAGGACGTCGTTAAGGTATGCCACAGTTACGTATCGTTCTTATAAAGGTTCAAAACCCTCCAGCACATCGGACAGATAGGCAGCGCCTTCATAGGTTACGTATCGTTCTTATAAAGGTTCAAAACTGATGGACCGCCAGGCGAATGAAGCTAACGTGTACTAGTTACGTATCGTTCTTATAAAGGTTCAAAACAAATCCGTCTTTTTCAGAAAACGCCTTTTCATGGTCGTTACGTATCGTTCTTATAAAGGTTCAAAACAAGCTGGATGGAGAATCCACTTTCTTCCTGCCATTTAGTTACGTATCGTTCTTATAAAGGTTCAAAACTCGAATAACTGTACCGTCTGGCTGGATCTGTTCATAGGTTACGTATCGTTCTTATAAAGGTTCAAAACCTTTTCGCCTTCCCTTTTGAAAAAGCGGTAAGTCTGGTTACGTATCGTTCTTATAAAGGTTCAAAACCCACGCCTGGTATGGAGTTGTCTTTCCCGAAGCCTCTTGTTACGTATCGTTCTTATAAAGGTTCAAAACGCAATAAGGATTTGAACGCATTTCGCTTTTTTTACGTTACGTATCGTTCTTATAAAGGTTCAAAACCCACGCCTGGTATGGAGTTGTCTTTCCCGAAGCCTCTTGTTACGTATCGTTCTTATAAAGGTTCAAAACACAAATTCTGTTGGTTTCATTTCGTTTACCTCATGTTTAGTTACGTATCGTTCTTATAAAGGTTCAAAACTATAGAAGCCTTTGTCGGTAATAACCAGACGACTGCAAGTTACGTATCGTTCTTATAAAGGTTCAAAACAAATGGAAAGGCCTCGAGAGATGGAAGTTCATCTTTCGAGTTACGTATCGTTCTTATAAAGGTTCAAAACAAATGGAAAGGCCTCGAGAGATGGAAGTTCATCTTTCGAGTTACGTATCGTTCTTATAAAGGTTCAAAACTTAGACTACTGGAACTGTTTATAACCGTTTGATCTAGCGTTACGTATCGTTCTTATTAAAGGTTCAAAACACAGAGTCCCCCTCACCTAAGCAGACAGGTTCCCAGTTACGTATCGTTCTTATAAAGGTTCAAAACGAATATCCGAATAAGTCGCAAATCTTCCACCAGCATGTTACGTATCGTTCTTATAAAGGTTCAAAACTTAAGTTCTTTTTTAGTCAACTTCACGGCTTTGGTTTCGGTTACGTATCGTTCTTATAAAGGTTCAAAACTTTCGTTTCGCCGTCTTCCAACTCTTGCACTAGAACCGTTACGTATCGTTCTTATAAAGGTTCAAAACATCAGATTCATGACTGATACCCAACTCATGACACTTCCAGGTTACGTATCGTTCTTATAAAGGTTCAAAACCATAGCCTGCCCCCTAATCGATTTGTGCGGGTTGCAGTTACGTATCGTTCTTATAAAGGTTCAAAACCATTTCCGCCACGGAGAATCTTACGGATTCGCCCGAAGTTACGTATCGTTCTTATAAAGGTTACGTATCGTTCTTATAAAGGTTACGTATCGTTCTTATAAAGGTTACGTATCGTTCTTATAAAGGTTCAAAGGGAAAAACCACTTGTAAATCGCATCTATTTTCCTCCCTAATACATATGGTTCTTATAAAGGTTGAGAGTGACACTTAAACATTCAGAAAGCTGGGGTTCAGGGTGATCGGTGGTGAAAAATGTAAATAAAAAGGGAATATCTAGATAAAGATTTGGGCCTGAAAGGAAAGATCTGTTCGGTTCACTGTACGAAAATTGTCTTTAATCTTAATATGAGCTTAGTTCAGGACAATTTATTATCTGGAGTCTTCAATTATGCGGATGTTCATATTCCAAACACAGAGATCTGTAAGCGGTTGTGAACAGTAAAGTTCTTTTCAAACTGGACAAAGTGGTCAGATCGACTGAAAAATGGCGGTATTCCAACTGGAAAGGGCCTTTCGGCTTAATGACTTTGTTCTGTCTTTAAAAATAGGGATTATAATGAAAAGTACGCGCGATTGCGCCCAAAATGGCCTGTCCTGTATTTATGGACAGGTAATTTTTGCATTTTATTGCGATGGATTTCAGGCGCATGTTAATAACGGATAAATATAAGAAAATACAGACAGAACAGTGAACAGAAGGAAAAGGAGAACCGATAGATCTATGAGTGTAGTTGATAAGTTTTTGAAATATGTATCTTTTGATACCCAGTCAGATGCCCATTCGTCTTCATCCCCCTCGACGAAAAAACAGCTGGCACTTGCTGAAGAGTTAAAAAATGAACTGGCTGAAATGGGTGTTGACCAGGCTGAGGTTGATCCTTATGGCATTGTTTACGCCTATTTGCCAGCCAATACAGAAGATGATCACTATCCGGCAATTGGTCTGATTGCTCATATGGATACGGCTTCTGAAATGAGCGGCAAGGATGTCAGACCACGGATTGTTGAAAACTATGATGGCGGTCCGATCCGGCTGAATGATCAGTTTACGATGAACAGTGAAGATTTTCCTTCGCTGACTCGCTGTATCGGTTCGGATCTGATTGTGACCGATGGCACGACGCTGCTTGGCGGCGATGACAAAGCCGGGATTGCGATTATTATGGATGCCATTGAACGAATTCAGAAATCCAATAAGCCGCATGGCCGGATTTTCATTGCGTTTACACCGGATGAAGAAATCGGACGGGGCGTTGAGAACTTTGATCTTGACAAATTCCCGGCAGATTTTGCCTATACTCTGGATGGCGGCGATATTCGTGAAGTGGATTACGAGACATTTAATGCCGCAATGGCTCATGTTGAATTTAAAGGAAAAACGATCCATCCAGGCGATGCAAAAGGCCGTATGATCAATGCAGCGGCAGCAGCGGTAACCTTTGCGGGCATGCTTCCTCAATGGCAAAGGCCGGAGTTTACCGAGGGCTATGAAGGCTTTTTGCATCTGTTAGAAATGGAAGGCGAATGCGAACATGCAAGCCTTTCTTACCTGATCCGGGACCATGATCGCCAGAAGTTTGAACAGAAAAAACAGATTCTGCGGTCTGTCCAGAATTATATCAACGAACTTTATCCCGACTGCTGTAAGCTTGAAATCAATGATCAGTATTACAATTTAAAAGACTACATGTATGGCGATATGACTTCTGTCGATCTGGCCAAACGCGCTCTTGAAGAAAATGGAATTGCTCCTGCCAGCAAGCCGGTTCGCGGCGGAACGGATGGGGCAATGCTGACGGCGCGGGGATTGATCACGCCAAATCTTGGAACGGGCGATGGCAACTGCCATGGACGTTATGAATTTGTCTCAATCAAAGAACTCACCAAGATGGTTGATGTAGTCTGCAGAATTCTGGAGGGATAAGAATGGATTACGCAAAAAAAGCGTTGGAAGCGCATGCCAATTGGCAGGGAAAGCTCGATATTGTTTCCAAGCCAAAACTGGAAGCGAGTGAAGATCTGGCCATCGCCTATACCCCAGGCGTTGCAGCCCCTTGTCTTGAAATCGAAAAAGACCCGGAAGCAGCCTATGTCTATACAGGCCGGGGCAATACCATTGCAGTTGTCTCTGATGGATCGGCAGTGCTCGGACTGGGCAATATCGGCGGACTGGCGGGTCTGCCGGTTATGGAGGGCAAATGTGTCCTTTTTAAGGAACTTGGCCATGTCAATGCGGTTCCGATCGTTTTGAGCGTTCAGGATCCAGACCAGATTGTCGAAGCCGTGGCTGCTTTAGAACCTTCTTTTGGCGGCATCAACCTGGAAGACATTGCGGCCCCCAAATGTTTTGAAGTGGAAGCAAAATTACAGGAAAGAATGAATATTCCTGTTTTCCATGATGATCAGCATGGCACTGCCTGTGTCGTTCTGGCTGCCATGATCAATGCCTTAAAGCTGACGGGTAAAAAGAAGGAGACAGCGAAAGTGGTCTTCTCAGGAGCGGGAGCAGCCGGCAGTGCAATCGCTAAATTATTAGCCGATTATGGCTTTAAAAACATTCGGCAGTGTGACCTGCAAGGCATTATTACCCCTGAAAATGCCGCAAACCCGATGCAGAAAGAACTCGCAGAACGTTTAAACCCACAAAACGAAAGTGGAACGCTCAAAGATGCCTTGAAGGGCGCTGATATCTTTATTGGCGTCTCCAAAGGCAATCTGGTCGACCAAGAGATGATCCGTTCGATGAATAAGGATGCCATTGTCTTTGCAATGGCGAACCCGACACCGGAAATTGCACCGGATCTGGCCAAAGAAGCAGGGGCGCGCGTAGTTGGATGCGGTCGTTCTGATTATCCAAACCAGATCAACAACGTCCTGATCTTCCCGGCCTTGTTTCGTGGCGCCCTGGATGCCAAAGCCACCCGGATTACTGAGGGGATGAAAATGGCTGCCGCAAAAGCGTTAGCAGATCTGATTCCAGAAGATGAACTGCGTGATGACTATGTCATTGTCAGTGCCCTGGATCCCAGAGTCTGCGATGCGGTTGCTGCGGCGGTTGCAAAAGCAGCCAGAGAAGAAGGAGTCGTACGTCATGGATAACGTCGGCCTCGTAGTAGAGGGCGGCGGAACCAAGATTGCGTATTCAGCTGGCGTTTTAAAGTGTTTTCTGGATCACCATATTTATTTTCCATACAGTGTCGGTGTTTCTTCGGGAGCAGAAGTGCTGCTGGCGTATGTCGCCAGACAGCCTGAGCGTCTGGAAGTGACAGCCATCGATGCAGCCAGTCAGAAAGGCGCGATCGGGCTGATTCCTTTGTTTAAGGAAGGCGGTTTGTTTGGCCTCGAAGCCACAAACGATTATATTGAAAAATACGCTCCTTTGGATTTCATGTCCTTTTTCGGCTCAGATACGGACATGGACGTTGGAGTTTACGATATGGAATCAAATTCTATTGAATATTTTGGCAAGCCGTATGTGGATGAGAGCATGACCCTGATTAAGGCAAGCTGCGCTCTTTTGCTACTGGCTAAGCCATACCGCTGGCGTGGAAAGAAATATTTCGATGCCGGCCTGGTGGATATGATCAGTATTGAACAGGCTGAACGACATGGCTGTGATAAATTCGTGATCATTTCAACCAAAGAAAAAGGGTACCGTCGCAAGCCTGCGCCAAAGTGGCAGTTATGGCTTGCCAAATTGATTTATCGGGACCCAGTCATTGTAGAAAATCTGAAAAATCGTCACCTCAATTACCAGAAGCAATGGGACCGGGTCGACCAGCTTGAAGAAGAAGGCCGGGCTCTGGTTATCCGCCCGCAGGTGGATATGGGTGTGACTCGTTATACAACCGATCCGCGCAAGCTTCGTCCGTGGTTTCAGCTTGGTTATGATGAAACACTCGCCAATCTGAAGACAATTGAAGCCTTCTGTGGAATCAAGCACGACGACATCAGAATTCCAGACCAGAACACGGATCGAAACCTGGAAAAGTCGGTGGTTCGATAGTGCATTTTTTGGATCAAAATCGGAAATCTGTGCCAATATGGTAAAGAACAGGTATCTGCGTTTGAAAGGGAGATTTGAATGGCCGGAAAAACAAGCAAAAAACGTCTGACATTTAATTCGATTGAGGATGTCAAACTCGTACTGGAAGCAGCAAAGGAAACAGGTGAACCATTAGATCAGAAACAGTTTTCTGATGCACTTGCCAAACTGCGTCTGGACGATAACCAGATCAATGAAATGATCGAATGGTGTCAGGAACATAAGATCACCCCGCCTGGGGACGAAGAAGAAGATGTCGATGAAGATCTGCTGGATGCTGATGAGCTGACAGCTGAAGATCTCGATGTCGATCCGGATGATCCGGATGATAACGTCGATGGTGATGCCGAAGACCGTGAAGAAGAACTGGCCAGACTGGAACGCACCTTCGCCGAATCCACCAACAGCAAAACAAGCGACCCGGTAAAAGCGTATCTGAAAGAGATCGGTGCGATTCCACTGTTAACCCCTGCTCAGGAAGTTGAGGTTGCCAAACGCATTGAAGCCGGTGACGAAGACGCAAAACAGATTCTGATTGACTCGAACCTGCGTCTGGTTGTCTCCATTGCGAAAAAATACGTTGGCCGGGGACTGCTGTTTCTGGATTTGATTCAGGAAGGCAACATCGGTCTGATTAAAGCCGTTGAAAAATTCGATTACACCAAAGGATTTAAGTTCTCGACCTATGCCACATGGTGGATCCGCCAGGCGATTACCCGTGCCATTGCGGACCAGGCAAGAACTATCCGTATTCCTGTCCATATGGTTGAAACCATCAACAAGATGACCCGAATCCAGCGTCTGCTCGTTCAGGATCTGGGCCGTGACCCAATTCCAGAAGAAATTGCTGAGAAGATGGAAGATATGACCGCCGAACGTGTAAATGAAATTCAGCGCTCCGCTCTGGATCCGGTTTCGATGGAAACGCCAGTTGGTGATGAAAATGATACCTTCCTTGGAGACTTCATTGAAGATAAATCAACAATGACTCCAGAGGAGTATACTCACAATCAGCTGCTCAAAGAAACAATTGAAGAAGTTCTTTCCACACTGACTGAACGTGAAGAAAAGGTTATCCGTCTGCGCTTTGGCCTGGATAATGGCCGCACCTGGACACTTGAAGAGATTGGTAAGAAATTCAACGTTACCCGTGAGCGGATCCGTCAGATTGAAGCCAAAGCCATTAAGAAATTAAAAGGCCCGCAGCGTGCCAAACTGCTCGCAAACTTCCACCAGGGAAGCTAGCAAAGCAGCAATGAGTAAAGGTGAAAATGCCTTTGCTCTTTTTTCGTGCCCGTTTTTAGCCAAAGAGGGCAGCGACTTGTTGGCCGTATCAATCTGAGCAGATATAAAAGTGAATGATTATAAAAACAATCGATTATAAAAATAAATAATTGTATTATAAATTGAGTGAGTAAAATAAAACCGATGAAGTTTGGAACGGCTGTTTTGCTTTTGTCCAGCCGGCCTGGATTTGTCTTTGGAGGACCAGACACGCCAGACGCACAGAAAGGCCAGACGGAAGAAAGGGATAAGGAACAAGGAAGAAGGAAGAAGGAAGAAGGAGAAAGAGACAGGAAAGAAGTCAGAAAACTCAGAAAGAGAGCGTAGAAGAAAACCAGATTCAAAGATTAACTCACCGATGAATAAATTCCTTTTCTGGCATTTCAATCGAAATGCGACTGAAGAAAGGATTATGCTTTTAAAGGCAGAATTCTCTTTCAAATTGATGAGAAATCTTAAGAATCACGCAGAAATCGCGAAAGAAAATCAAAAATGGCAAGAAAAAACGCCATCGACTGCTAAGCTGAAAAGGATTTCGCCTTCCTTCTTTTAAGACGAAAGAATCAATCAAACTGCCTGCCAGGAAATACCAGATTGAATCGTCTTTCTGCAGCGCCAACCAAAACTGATCATTTCAGACAGAAGTGAAGAATTCAGAAGGACCAGACGAAAGAACGCAAAGAAAGATCCATTCAGGCGTCCGATCGCATGGCAGGGAAGGCAGATCAGGCGTGGCAGATTCAGCTGTTCGCTGAAGTACAGTACGATAGAATACACGCAAACGACACGCATTTCTGGTCAGAAATGACAACTTAATTTTGACTGTGATCAAACGAATTTTCGCGCAGGACTATTGAAACCAAATGATCGAGAAGCTGAATCGAAAATAAATCGAACAGGATTGAACTGGGGGCAGAAAGCAGTGCCTGAAGGAAAGAATCTCTTTCTGCTTTGGAAAATCGCCTGTTTCTGTTTTATTGCTGCGAAAGTTTTACAGACCAGAGACCTATGATGAAAGGCTGTTTTGAACGCATGAAAGAAGCATATTTTTTTGACATTGATGGAACCATATATGATAACAAGTTTCATGAAATTGACCCCGACCTGTTTCGGGAATTTGGTTATCTGCAGGAGAATGGAGCTGATCTTTATCTGATGAGCAGTCGTTCTCCTTATGAGACGATTCACCTGCCGGAAGAGTTTCTTGAGTATCCTTTTGCCGGAATCATTCTGGAAGGCGGAGGGGCTGTCTATGGTAAGGATCTGGATCTGGTGGACGCCTGGCTTATTCCGGGATCCGATATCAAAAAAATCCGCAACTATTGCCGGGACCATGATCTGCTCTGGCGCTATTCCGGTCCGGAAGGAAACTACTTCAATCGCAAAGAAGATCTCGCAACCCGTACACATTGGCGTAAACTGTATTTAACGGTTCCAAAAGTCAAGGAATGGAAAGGTGATGACGTCTGCAACATCCTGATCTGGACCAGAGATGAAAACCAGAAACGAGAACTCCAGGAGCTGCTGACAGATAATTCTGTCGTTGTCTACCCCGACTGCATTGAAGTTCGTGCCAAAGGAATTTCAAAAGAAAATATCATTCGTATACTTCGCCGAAAAAAGGGATATCAAAGAGTCATCTGCGTTGGTGACGGTCCCAATGATGTCAACATGCTGCGCGAAGCGGATTGCGGCGTCGCCATGAAAAATGCCTGCAAGGAAGCCAGAGAAGCAGCAGATGTGGTGATCGGCTCGGTTGGTGAAGGTGGTGTGACAGTCTGGCTGAAGAACCGGAGAGAAAGAGGTATCCATCATGAGCTCACTTCATATCGAAAATGATCGAATTGCTTTAACAACTGATAATCCAGCTGGTCAGATGATCTCTTTGATTGACCGTAAGCATGGCAATGAAATTCTGTATCAGGCAGATGAAGCCTGGAGCGGACGCAACCCATCTTTATTCCCGATGGTAGGCAGCACCTGGAAAAATGGCGAATACGAATGGGAAGGTAAAACCTATGCTATGAAAAACCACGGTCTGATCCGCTATGAAGATTTAAATGGCGTGGTGAGTGAAGATGGTCAGTCCATTACCTACACCTTTGATTCCAACGATGAAACCCGCAGCAAATACCCGTTCGACTTCCATTTTGAAATGACCTATCATCTGCTTGAAAAGGGAGTCCGGATTTCATATGCGATTACCAACACGGGTAATGTCAGCATGCCATTCAGCTTTGGCCTTCATCCAGCGTTTAAAACTGTACGTTGTGATGGAGAAAAATTTGAAGACTTCTCCATTCACTTTGCTCCGGCAGCCGAAGCTGAACAAATCGTCTTTCAGTCTGACCTTTCACCCGTTGTGCGGGAAAAGAAAGTTCTGGATACCTGGCAGCTCAGCCATGCGGATCTTGCCAAATATGCAACTCTGATCTTTGATAAGATCAGCGCCAGCAGTGCCACTTTGTACTATAAAGATCAGCCAAGAGTAAAAGTTTCCTTCCCGGATTTTCCGCTGGTCGCTTTATGGAATTCTGGCGATGGCAATAACTTTATCTGCATTGAGCCATGGTTTGGCCATTCCGACCTGGAGAAGGTAGAAGTGCCTTTTGACAAGCGGGAAAACACAATGCTTTTAGAGCCAGCCGAAACCTTCAACTGCTATTACGACATTGAAACAATGGAAGATTAGGCAGCGTCAGCCATTGGCTGGACATTCTTATTCATTTCCAGATTGAAAAGTAAAACGTCTCTGATCCATTTCCATAAAGATACAAAGACCCATGGAAAGGCAGAGACGCTTTTTCAGGTTCTTACGCAAAGTTTGTGGCTTTTTTGGAAAATTCTGCTTACGTCCTCTTAAAATCCTTTAAGAAAAGAAGTGTTCACCAGTAACTTTTAGCGGACCACACAGATTGCGTATGAACCATATCTCTCGGACATAATTTTTGGTCACTTATTACAATATGTGATTGTTTATGCCTTAAAAGCATATATGTCATCATCCATAAAACAAAAAACGTCTTTGGCCATTTTTGTGGATATCCCGTGGACATCCATAGAATGGCAAAGACGTTTTTTCTTTTGCAGATCAGTTTTTTGGAGATTTGATGAGCATCCAGGTCAGTTTGAATGCGGTATAGAAGCAGAAGAGTAAAGCAGCCCAGCAGGCCACAATGATAATGGTGCTGTAGTGCTGGTCATAGGCATTAAACACCAGAAGAACACCCAGAAGGATGTACAGAACGACTTTTAGATAACATTTGCTGCGCTGATCGGGAGCAATGACAGAATCAACTGTAGGCGTACATTTGGCTGCATCAAATCCTTTGACAGGGACAAGTGTTTTCTGGAATTTGTAGAAACTGTATTCCAGTCCACCCCACAAGGCGACCGTGATGATGATGGCACTCCAGATGGGCCAGTGAAACCAGGTATCAAAGGCAGTAGCCAGAATCATGAAGGTAGCGGCAACAATCAGGTAACGGGATTTGTAGCGATTGAATTTTTTGTAATCAAATTTCGGCAGATATAAAGCTTCGTGAAGATAAGGCGACAGGTAGATTATTCGTCTTTTTTTGTCGATATAGAGATTTTTGCCGACAGGCTGATCGGGATCTGGTGCAATTACCCGGGAATTGGATGGTTTTCGTTCAACGAGGTTACGGGACATGAAGAGTCTTCCTTTCAATCTTTCCCTATTATACGCAACGATATGCCGATCTCCATGCAAAATGTGAAAAGATGGGATTCAAACAGGACAAACCGACGATATATTTGCATTTATTAGTATTCGAATCATGAATTTAGATAAAAATGTGCAAACACGTCTATAATGAACTCATCAGATAAAGGAGGGCGAAAGCCATGATTTTCGGTCATGATAAGAGCTTCTGGGAAGCTGCGAATGGATCGTTTACTGCCGCTGAAATTTACCAGCAGCCAGAAACCTGGAAGAAAACATTAAAAGAGATCAAAGAAAGAAAAGATGAGATCAAGGCGTTTCTTGATCCATTACTTGCAGATCCAAACCTGGACATTATCTTTACTGGGGCCGGAACCAGTGAATATGTCGGAAATGCACTGTTTACCTTCGTAAATACCTGCACAGGATTCCGTGCTAAATCCTATGCCTCTACCGATTTAGTTGAATCTCCTGAAAGCTATCTCGATAAAAACCGCAAGACTTTGCTGGTCAGCTTTGGCCGTTCCGGAAATTCTCCTGAAAGCATCGGAGCCGTTCAGGTTACTGACACCGTCTGCAAAGAAAATGCCTACCATTTATTCATCACCTGCAACAAAGAGGGTGCCCTGGCCAAATCTGCTGCAACAAGAAGCAATGCGCTCGATATCAACCTGACACCAGAAACTCACGATAAAGGTTTTGCGATGACCAGCTCCTTTACCAACATGATGCTGGCCGCAATGCTCTGCTTCAATCTTGATCATCTGCTCGAAACTGAAGTCCAGCTCGAAGACGTCATTCTCAAAGCACAGCTATTCCTTGATCATGGCTATAAATCCTGTGAAGAACTGGTCAAGACTTACAACTTCAATCGGATCGTTTATCTTGGCGCCAATGTTCTCAAAGGCATCGCTCAGGAATCCCGTCTGAAAATCTGCGAACTGACAGCTGGCCTTGTAGACACTGTATTCGATTCTCCAATGGGCTTCCGTCATGGACCAAAATCTGTGATCAATCCAGATACCCTCACGATTGTTTATGTTTCTGATGATCCCTATCAGCGCCAGTATGATTTAGATCTGATCAGAGAAGTCTCAAGAGAACGCAAGGGAAATAAACTTGTTGCCGTTGCGGCCAGAGATTATGTGGAAATTCGTGATTTAGTCGATCTCTATGTTGATTTTGGTCTGCTTTTCGCTAAAGATAATATGTATCTCGCCTTTGATTACATCCTTGTTGCTCAGGTCATCGCCTTATTCAAGTCGATCTCTCTGGGCGTTACCCCGGATAACCCATGCCCAACTGGTGAAGTCAACCGTGTAGTACAGGGTGTGACCATTTATCCTTATGAAATTCAAAGCGAGACCGAAACAACAGTAGAGGAGAAGAGTGAATGATCGGTTTAATCGTTACTGGCCACGGCCATTTTGCGTCCGGATTAACAGAAGCACTGAATGTAGTTGCCGGACCGGCAGAATACTACTATGCGGTGGATTTTAATCTGACAGATTCTACAGACCTTCTGGCTGAAAAGCTGGAAAAAGCCATGGATGGATTGGCAGATTGCGAATCCGTGCTTGTGCTTTCAGATCTGGCAGGCGGATCGCCGTTCAAGCTGAGTGTTGAACTGGGCTATCCAAGAGGATATGAAGTCGTTGCCGGAACGAATCTGGGTATGCTGCTGGAAATCAACATGGTCAGACAATTCGTAGACGATGTTCATAAACTGGCCAAGCAGGCAGTGA
This sequence comes from uncultured Allobaculum sp., assembly GCA_910579655.1. Taxonomy (GTDB): domain Bacteria; phylum Bacillota_I; class Bacilli_A; order Erysipelotrichales; family Erysipelotrichaceae; genus Allobaculum. The sequence continues at coordinate 3,277 of CAJTVE010000034.1, read as the reverse complement.
CCGTCGGAAAAGATCAGGTTCAGGCTTTTGAATTCAAACAGCCTGCAGCCATCGATGAAGACGAAGAAGATTTTTCTGACGGAATCTAGATTTAGATCTTCATTTCCAGACGTTTGATCGAATTCAAATCATTAACAGTCGAATAGAACGGGTGTCGTGGGGCATCCGTTTTTTTTTTTTTTTTTTTTTTTTTTTTTTGCCAAATCAGTTCGGATCGTCCATGTGTCAGTCAGCCCACGAGTTCGTTGGAGTTCTGCTTTGGGAAAACCGGATCTAAAGTGGAAGACGCACTTGGCATGAAAAAAGAGCCCGAGTGGACTCTTTTTTCAAGAAAGTTTTAAGAAAGGGAATTTGATTATGAAGTGAGCCTTTCTGGCTCACTTGTAGAATACCGGTTTCTGAACCAATGTCCTATCCGGATGACTTAAAACAACACAAATAGGATTGCATAATCGAATGGTCAGACAAACCAGGAAGGTCGGTTTTCCGTTTTAGAAAAAGCTGGTTTTACTGGTTGATGGACTTGGAATAATCCGTCGGGCTGACACCATACTGGGCTTTAAATTTCCGGGAAAAATAGTGAATGCTTGTAAAGCCGAGCATGTCGCTGATTTCAGAAATCGTATGCTTATGTTCCTGAATCAGCTGTTTGGCTTGCGAAAGCTTCTTTTCCGAAATGTATTGCTTCGGTGAGATCTGCAGGTTGGAGCGAAACAGGTTCTGTAAAGAAGAACGGGAAACGGAGAACTTGGCACACAGATCTTCAACGGTGAAGGCCGAATAGATGTTGTTGTTGATGTAGACAAGAATCTCGTTGAGCAGCGTATGTTCGTAGTGAATCTGCATCGGATTGACGTTCGCATCTATTGCATGCTTGTGATCAAACTGGTGAAGCAGAATCATGACTTCCTTCAGATACAGAATGGAAAGTTCATTAGACAGATAGTCGTCACTCTGGATGGCCTTCATAAACCGGCAGAGGACTTGGTAAATATCTTTGCGGCTGTGAAAGATCCGGTTTTCAAGGGCTTCGGGCAGAGCGTCGTTCATCCGGAAAATAACCGTCAGATAGGAACAGTTCTGGTCTGGTCCGGTGTGATGGCAGTGAAACTGGCCAGGGGCATAGACCATCAGGTCGTATTTTTCCAGGTGGAAATCTTTCCCTTCGACGGCTGTTTCCATCGAACCATGGTCAATGTAGATCAGCTCATAATACTGATGGGCTTCGCCGGGAAAGACATAATCGCCTTTGCGCACCTGATAATAGGTAGCCAGAATTTCTTCAATATGCAGTCTTGTTTCGATGGGTTCAAAAGTGATCGGCTCAGGCAGCCGCAGTGTCTGGCAGTTATGCGGAATGGAATAGACCATGGCCTCAGAACTGACAGAAATGGAAATCAGTCCGTAGCGCACATTGCGGTTCAGCTTGACGATGCGGTGAACAACAAACTGTTCATAGGAAGCATCCGGCTGATCGCCTTTCTGAACGACAAGCAGAACAATACCGGATTTACAGCCGATATAGACCGGATCTTTGGAGACAGAGACATGAGTCACTGTCTTGTTCTTTAGTGGGATGGATTCACCTTGATAGGTTCCATCAAAAGCAGCTTTACTCAGATCTGGGAGTTCGTAGAAAATCTCCCCATACGGCTGAAACTGATAATGGGTTGTACGCTTGAGCATGACTTCCTCCTGACGGGTCTTTGCAGACTCGTTTTTTTCTTCTCTGGCCGCTTTAAAAGGCACAAATCAAAGCGCATGAGTTTTTTGATACTGAAAAGTATAAGCCTGAGGGAAATCTGAGTAAAGATGAGGAAGAATCTGTAAAAACAGAAGGGAAAAATGGGTGAAAATGAAGCAGAAATTGAAAGGTTAAAAGCAGTGTCTGGATTGTTTTGAAGCCAATACACTAGTTTTCTCCATAAAAGTACACATTTTTGAGGTGAAATCAAGGGAAATGCATTTTTTAGTTCTGTGCATTATGAATGACCTGAATTCAACAGAAAAAAACTATATGAAGTGCCGAAAATCATTCCTGTTGAAAAGAGATAAATAGAAAACACAAAGATGAGCGATGCATAAAGGAATATTTAAATCTGTCAGAAGGGCTGGAAGGCTGTGTGATCCAGATCGTCGATTGGCCTTTGGTTTTTACTGGAAGGACTATCCATTTTATCATAACCTGAATTGTACAACACAAACAGTAAACGCTTACACCTGACCATTGACGGCATGTAACGTTAACGATATCTTTACATTTGAATTCAGACACAATTGTTCTGCCTGAGAAGTCAAAGAATGGCAGGATTAAACTTAAATCTTATTTTTATCATTATTGTATCCCGCTTATCTCTCAAAAATTACCGTAAATTAACCCATAATTATTCGACAAATCAAATAAAATGTACAAATTGCTTCATAATTTTGACAAAAATAAGGTTTTGTTTGGCTTTATCAGGCTAAATTCCAAAAATGAATATTAAAAAGTGCAAATAATGACGTGATTTGTGTAACGCCGAATCTATAGAATCTTCTATAATGGAAACATCGAAAGCGCTTGAAAGAGAAGCAAGCTTTGACATTAGAAAGGAGAAAAGATTTATATGCCGAATATTGTTGCTACTCGTATTGACAACCGCCTGATTCATGGACAGGTGGCTACTCAGTGGTCAGGAGTTGTAGGAGCGAATTTATTGTTAGTTGCCAACGATGCAGTCTCTAAAGACCAGCTCCGTCAGGGTCTGATGAACATGGCTGCTCCAGGTTATGCTCAGACTCGTTACTTCAGTCTGGATAAGACGATTAAGGTCATCGGAAAAGCCAGCCCAAATCAGAAAATTTTCCTGATTCTGGAAACACCACAGGACGCACTCAAACTCGTGGAGGGAGGCGTTCCCATCAAGACTCTCAACATTGGGAATATGCATATGCACCCAGGCAAACGCCAGGTTGCAACCAGCGTTGCTGTTGACGATGATGATGTGGCTACATTCAAAAAACTGCAGGATCTCGGGGTTACCCTTGAAATCCAGCGCACTCCAAACACAGCAAAAGAAGACGTATCGAAACTCTTCAGCTGATCTTACAATCGAATAACCGAAACTAAAGGAGACTACTATGCAAGTTATCTTATTGGCAATCGTAACTTTCCTGTTCGCGATTGACCAGTTCTCCCTGACTGAGATCATTTATCGTCCGGTTACTGTTCACACCCCTGCTTTAGTCCAATGGATTAAAGCGGTTTTTTTGTTTTATTACCGCTGCTGGCAGTGTA
>CAJTVE010000033.1 GCA_910579655.1 uncultured Allobaculum sp. | reverse complement strand
ATAAAAATTGACCGAGCGAAGAATCCAACGGGGACACTGAAAGGTGTTCCCCGTTTTTTTTATGCGAGAGGAAGTCGAAAATGGATTTTACTGCAGACATTTACCAATTGACTCAAGATTTTATAAACGATTATCCCAAAGCAGATTACCCAGAACTCATGTACAAATTAGGTCGTCCATACAGCTGTCTCTTAGTTGCAACTCATTACAACTATTACATCTGTATTCCTTTCCGCTCACACATCAACCACAAAAACGCTTTTTTATTCCATGGAACTCAACGATCCATTCATTCAAAATCTGGACTCGACTACACAAAAATAGTTCTGATCAACAAGGATAATTACCTGGACAATAAAAAAGTTGTCATTGATCAGGATGAATATACTGAGGTCCAGAAGAATCTTGAGCGAATTGCTACTGAAGCCATAGCTTATGTCGAAGGATACATTGGGCATCTTGTTGGAACCGCTCCACTTCACACCAAAGAGTTTGCCCGTAAATACCAATATGAACAAAAAGATTTTTGCCGCTCTTGCTTCCGCAACAATGGCTCTGAGCGCAACAGGATCTCTGGCTGTGTTCGCAGAAGACTTCGATGTTGTTGAAGAAAACAATAACGGTAATGCAAATGCCGGTGTATCTACAGGCGTAGTTCTGAATAGCACTAACTTCCCTGATAAAGATTTTAGAGATGCTGTTGGTACTATTTTCAAAAAAGAAGATGGAGAGAAAATTTCTAAACAGGAATTTGAAAAAGTTACAGATTTAACTTTAGACTCTACAGCTGCAGGGAATACTGGTGTTGCTACTGGTGGTACTCTTGCTGCAACTGTTGTAGTTAACGGTCCGACAGGCATTAAAGATTTAACTGGTATTCAGTACTTCACAAAGTTAGAGAGTTTAACAGTTACTGACTTTTCCGATTTAGAAACAGTTGATCTGTCTGAAAATGCAAATTTAGCTACTGTTGACATTACTGGGGCTGCTAGCCTTGAAACTTTAAATCTGCCTGCTGGAACTGATTTGACTAGTGTGACGGTACAAGGAACACTGACAGGCGGAGCAGTGACAAACCGTGCGCCTATCACTACTTTAGACCTTTCTCAGAATAAAGCACTGAGCAATGTTACTATCAACGGTACAGAAATTGCCAGTCTTGATCTCTCTAATAATACTTGGCTTACTGCTGTTGATGTTGCAGATAACTATATTAATACATTAAATTTAACTGGTACATATGGTTTAGCAACTCTGAAGGCTGGAAGTAACCATCTCTATTCCATTGATCTTCCAACTGTGGCTAAAGATCTGGTTACTTTAGATCTGAGCGGAAACTTACTTCAGGAACTCACTTTGCCAAAACTGCCAAAAGTCACTTCTTTTGATGTTAGCAATAACCAGTTGAAGACAATTGATGTTGATCAGTTAACTATTCAGAATCCTGAAACCGCTATTACAAAGCTTGATATCTCCAATAACCACATTGGTGCAATTAATTTGAAAGCATTTGCTGGTAACTCCGCGGTTACGGCTGGCCCACAGATTATCTATATCGGTAAAGAATACGACGAATTGAATCTTACTGATAACTTTGATGACTTTAATAAAGGATGGGTAACAGAGGCAGTTACACCTGCTACTGTTACTTATGATGAGGGTGTTCTTTCCGGTATTGATGGTAATGGAGCCACTTATGTTTATAACACTAACGATGGCAAAAAGGATGCTACTAATGTCGGCTTTAACATGACTGTAAATGTAGTACCAGCAGATATCCTGAATCGTCTGTATAATCCAAACTCTGGTGAACACTTCTACACTAAAGATCTGGAAGAAAAAGACGTTCTGGTTGGCTTAGGCTGGCAGGATGAAGGTATCGGTTGGACTTCTCCTGTAGACAGCAACGATCCTGTATTCCGTCTGTACAATCCTAATGCTGGTGATCACCACTATACAAAGAGTTCTAAAGAACGTGACGTATTAGTATCTGTTGGTTGGAAGTATGAAGGTATTGGATGGTATTCCTATGATGCAACTACTACTAATGGTGCTACTATTAGTCCGGTAACTGCAAACTCCATTACTAAAGTAGATGTATACCGTGAATACAATCCAAATGCCAAAGCTGCTGGCGCTCACAACTACACTACTAACGAAGCTGAAAATGATTTCTTAGTATCCGTTGGTTGGTTAGAAGAAGGCATCGCCTGGGGTGCTCTGAAGTAATCTTATATAGATTTAATAAATTACTTTAACTATATCAAGCCTACTTTAATACTCTAAGATTTACTAAGGTCTAGAAACCACAAGCTATCTATGGCTTAGTGATTCTAGACCTTTTTTGGTATTTTGAGCTCAGAATTGTCTTTTGATAATTAATATTGGGATTACCTCGAAATGGAAAGGAAAAAACTATGAACTTCACCAAAACATCAAAGAGAATCGCAACGCTGCTTCTATCTTCTTCTACGGTTCTCTCACTATCTGGAAACATGGCTGCCTATGCTCAGGAAATCCAGGAATACAATGATTATTCCTTCAGTGAAGAGGCGACTTCCTCCTATTCAAACTTGCTGATAAAAGATAAAAGAGATGTTGCTACTGACCAGCTTCTTCCTGAAAGCAATTTCACTATGGAAGCGGATATCCTCATCACGGGTGGTACTTATAAAAGTCAGATTCAAAACCTTCTAAATGATTTGACAAAAAGTATCAAAGATGAAATATCGAAGAATTATGCTAAGGTGACAGGGCTAGAAGAAATTACAGGAACCATTGAATATGAAATTCAATCGTCCCATTCTATTAAAGACTTCTCGGAATTTACTATTGAAAGCAATATTGCTGGCATTGTAGAAAAAACATCAATTGCACCACGAGCGGAAGATGATAAAACGTTTACAGTTACTGTGGATGTAAAATGGGGAAAACTGATTAATACTAAGTTCAAAGAGGGCGATAATGTGGATAAATTCTCGCTCTATAACTATCCAGACTTATCTCTGAAGCTTAAAACTAATAGTGTATCGTTTGATGATCCACTTCCAAAACTCAATAGAGATACAGTAACATTTACTGGAAGATTGAAAACTTGTACGTTATCTGCCGCTCAAAATAGCATTACCATTAGCTACTTTGGGCCGGATAATCCAGATAAAGTCTTTCCCGACTATATCGCGGCAGACGCACCTATCACGAATACTTCCCCATTTAATGCAAATGTGCTTAATGCATCTACTAAGACTTCCCAGGTAAAAATTGTCGAGAAAATTACAAATCAGAATAAACCTACAACACCTGAGCGTCCTACCACTCCAACTATCCCTACTGGACCGCAAACAGTGATGCGACTCTATAATCCCAATACAGGTGAGCATTTATTCACCACAAGTGAAGCGGAACGAATCAACTTGGCTTCCCTTGGCTGGAACGTTGAAGGCAACGACTGGTCGGTTCCTGCTACTTCTGATTATCCGATTTATCGGGTGTATAACCCCAATAATGGTGATCATCACTATACAACCTCTGCTGATGAAGTGAGCGCACTGGTCAGCTATGGCTGGATCAGCGAAGGAACCAAGCTCTATTCTTTGACCGCAGAGGATGATCACAACATTGCAATTTATCGCATGTATAACCCAAATGCCAATGGAGCAGGAAGCCATCACTATACAAGTTCAGAAGCTGAGTGTGCTGCTCTTCAAGCCAAAGGATGGAATTTTGAAGGGCTTGCCTGGTATGGCTTAAAGCAATAAGTCCTTGGTGATTTTGAAAAGTTTAGAAGAAAACAATTCTTGCATACTCTTTTGGGATCTGAAGGTCCTCTCTCCAATTAACCGCTTTGCAGCGGCTTAATGGAAGATGATTCTACTTGTAAGCCAGTCTTCTTATTTGTCACAATCGCAAAATCGTTTGATGCTTTTGCGTAGATTTGAAATGACAAGTGAATAGGAGACTGGCTTTTACTGATTGAAGACCAAAAGTGTTTCTTCCTTTACACTGGTTTTTGGTCCGTAAAATGAATTATGTTCTGGAATATCAATGCCCTATCTAGACTAAGCGTCCGGTTATCCAGATTGTGTATGATAGAGAAAATTTCCGTTTTTTCTTTCCCAAGTGCGTTTGGCTCTCTAATGGTCGAAAATCCATTCAAAAGTATTTCGTGAATGGATTTTCTGTAAGGTGGTCAGGTCATGAAGACTGTCATGAGATGAGAATTGAAGCTACTCATAGAAACTCTGCTTATTGTTGACAAACATTTGGGATGCTATTGATAAAAGCAACAAGGCCAAAGATACGTTTTGATCAAAACGCTCTTTGGCCTTGTTCTATATCATGTTCAGTGGACGAAATCTCATTGACTTTGACAACTGACGAAGAAGGGGCTAACTTGCAGTTACTTTTCTTCAGAAGATGGTAGATTCCATTGAATACCGTACCAGCCAATTCCCTCAGGTCGCCATCCAATAGCAACCAGGTAATCATTTTCGTCTTTGCTTCGAGTGTAGTTATGAGTACCGTTGCTGGCATTGGGATTGTACTGACGGTAAATGGGATCTTCTTTTCCTGGTGAAGAATACCAGCCAATTCCTTCATCTTTCCATCCTAAAGCAATCAGTGCGTCTCGTTCTTCCAGATTCATCGTATAATGATGATCCCCTGCGTTGGGATTGTAAAGACGATAAACCGGTCGGTTAGATTCTCTTGGAGCAATCCAGGCAATGCCTTCATATGACCATCCCTGACGAACCAGATACTCTTTTTCAGCAAGACGAGCTGTATAGAAGTGTTCTCCAGAATTTGGATTGTATAACCTATACATCCGAACTCCATTTGAGGATCCAGCTCCTGATGAACCAGATCCAGAACTTGGATTACCCACTGTTAATGGAATGTCTGAAAAACCGCTCGAGTAATCAGTTTTATAAGTTCCGTTACGTTGCTCATTAAAAATCTTCAGTGTATAGCGACCTTGCGGGAGGTCATCAGGCATCACAAATGAAACCTTTCCGTTTGCCTCGCTCACTTTTTGCCCGCCATAACAAAGTACTTCACCTGTGGAATCCACCAACATTGCGGAGATATACTCATCAGTAGAGGAATCAGCATCCGCTGCATTAAAAGTTGAGTTTCCTCCGCCAGAACTGCTATCTATCTTTGCATTGCTGTAGTTAACAGTTACTTCCCAGTCGGCATAGCCAACAGATTGCTGGTTTTTTGAACCACTTTCTAGACCTGCTAAGAAGTTATTATGACTATCATCTTGCAAAACTAACTTCCACGAATAAACCCATGTGGTAGGTTGATTTACTTGGTTATTTACAAGATTTACATCCTCAAGTTTTACTCCGGCCGAAGATGTTGAATTTGAAGAAGTGTATGAGCTTGTCAAATCGCAATCCACACTCTTTGTAAAAAGAATACTATCTTTTTTGATATTCATTGCGGGATGTGCGCCTGCATTCCCTGTACTACTCTTTTCAGGGAATCCAGCTACCACTCCGCTCGAAACATAAGCCAACCCTCGTTTTTGCTTACCGTATTCCCGAGTCGTAAAAAATGATCGTAATCCCCATTGGGCGTCTAAAATCTCATCCTTACCTGGTTTGAGAGAAAGAGTTGGAGCGTAATTATAGTTAGCCACATAACGTTCTAGCTCAGAAGCAGATAAATAAAAGAGTTTATCATTTTCAGTTAAACGGCTTAATTCCCAGCTATAGGGACCAAAGTTATCTCCAGATGCGGGTCCAAATAAGTTAGAATTAGTCGTGCTTTTATCCTGGATTAGGCTACTTGTGATCATTGAAAGTTCTTGAGTGGTGAAATTTTTGTTTCCTTCCGCAACAAATACTTTGCACTTAGCTTGAGCATTACTTCCATCCCATTTTTGGCCATCGTCATAATTTTGAAGGTTTACAGATATGGAAGGCGTATTAGCAGTGCCAGTAAAAAAATCCACTGGTCCTAACGATGTTTCCGCCAACAAAAACATTCCTGAGGTACCTGCAAGTGTCCTCTCTGCATCCAGGACTCGCCATTTGATAGGTTTTGATGGGTTAGCACTGCTTACCTGTCCAAAATAGATGTAGCTGTTCGGATCAAAATAATATTCAGCTGTAGACGTATCGTTTCTATACGTCTTTGTCGGACTCTGGATTGCTGAAGTTCCTAATTGTATGGCTTTGACATTTTCAGTAGTACTTGCCAAAACCGGATGAGGAGACAAAACAATGCCCATTCCCATGGTTCCTGCCAACAAGAAGCTGGCTATTTTCTTCCTTGAATTCAAGTTTTTTACTCTCCTTTTCTTAATTCTTCAGTCTGAATCCTGATTTTCGATCTATGGGCGTTTACTGTAAAACATCAGTAGGAAATGAAGTCTATGAACAGTGAATGCGTTTCGGGTTAAGAAGCAGCAACAAACGCATTCGTAAAACAGACAAGTAATGGTAATGCTGAATGTTCTGAGAATACGTTGTATTCATCAAGCCGTTTATGCATTGTTGACCTATCGCTTGTTTGCTATGTTTCTATTGGTGATTTCTTTTATGGATAAAGACGCATATGGCAGAAAGGGATAGATTTCCTATCTACACAATTCATTCTCAAAAGCGAGATTGTTCAAATGAGAGAAACAGGCCAGATGAGTTGATTGTTTGCAGCAAGACCTGATTATTGGATAGCGATCAACAGCATTTGTCGATCTGCCATCCATAAGAGGAACTCTGTGGTTGATTTCTTAATCTCAAAAGAATTGGAAAGATAGATTCACTTTTGCCGAACAAAGAACGAAAATCACGAATTTCAGATTCAATTCATTTTATCACTAATGGTTCATGTGATAAAGATGGTTTTTGTATCAATATTGCACTCAAAGGCGAGGCAGCTTCCGTTAACAGGTCTTTCCAAATCTATGTTCTTAAAAAATGGGTCACTGAAAAATCCCTGATTTCGGTAGATTGTTTCAGGGGCTTTTAACGGAATCGAGAAGAAATAGATTGTCAAATACGGATACTCTATTGAATGACTGTTTGACTGTATAGATGGCAAACAGTATTGGCCTTGCGCGTACTCTGCCATGAGCAAGACGAATTTCTTACAACAAGCAATCCATTGTCATCCATTATCACTTTTGGTACTTTGCTTGTTTATGCACTCATTCCTTTAAGAACCTTCAAAAGTCAATTCTGTTTTTTTATGCAGGAAAAAACGTCTTTAGAAAAAAAGTCCAGGTAAAAGGCATCTCGGTGGGTCCATGTGCATAAGGCGATCACAGTTGCTCACTTGCTGCCACATGAATCCGGAATACTTGATTGTTGGCAGCCAGAAGATGATGGCTCAATTCCCGAATCAGAAAACACAAATGGTAAAGGTAGAGAAGTATAAACAGGACAGAAAGAAAAAAGTTATCACAGCATACTTGATCTGCCGGTTTAGTTTAGAGGTTTATTTAGGCTGTTTTTTGAATGTGGTGTTTGGTTGTTGATTACCCAGCTATTCTGATGCCAGGACTGATCACCAGGGGTGGATAACCGTATTTGCAGGATGGTATGCAATAAGCAGAAACAGGACGCATATACGATCAACAGGATAAAAAAAGAAGAGAGAAATAATACGGATTGAATGAATTAAAAACATAAACTTTAAAATATCGATAATAGAGTTATTTGAATTAGTTATAGTTGCCAATAGCTTAACGTAATAATTTGTTAAGATAAGATAGTCGCTTTAAGTTTATAAAATATTGTCAAAAATATGTTTTAAATTACGCAAATATAGATTATACTGTGTCCAGATAGAGATCTCCATCATACCGATGAGAGGAGTATAAAAAGATAATTATAAAAAACAGAAAAAGAATTGGATTCAATGGAATGAGCACGACAAATTTCGTTGTAATCAATATTATAGTCTGAATCCTTTTAGAAGAATACTAGCAATAGGTGCAATAGGTGCAATAGGTGCAATAGGTGCAATAGGTGCAATAGGTATGGTCAATTCTAACGTTTCATTTATTGAGTGTGATTCCAACATTAAATAAGCACCAAAATATCGATGATTTGCGGACAGAAGATTTCATTTTTGACGATTTCCATTGTGTCTGTCGTGGGTAAGTAGAGATGCATTCATTATCCTTTGTAAAGAGCGGGATTGTTCAGTTGTCTTTGGTATGGAGTACCAAACTACGTTTCGGTTTTTCTATCCAGATGCATACGGATGCTTCTTTGAACATATTTTGGGAGTGCAGATTGAATAGATCTCGACACATCACACTCCTTTTCTTTCCTTATCGGACAATTCAAAAGTGAGGAGCCGAAGCACCAACTCTATTGCTTTTGGTCTGCTTTTTGAGAACTTGGGTGCTTGAGGGATGAATGTGAGTATTTACATCCCTTGATCACAAGGCTGCATTGTGGTTCCACCTCTGCGCTTATCCTTTACAGGTTGTCGGTGAATACCGCCCAAATAGGCTTTCTGCTGCTACAAGCAAGCAATGAGAGCATTGACTGACCAGGGAAACTTACCCAATATCGATGCGATCAATGGCAATGGAGTCTCAGTAGACCGGTCTACCAAATAGATCGTACCTTGGTGAAGGGATCGTCATTTGCGAACATACGATCCAAATGATGTTTAGATAAAAGACAAAGCCAGGAATAGGAAGAACTTGGATCTGCAAAAAAACTTCTTGATCTGTTTCAAGTCGCATTGAGTTTCAGTATTACAACTCATGGACTTGATGACCAAGAAGTGGAATTGAAAAACAACGGTTCTCTTTTCAAATAAGACGATCCCTTTACCTTGTACGCTTGTATCTTGTACCCTTGCGATTTACATTCTACCAAAGCAATCATCCAAAGCTGCAAAAACGATGATCATCGCTTGCGGGAAAGAATTGGAAGGATATGCAAAGCGGGTATGATACTCATTTCTAAAAGATTCAGATGCAACTGTACCAAAGATGTTTGACAAGAATTAGTTAGAAAACGATTCATGTTTTCGGGAAGGATACAAGTATGTCAAAACAAGCTCTGGGTTTTGCGGTTTTATCAGTTGTTCTGTTTTTAAGTCCTTTGCCTGTATATGGAAATGAAGTGGCGATTCATACAGACAATGGTGATGTGAGATCAAAGTCAATTCAAAAGAATATTGGTCCTTCTGAATTGAATGTAAAAGAAAGTCTTAATGTTGACTCTATAGTCAAGTCTAATACTGAAGGTGGATATAGTTTTCAGAATCTCTTTTGGGCTGACGAACAACTGCTCTTCGCCAATTTTATTGAAGAGATCGACAACTCTGATCCCCTTGATCGATCAAACGAGACACAAACGATTCTTTATAACGATGATCATGAGATTATCAGTCTGGATCTAAGCAAGCAAAATCTGACCAATCAACAGCTTCTCAATAAACTGAACTCTATGAACTTGACCTCTTCGCTTCGCAGCCTGAACATCTCAGGAAATCAGTTAACCGGAACCTTGGATATTTCTGTTTTTCCTAATCTCTGGTTTCTTGATTGTTCAGACAACCAGTTATCCAACATTGTTTTTTCATCTCCGCAAACACCAAATCCCCCACATCCTTATGGATTGGATTGCTCTGGGAATAAGATTCTCTGGCTTTCTGCAGGGCTTCTCGCCAATCCCGATGACTGGGCGGACACAAAATACATGTTGATCGAACACCGGGGCTATCAATGGGCTGAAAGCCTTCCTACCGTATCGAACGATTTCAGCAATCAATCAGTAATCCTTTCTGTAGATACCGACCAGGATACCTTTGACTTTCATGATGCCGTTCCAGGCATGATGCTGAGTAATTTTACCTTAAGCGGAGTTAGCCAGTCAAAATTGTTAAACTGTGACTTTTATTCCGGAGACAAGGCCTTTACCTATAGCGAATGTCTGATCTATAACAGTCAGGCCACCGTGCCAATCAGTGGCACACTGAACGTAACTAGAAGTGGAAATCATTCGACAAACACCTCTAACAACAATCCAGATCTTTCCAAACCCATTACTGGCCAAAACCCCAACCAACCTTTGCTGCCAATTGAAATTGTTGATCCTTTAGATCCATCCGTTCCTGGTACGGTTACAGATCTCCAGCAAAACGCAGGCAGCGCCAATGCGTATCGGCTTTACAATCCAAACTCCGGTGAACACTTCTATACCGAAGACCTGGTTGAACGAGATTTTCTGATCAACATTGGCTGGAAAGATGAAGGCGTTGGCTGGATTGCCCCGAAACTTTCCACCGTTCCTGTCTATCGCCTATATAACAAGAATGCTGGTGATCACCATTACACCGTATCGATCGATGAACGCGATGAACTGAAACGCCTTGGTTGGAAAGACGAAGGCATCGGCTGGTATTCCGATGAAGGAAAGTCCGTTCCGCTGTTTCGACAATACAACCCCAATGCCAAAGCAGGCTCTCATAACTATACTCCAGACCAGTATGAAAACGACTTCCTGGTCAAAGTCGGCTGGCGCCCTGAAGGAATTGCCTGGTATGGCCTGCCTGGATCCGAGCGAAGATAAAATTGCCAGTTTCTTAATTCGCCTCGAATAAGGACTGGACTGACCGTCCGCCCCACTAAGTATTCATCTGTTTTCAGTCCAAACGCCATAGCAATATTTGATTTATATTTCCGTTTATTTCAATCTGGTTATATCAGATCGGCTAAGCTTTAATCAAATTTAGCGGCAATCAGTTCTTCACAGATCTGATTGCCGCTTTTATGATTATGAATATCCATGTCTGCAAAGGGTTCTGTTTCTCTAGCAACTTAAGCACTTAAGCCTTAATTCCAATACCTGGATTAAAACGGTATTCTAAATTTGTAAGTGAGTTTTAAATCACCGACTCTAAACCATTGTGTGGATTTTCGGTTCACATAATTGGTTTAGAGCTTTTTTGATATGTGCTTTTTAGGCTTTCCAACTCTCTCGGGAGCAGCCAGGTTACTTGGTCTTGGGATCCAGTGTAAATATCAGATTCGGATCCAGGACGTAGAGAACGCGAAGTAAGTGTGCTTCATTAGGCGAAGCTAACCTCCGTACTTATCCTTCTTCATTTCATGTTTGTAAATTTCTAGAAATGTGTAAATTCCTTGCATAATATATTCATATAGTGTCTTATTCTTATCAAGTCCTTCTAAAGTTGTTATGAAGCATTTTTTTTCTTCCTCTGTCATGTTCACGGGCTCATCTCTTAGGTCTAGGATTTTTGATAAATTTTGATCGAACGATTTTGTCCAATCATATTTATCTTTTTCAGCATGAAGCAGGGTGATGATTGCAATTGTGATTATGGTACTACTTTCTTCATAATTTAATAAATGAACAAAATCTAATTTTCCCTTATTATACTTCTTAAGATTTGATGAAAGCAAGTCTACTTCTTTTTTTAGAAAACGGATTGATATAATAGACATCGTCATTATCTGCCGTATACGTTCGCAAAAGCAATTCCATAGTTCTCTTTTAATGTTATTAGGTTTAATAGCGACGAATGTTATATTTTTGTCAGAATAGACGCAAAATCCATTAGATGTTTTACTTCCATCAATATTATAGTGGTACAACTTGATAAAAAATGGATTTTTGAGTACTGGGGCGTTGGAAGATTTACAAATTCTTACTTTATAGGCGATAACTTTCCAAAAATCAAATATTACATACCTATAACCATCAATATCATCATATTGAAAAAAAGCGTTGGTTCCTATTTCAGATAACTGGTCAATAGCGACATAATAGGAACTATCGATTATAATTCCAACAAAATCTCCATCAGTTTTTCCTAAGATATAATCAACAATATCTTTATATTCTGGTTGAAATTCTTCAATACCATTTATATAGCAATACCATTCATAGGCCATTTTTGCGACACTATGAGTTGCATAAAAGCCAATAAAACTATCGGCAGAAACATTCGTGCTGCATGTTACCCTACTACAATCAACTTTTGTTGCTTTGCCTTCGTTTATTTTATCTATTTTCTCTATAGGACCTAATAAACTTCTATTTCCATTTTTATCTGTTCCGACAATAACGTCTTTGGGATCAAATATAGATTCTCTATTACTTATTTTAACATTATGAAGGGTTATTCCACCCATTGATAAATCTGTTTTATACTGAATTGGTTTTCCATTACGAGTAGTAAGTCCCAACTGATTTCTGAAAAAGTCCAAATCAGTTATAAATTTCTTTTCGTAATGATCGTTTGTAAAGGAATTATGTGTTTTACATACAAAAGGTCGTGTTAACTTTGCGCCTGTAATGGCGTAAGTTATTATATCTGATGAAGTAAGTTCTACTTCTGAGTTGCAATAAATACATTTCATTATATCTTCACCTCAATAATCTTATATTCAGTACAATGCTATTCGGTTAAGGGATTCTGAGATTTAAATTCGGATCTTACGCGAATGTAGTTTTTAACACTGATAATTCTGGCGAATGAATAAGCTTGCATCATTCATATTGTTGATTCAATAACAATACCTAATTCGAGATGAGTTTGCCTATTGCATTTTGGATTATTACCATGAGCAGTGATTGCTGTCATCGATAATAGTGATGATAGCCAAACAGACTGTTTGCGTAAGAGCCTTAAATTCAATCTGAATAGAATGATTTTTTGTTTTTAACAATCAAAGTCACTTTACAGCTTGTGTATCATTGATTGTACGGAAGTTTTTTCTACCCGTTTCTTAGATTTTGAAAATAGCGGATATCAATATCCATTATTCTCCTTATTTTAAATCAATGATGTTTTCTTACATTAGATCGCCGCTCTACGATTAAAATGTGGTCCGACCACATCCACCCACATTCCCCACACAACCGTAAAGCGAATATCCAAGATTGTGGGTGGTTGGTCTACTCCTCCAAACTAAATTGTGGTTTCCCACACTTTCTTGGAGGTACCCTCCACAAACTATTTGTGGTCGCCTAAAGGGGACCAATTTCCATTGAGGTTTCAACCATTATGGAGAATCGGTATCCCATTGACTTACGGAGCGATTAAATTTTTTCGAAGCGGCCCTTTACAGTGGGCTGCCCCCTGGTAGACTGCCAGCGTCCCTATCGGGAGATATTTTTCAACCGACCGGGACGCTTTTTAGGGGTCCAGGGAGCAGGAGTCCCACTGTCAAGGGTTTAAGCGGAGGAAAAAGTTATGAGCGGATCTGGCTGAAAATGCATCTTGGTTTTCAAAAACGATGAATATCAATATCCATCATTCGCCTTATTTCAAATCAATGATGTTTTCTTACATTAGATCGTCGCTCTACGATTAAAATGTGGTCCGACCACATCCACCCACATTCCCCACACAACCGTAAACCACCAGCAAATGTGGAGGACACGTAAAGCTCCAGCAAATGCAGAGAACCAAAAAGGACTGCGATGATTGATAATCATCACAGTCCTAATATAAGCCTATAGCACATCCTTATCAACAGTTATATTAAAAGTGACTGTAAAAGGATAAAGTTTAGCAGTTAACTACTTAATTGCGTTCCAAGCAGTTCCTTCGTCTAACCAACCAACGGATACGAGGAAATCATTTTCAGCCTGGTTCAGAGTGTAGTTATGAGCACCAGCAGCTTTAGCATTTGGATTGTATTCACGAAGAACTACAGCACCATCTGGTTCAATGGTATTAACTGTAGATTTAATGGATGTATTAGCCTCATTATCGTAAGAATACCATCCAATACCTTCATATTTCCAGCCAATGCTTGTAAGAACGTTCTTTTCGTTCTCGTTCATTGTGTAGTGGTGATCACCAGCGTTTGGATTATATAAACGATATACAGGTCTGTTTCCAGCTGTTTCATCAATTGGAGCTACCCAACCAATTCCTTCACTCTTCCAGCCTAATTCTACTAAAGTATCGTTTTCGTTAAGATCTTTAGTATAGAAATGTTCACCAGAGTTAGGGTTGTAAAGTCTGTGCATTGGATTTGCTTTGGCAATTACAACAGTCATTTTTGTAATATTAGCAGAAGTAGTAGGTACAGCTACATTATAAATATAAGACTGTCCATTGCTACCAAGAGTTAATTCACCAGTTTCGTCATCGAAATCGGTTGCAGGGGTAACGCTTACTGAGCCTACTTTTAATCCAGGAATCTCATTTACAAGATTTACAGAACCAGCATCCTCAGCAACATAGAATACCTGTGGACCAAGTTTTGTTCCTGTAGCAGTAGATGCATCAAAAGCAGCATCTGTTAAGGCAGTATCTGTTGTATCTAAAGCACCAATATGGTTATTTTCAATATTGAGCGCCGCTAAAGATGCAAAGTTTTTAATATTCAGAGTGTTCAGAGCGTTATTGCTTAAGTCTAAAAATTTAAGGGCAGCTTTCTGTCCGCTCAAATTGATTTCAGAAAGATTGTTGTCATTCAGTGTTAATTTAGTAATTTGGCTATTTTTTGCAGCTGGTAACTGAATACTAGAAAGATTTGTATCTGTTACAGTAAGTTCTTCAAGCTTAGTATTTCCTGCTACGTTTAAAGTATTCAGGCTACCATCAGTGATGGTTACATTCTCTAAAGCTTCCTGTTCAGTCAGATCCAGAGATTTGATTGCTGTGTTTGTTAAAGTCAGATCTGTCAGATTACCAATGCCGTCTTCTGGAAAAACAGGCAACAGTACTTCTGTTACATTTGGCAGAACTGCATCAGTAGTGCCAACGTTGTATGTATTAGCACCCTTTAAATTTACGGTAGTCAGGTCAGAGTTAGCAGAGAAGTCTACAGTTGTATTTGTTAAAGTTGCAGTAGAAGCAGAGTTGTTAAAAGTAGCAAGTTTTGTTAAATATTCTAATCCCTTGATTGTTTTCAGAGTACCTGCATCAGCTGCTTGAACATCAATCTTAGTAATTTTTTCTAATTCTTTAACAGTATATGTTTTGCCGTCAACTAATGTAGACGGTGTTGACCCGTCAGTAGGTGCAGGCGCTGCAGTAAAGGTAATGCTAGCCCCTGTAGTAGCAGAAGACAGTTTTACTAAATCACCAAAGTTTGCTTCATTCCATACAATTTCTGTTGTTTCACCAGGCTGACTTGGAAGAACCTGGGCTTCATCTTCAAAGTCCTGTGCGAACACTGCAATAGATCCAGTTGCGCTCAGAGCCATTGTTGCGGAAGCAAGAGCGGCAAAAATCTTTTTGTTCATATTGTTCCTTCTTTCCTTGTCTCTTCATGATTGAAGAGCGAGGTCTTCACGAGTAGAAGCTCATTAGAATTTCTGCTCGGTGAAGACCTTATGCGCTAATTCTATCTAAGATAGAATGCGAATTTCAAGCAGAAATTAAACATTTCCAGAAAAAATATTAAAGTTTCCTTATCGATCTGTCAACGGTTTCATGGTTGCTTTTCCCTTACAATTTCAGCCGGGCTTTGGAGTGAACCCGTTCGATGAGTATTGGTAAGTATGCGTTTGACTACGTTGTAATAAATATCGAATGCACAACTGACAAATATCATGTCCAGGAAATCAGGTTCTGAAAACTGTTTGCTTGTTCGAAAAACAATTTTCATGATCTGAAACCTACATTATTTGAGAGAAGCAGAAGCCTTTGCAGATAGGACTTGGAGTGGGTTAACAACAGTTATGGGCAGCTGTTAACGAAGCCTGTCTTTAATATCCCGATACCGCCGCTGATTTAAAAGATTTGGATCATCAGATCCAGTCACTCAAATCAGCTTTGCCGCCTGATGTGGGCCCCAGAATAATCAGTCGGTGTCTGGTTTCTCGGTATCAGCATGGTCAGTTTACGATACCCATTGCTAAAAAGCAATAAAAACACCGTCGTTCTTTCGTTCTTTTTAAGAATTTATTGGGAGATTGGCATGTCTTTCAAGAAGATTGACCGAAATCCTATTGATTGACTCTTTTGGATTTTCTCTTTATCTTTCGCTGATTTTGGATTCATCTCGATTTGGATAAATTGAGTTTTCAACATTGTTTCTGAAACTGCCGATTGTGTAAGAATCTTCTTCCAATATGGTGTTCATCCCCTGAAATGGATAAAAGCCTTTTCATTTTTGGTGATTTTCCATATAAATTCATTAACATTTTCTTAAAGTCTGATCTTTTTCTTTCCAATCCTCGTCTATCGGTCCGTTTTTCTCTTTGGTGCGGCAAGATACAGGGATCTTTACAGATTTTTGGCAAAATATGCGAACTTTTCTGGTTCTGTAGAAAATAACGTATGCCCAGATGTTTTGAAATCGGTCGCTTTCATCGCAAAATCCATGCATTTTTCTCCATTTCGGATCTGAAATCATCGTGAAGGCTGTTTGCACTCTTCCCTTTTTCTGATTCGATGCTACATGTTCACTTTCAGGAATGGGCCTTCAATAGTTTGAGTATTCATATTCATATTCATCAGGCCAGGTATACAGGCCAAGGGGTATCGGTCAGCGCTGGGGTCAATCCGCCTTGGTTTCTTTGTGCTGCGAGAACTCGCAGGCAGGTTTTTGCATCGACTCTCCATGAGGTGGCAGATGATTGGGTGGATGATTGGTCGAATGATTGTTGGCAGGCGATTCTTGATCGGATCAATTTGTTTTCTCTTGGTAAGAACATGTGTCGGACAGACAGCGGATTGAAGCTGGATCCAGAGATAGTGGAGTCCGTTTCTGGTCTTTGAGGAGGGTTTCCCTTTTCTGGTTCTTATTTCTGGGTCTTCTCTGCTCGTTTTCTCTGATCCTGTATGTTCTATGTGCTGTTCCTTTTGTTTGTTTCTTCTCTTCAGCTTCTTCTGTTTCTTTTCTTCCATTGCTTCCCTTCCGATCCTTCTGGCCCGTCTTATTGCTTCTGGCTGTCTATTTCCGTTTTTCGATATGGTCTTTGTCTTTGAAGATCATGCCTTCGCCAATGACGTGGCGGACGCAGGAGAGTGGATAGATGGTTGTTCCTTTACCGATGATTGTTCCGGGATTGAGAACGGAGTTGCAGCCGACTTCGACGTGGTCACCAAGCATGGCGCCAAATTTCTTTAAGCCGGTTTCGATTTCTTCGTCTTTGTCTTTGACAACGACAAGGGTTTTGTCGCTTTTGACGTTGGAGGTGATGGATCCGGCGCCCATGTGGGAGTAGTAGCCAAGAATGCTGTCGCCGACATAGTTGTAGTGAGGAACCTGGACGTGATCGAAGAGAATGACGTTCTTTAATTCAGTGGAGTTGCCAACAACGCAATCGGCGCCGACCAGAGCGTTACCGCGGATGAAGGCGCACTGTCTGACTTCGGTGTTTGGTCCGATGATGCAAGGCGCATTCAGATAGGCGCTTGGGAAGATTTTGGCTGTTTTATGTACAAAGACGCCGGGTGTGAGTTCTTTGTAGTCGTCTCCAAGATCTCTTGAGAGCTGTTTGATCAGTTCTCCGATTCCTTTTAAGGCCTGCCAGGGGTATTCATATTGTTTCAGGTATTCTCCGGCCAGGGAGTGTTCAAAGGAATATAAGTCTTTTGTTTTTAACATTGAGGGTTCCTCTTTTCTTGATTTGTTTCCTTGATTCGTTTCCTTGATTCGTTTTCTTGTTTCATTTCCTTGTTTCGTTTCAAAGTTCATTTCGAGCTGTGAAGGTCTGTCTGTTGGTTTGGCAGGATTCGTTTGCGAGAGTCAGTTGTTGGTTTCGGGTAGGAAGAGTCAGCTGTTTCTGACCGATTCTGGCCGATTCTCAAAATTCGATTGCAGGCTTTTTGGGGATGCATCTTTGCGGGTTTCGAATATGGATCATTGATATGACTGATCATTGATATGGCTGATCATCAATACGGACTGATCATCGATATGGTTGTTCAACGATAGAACTGCTTATCGCCATTGCCTGTCGTTGGAATGAATTGTCTGTCTCTTTTTTGTGGCTTGCAGCTCAATCAGAAATCAAGCAGAAAGCGGATGTGATCGGGGTCTCTATTATGATTGTCCAATGTTTTCAGGTTCAACGTATTTTGGCTATGTGGTGGATGAATGGCCAAATGTTGGCTGAATGGATCGAGATGGATTTCAGGCGGTTGGTGCCTGCACACCCGCTTTCCGGTTTCAATCTACAACTTTTCCCCATAAACGCCAACAAGCCAGGACTCACATCCTGGCTTGTTGCATTTTGAATGCTGGTTTCAATACTGGTTTATGGGTTCAGAGGGCTTGTCTTGTTTGGCGGTTCCGATTTTCTGAACCTGTGTTTTTGTGTTTTGCCTGGAGCGATTGAAACAGGTGCTGGTGCAAAGATGGTTTGCTTTGACCTGTCCTCTGCTCTTCTTCGTCTTCCTGGCTTCTATCTTTCGATCTTCGTCTTCTGCCTTCGGCCTTTTTGTCTGCGATCTTTTTATTCTCGATCTTCATCTTCGACCTTGATTTTCGGTTTTGAGTCTCGATCTTCTATCCTCGATCTTTTGTCTTCGGCCTTCTTATTCTCGGTCTTCATCTTCGGGCTTCTGTCTTCGACCTTCTTATTCTCGATCTCGGTCTTCTAACTTCGATCTTCTATCTACTCGTAAAGATCGGAATCATCTGCGCCATATGGGTCGGCAGCTGGATCGTTGAGGACATCGGGATCTAGATCCGGATCGGGATAGAGATCCAAGTCAGGATCCTCCACCAGCTGATCCATATCGGGATCAACAGTTGGCATGGTGTTGTTTTGGGCAGCTGGTGTTGTGGCTGCGGTGTCGGCTGGCTGTGGATCCGTATTCGATGAAGCAGAATCACTCTGGCTTGCGGATGAATCCGATTGAGAATCCGGCTGTGGGGCAGCGGATGGGGTTTCGGATGGGTTGATGAAGTTAAAGGGGACCGAATCCCCTGCTGGTCTGGCTGGAATGCCGGTCAGCGCTTCTCTTGTTGGCAGGCCGCCTGCAACGGGCGTCTGGCCATTTAAAACATCCTGGATGGCTTTGCGGGCGTTTTGAAGGACATCGGGATCGGGCTGGGTCATGTAGGTCGCTTCGGTCAGGGTTGGTGAATACAGAATCGAGCTTGTTCCCGTGACGAGCTGCCAGGATTCGTTCATCTGTTCAGGAAACAGGAAGAACATTTTGGCCAGTTCGCAAAGCTGGTCATAGGTGAAGCTGGTCCAGACGGATTCGTCGAGAACTTTCATCGTTTCTCCAAAGGTTGAAGAGTCAAACAGGCTGGTCGACCGGCAGAGAGTGTAGAGCACATGGAGCTGGTTGAGTTCCTGGTTGAGGTCTTCATCGGAAAGATCGTTGAGAACGCCAAGGAACTGTTTGATCTGTGGTCCGGTCATGACGTTGCCATCATTGAGGTTGAGGTCGGTGTATTCTCCATAGGGGTTGAAGCGGATGGTCTGGCCGACATCAAATAACTGCAGGATCTTATCGGTATTCAGGCGCACGACAAAGTCGACTGGCGATTCAATCAGATGTTCGACCGTTTCGCGCAGGGCTTCGGTTGAGTGGTAGCTGACAAACGACAGGCGGTCCGGCACGTCGGCGGGCTGGCAGGCTAAAGCTTCCTGGCAATCATTATAGATATACAGGCTTCGCGGCAGGACAGTCGTCAAAACCTGGTGCGTCGTTGGATTGACGGTCACCAGAACATTCAGGTTGGAACGATAGGAGGGTTCATCAATCGAATCACTCGATCCGGTCACCAGGATGGTGAATGGATCCTGTTCCAGGTTCTTGGCCGACACTGGGACCGAGACACCTGTATCCACGGGCATGGAGTACACCAGCGAGAGCTGGTTGGAGGTCTGGTCGCCGGCCATAGTCTGAATCAGGCGCAGATCGCCCTGATCGAGAATCACAGCGCGCACGGCCTGGCCGCGGACGGCTTTATAGAGTTGCTGAAGATTGTTATAAAACTTCAGTTTGACATAGATGCCTTTATCGGCCAGGGAGACAAGCAAGGTGTTGACGCCGGTTTCGTCACGGCCTTTCATGATGCCAAAGGTTTCGCCATTCAAAGAATTCAAATCGGAAACCGGAATGATGGATGGCACATAGAGGCCAATATTCTGGACGTATGTATCGGCCGGTTCACTCATTTCACGCAGTGAATCCGAGATGGCCTGCACCCGGTTATCCACGGAGACAGATCCGGCGACCATGGCTGCACAAAGCAAGAAGGCAGGTAAATGCCAGAGTTTGTGGCGGGTCAAAAAGAACCAGAAACCTGCCAGCAACAATCCCGCAGCGCCAAGGCCGACAAACAGTCCGACCATGGAGAGTTTGAGCAGACTGAGCTGCGACATTCGAATCAGGGTATAGACGATGGCTCCAAATGCAATGAGCAGGCCATAGGTGCCTGGTCGTTTGAGGGTGTTTTTCAAGAACAGCTTCAGGCGTTCTTGGAGAGGCAGTGCTTTGCGTTCTTCTTTTTTCTTCTGGATTTCTTCAATTGACTCTTCTTCAAAAATTCGGCGGCCCAGGTTTCCAAACTTCGCCGGGAAGTCTTTGGACTGGTTCTGGTTTTCGAAAGCAGTCTCTTCTTTGCCTGGGTTGTTTGAAGCCGACAAGTCAGAATCAGAATCAGAGCCAGAGCCAGCATTTATGACTGGGCCTCCATCCATCTTGTCTGCCTTGTGATCTGGATTTGAATCAGGCCAGGATGCGGACTCGGTCTGGTCGATTGAAGACGCATCTTGAAAAGCCGTCGGGTCGTTGTTTGGAGTGGATGTTCCAGAAAGAAGACCTGGCTGGTTCTCACTGCTCTTACCGTTCCTGCCCTGCCTGCTGTTCTTACCATTCTCGCCGTTTTTGCCGCTCTTGCCTTTTCGGTTTTTGCGGCGGTTCTTGTTTGGGCGTGGATCGTTTGCCTGGGCAGAGTCTGCGGGCCTCAGGGTTGTGTTATCCAGGCGGCCTGCTGGCTGATCTGGCACATAGGCGATGCTGGAGTTGTCGCCATGGTTGGCAGCTGTATTTTCTGATTGCACCAGGTTTCCAAAATCAGCCAGATTCATTTCCCCTTCTTCCAGTGGGTCTGTTTCGTTTGATGCCCGGCTGTCGTCCTCGCGCTGTTTGCGAAAGCGTCGGGGCGCACTGGTGCCATCGGTTTGCACAGGAGAAGGGTTTTCTGGCTGGTCTGCTTCCTTGGGCAGGTCCGGTTCCTTCAGCACGTCTGGTTCCGGCGTTTTGCTGGACAGAGCGGCCAAGGCCAAACCGGCGGCGTCCTGGTTTGGCGCAGGTTCCCCTTCCCTACCGTTTTCATGGAGAGGACTGGTCTCGTGGACTCCACTGGCTCCATTGCCTTGGTTGGCTGGATTGCTTCCATTGCCTTCGTCGGCTCCACTGACTCCGTTGACTACACTGCCTCCATTGTTTCCATCAGAAAGCAGATCCAGTACGGTTTTCATTTCATGGTCTTCGGCTTTCGTTGCGTAATCGTCGACTTTGACTTTGACAAAATGCCGGCGCGGCGGCGTGGTTGAGGCCATCAATGAATTGGGTCTGTTTTCGGGCTGTAAAGCCTGATTTTCAGCTGCCAATGGGTTGAAGTCGGTTGAGGGTGAATTTGGCATTGGATCGGCTGAAACGGCCGGATTTGCGAAATTCTGGCTTGTGGATTGTTTCTTTTTTCGGTTGCGGCTTTTCTTGCGGCGGTCTTTGCGGCCCAGCTTATGGGCGGCAAAAGATCCAGCCAGGCGGTTTGCTTTTTCTTTGGCGAGTCGTTGTCTTTTTTCTTCTTCGGTTTCGAGCAGGATTTCATTGAGGATGGCATCCGGTGAAAAGCCTGCCGGTGGTTCAGGCAGATCGGCCTGTGTTTTTTCTTTGAGTCTTGCACCAGGCGGAGCCTGGTCGACCATGATGGATTCATAAAACTGCTGGTCTTCTTTGGAAAGATACGAAATGTCGCCGCCAATGGCTTTGGATTTCGTTTCCAAACCAGAAGCACTGGCTTGTGACAGGTTTGCCGAGTTTGACGGATCTGCCTGGTTAGAGTCCGTTTTCTGGTTTTGAAAAACGGACGGCGTGGTTTTGGGCGGATGATGAGGATCCGTCTGGGTGGTCTTTGAATCCAAGAATGAATGATGTGGTTTTTGTTCAGTCGGTTCAGCCGATGGTTGTGAGACGGTGGATGAATTTGCGCCGGTGGAATTATGGTGGCGGCCTGCGGGTGTATTCATCGACCCTGGTTCAGGCTGGTCCGTCTGTGGCGTGACTGGTTTTCGGCCAGGGTGCGGGGCGGCTTTGCGGATGTTTCCTTTTTTCGAGCCGGCGTTGCTTGTGAATTGTGTTCCTGGCTGATTTTGCGTTCCTGCACTTTTTCGGGGTGGTTCGGAATCCATTTTTTCAAACAGGGAGATCAGATCGCTTGCTGAAGCTTCGATCTCGACGCCTGTTTCACTGATGTCATCCATACTGCGAAGCAGTTCGATGTCCGTAATGATGTTTTCCCCTTGATTGTCCGCTTCCAACTCGGGCGTTCCCCTTTGACTTGCCAAGTCGGATGGTTTTTGATCAGAGTCCGCTGGATCGGGGCGGATCTCTGAAAGATTTACGGCTGGTTCCTTTTCTTCGCTCATTGTGATCCCCTCTACATATATAAACAGGATTCCATATCTGATTTTTATCGGAATCTCTCCGTTTTATCGGAGTGTTTTCGTTTTCTCAGAATATTTTCGATATGGCGTCCTTTTTGTATTCTTCCTTAAATGTTCAGATTCGTATTGTAAAGCAATACTTCTTCTGATTTCAAAAATAATTCTTTGCTCAATTCTAAGTGCTTTCATCTCGGGATTGGAAAACGGTTCGGCCCAATTCAAATTTCTTCTTTCATACGGCGGTTAAAAATCGGTTGGTCAGTTAGTTTGCATGAACGATGAAATTCGCTTTTTGGGTTCGATTTTTTTGTTGGTGCATCCTTTTTCAAATCCAGGTGTTTTCGAGCGTATTGAGCTTTTCACATTTTAAAATTTCTTTTCAAACATCTTTTAAAGCTTCGCCTGCAGCTTGGGGCTGTTGTTTCGGGCTGCCATTTCGTCTTGTTTGCGGTCCCGAGACATTCAGATCCTTTTGGCTGTTCAGGCGGATGTTGGTGACTGTCGTTTTCCAAAAATAAATGCATGATAAAATGCATCCTAAAACGCACTGGGCTGAAATCGAAATCAGATCCGCAAGATTTTCTCCATCTGTCTTCAAAGCCCCTTACCTCTTTTCAAACAGATGTCTGACTGTGGATGGACAAGCACACTGTATCTTTGATCAGCGGGCCCCTATATCACGTCTTTTCTTTCCCCTTGAAAGAAGAAACGCAATTCCCACTCATCGCTTTTCAGTTTTCAGCTGTCCTCTTTTTGTCAGATCGTTTTCTCTTGGGTCTGTCTTTGTTGATTTCTTTTCCCTGCATTCTTTTCGCAAAGTCCCATGGAATTTCCGCTTCCATGTTTCCTGCCAAAAAAACGAGCAGTCGATTCAATCAATCTGTTGTTATGAATTGGTTTGTTCCTGCTTTTTTGCGAAAAGGTCAGATTCCCCAATCTTCCCTTTCCGGTAATGCTTGTACTACTTTGTAATGCTTGTAAAACGTTCCCCTTTGGATATCGATTGTTCTTTTCTGGATCAATCCTGAAGCATCCAATCGGTCCAGTCTTATGGCCTGCCATTTGACAAAGGCAGACACAAAGTCCTGATGATCTGACATGACAAGGTTTCATGCCGTAAATAAAGAATTTCATAAAAGAGAGCAATTGTCTCTTTCAGTGTCCTTTCAGATGCCTGACATTGTGATTTGTTGGGGTATCATCCCCTGAAAGAGCAGTCGATACCACAATGATTTTAGCCTGTTTTTTGCGAATTATTGCCCAAAAAGAACAAAACAGCCGTTTCCGGCTGTTTTTGTTTGATTTCTGTAATATTTTGGGAATTTGTTGGGTAGGTAGAACCGATTGGGGACTCCTGTTGTTCAAAAACAGGAGTCATTTCTGTTGGCCGCAATCTCATCTATTTCCTTCTGACTGGTGAGGATAGACCAACAAAGGACAATAGACTTTTGTAAACCTTCTGACCGGCAAGACCAGTACAGTTCGGACCAGCCAGGGCTTGTTGGCTGCTGGTCGGCCTGGCTCATCGGCTTGGCTGATCAACATATCTTTTGGGAAGATCAACAGATCTTCCTGGCTCATCGACTCATTCTCTTGGCTGAACAGCATCTCTTTTTAGCGGATCAACGCATTGGCTTGGCTGATTTGCCTGGCTTATCCATCGTTCATCCTGATGCTGCGTCCATCCTGACGGTGGTCAGTCTGTCCTCAGTTGAGCCAGCCGGTTTTTTGGCTGGCGGGTTTGTCGAGTTTTTTGAGGCGGACACGGGTCGAGAGGGTTCGGCGGGTGTTGAGTTTGTCGAACTGTACGACAATGGCCTGTTTTTCGGCATCGATTTCCAGAATGGTGCCCACACCAAAGACGGGATGTTCGACTAAGTCTCCCGCTTCCAGAGCGTCGGATTGTTGGTTTTGGGGCAGCAGGCTTTTTTTGAGGTTGATCATGCGCCTGGCGGCCTGTTGAAGATCTTTGGGAATAGGTGGATCCCATTGGGCGTTGTCCAGGCCGATGTCAAAAACAAAGCGGCTTGGGTAGCGATTGCTGCCAGAATGCAGCTGGCCCTGCGCTTCGGAAAGATAGAGTTCTTTTTTGGCTCTTGTCAGGGCGACAAAACAAAGGCGGCGTTCTTCTTCCATGCCTTCGAGATTTCTTGTCTGTCTGGAGGGAAACATGCCTTCATTGAGTCCGATTAAAAAGACGCAGTCAAATTCCAGGCCTTTGGCGGTGTGAATGGTCATCATCCGCACTTTATCGGTTTCAGTCTGGGCATCTCCACTCGAAAAGAGGGCGGCATGATTGAGCCAGCCTTCGAGATTGACATCTTCGCCCCAGCTCATTTCATATTCACCGGCGGCCTGTTTGAGTTCGGCCAGATTATCCAGTCTTTCCTGCCCGCCTTCGAGTCTTAACATTTTTTCATATCCCGAAAGATCAAGGAGGTCATCGAGAATGCGGGTAATGGATCGCTCTTTCCAGGGGTAGTCTTCAATGAGCTGAACGTATTGTTCGGCTTCCGTCTTTTGAAACAGATCCGTTTCCAGGTTGGCTTTTAATGCCTGATAGAGAGACATCTGGTACTCCCTGGCATATTCCTTTAAAAAGGCGATGCGGCTTTTGCCGATGTTGCGGCGGGGCCGGTTGATCGTGCGCAGAAAGTCGATATCATCCTGGTACACGAGCATGCGGCACCAGGAGAGGGCATCTTTGATCTCGGCTCTTGAAAAGAACGGCACCCCGCTGTA
This sequence comes from uncultured Allobaculum sp., assembly GCA_910579655.1. Taxonomy (GTDB): domain Bacteria; phylum Bacillota_I; class Bacilli_A; order Erysipelotrichales; family Erysipelotrichaceae; genus Allobaculum. Next base: position 7,954 of record CAJTVE010000033.1, on the reverse strand, counting down.
AATCGCATAGGGAATCCCCGCTTCCAGAAAGGCATCTTCAACAGGCCGGCTCATATAGTGAGCGCGGTAGAGGATCGCCATATCTTTATAGGCATAGCCTTTCTTTTGAAGATGCCGGATCTGGGCGGCAATGGTTGCGGCTTCCAGGTGTGGGTCTTCATAGTGGCCGGCGTGAACCTGGGCGCCATCCATCAGGGTTGGAACCAGGTCTTTTTTCATGCGGTTGTGGTTCTGGCTGATCAATGCATTGGCCGCAGTGAGAATCTGTGGGGTGGAGCGGTAGTTTTCATTGAACAGGATCGTCTGGCAGGGTGGAAAGTGTTCATCAAAATGCAGCAGGAAGTTTACATTCGCGCCGCGCCATGTATAAATCGTCTGGTCGGGGTCGCCGACCACAAACAGGTTTTTATGGCCTTTGGCGAGAGTTTCCATCAGTTCATACTGCAAAGGGTCAATGTCCTGGAACTCATCGACCATGATGTATTCAAAGCGTTGCTGCCACTTCGAGCGGATTTGCGCATTTTCGCGAAAGATCTTCAGGGTCAGCAAGATCAGGTCGTTGTAATCAAGCGCAAAGTTTTTGCGCTGCTGGACCATGTAGCCAAAAAAGATGATGTCGTCGACTTCTTTGGCCTGCTCATATTTGCGGTTGAGTTCCTGGGAAGTCATATGGATCAGATCTTCGGTGTATTGCGGATATTCTTTGATCTTTTTGATTTCAATCATGTCCCTGGCTTTGGCAAAGGTCATATCCCGCAAAGTCAGGTTTCGCTCTTCATAAACGACTTTGAGCATGTCGTCGATATCGGTGTTATCCAGCACCATGAATGATTTTGGATAGTTGATCGCATGGCTTTCTTCTAAGAGGATGGTGTTGCAAAGGCCATGGAACGTACAGATCGTTCCCGAATCTTCATCGCCGATCAGGTTCGTGATGCGGGTGCGCATTTCGGCAGCGGCTTTGTTGGTAAAGGTCATGCACAGAATATTGGAAGGAAGAATGCCGATGGCTTCAACCAGCCAGGCAAAACGCATCGCCAGCGCTCTGGTTTTTCCCGATCCGGCCCCGGCAATGGCTCTTACATATCCTTCAGTGGCTTCGACTGCCTGTTGTTGGGCGTCATTGAGCAAAAAATCATCCTGGATCATTTCAGTGTTTCCTTTCTGCCAGATGGACTTCCCTCTGGCGCGGCATGATTTTCGTTTCGCTGTCCGTCCACTTTTCTTCTCCATTTACCGGCTTTTCGTTTCCACGCATCCACTTCATCCGCTTTTCTTCTTCTTTTCTTCTTCTTTTGTGTTGGGCCAGGTTTCTTGTTTGCTTTCTGGTCTTTCTTCCCTGGGCATTTCTTGCTCTGGCCTTTTTTGTTCGGGCATTTCTTGCTCTGACATTTCTTCCTCTTTCATACTTTCTGGCTTTTCTTTCCCGGCTGATCTTTCTTTTTCACTTGCCAGCTTGTTTTCGCTTCTTTTTTCCCGTGTGTTTTTCTTTCGCTGTTCCTGCGTATGTTGTTGCCCTTGTTCCGGCCTGTGTTCCTTTCCTTGTTCTGGCGTCTTTCCCTTTTCCAGCTTTTCTTCACTGGCTGAATTATTGAAAGAATCTGTCGCGTCGGAAAAATCCGTCGTGTCAGAAGAATCTGCCGCCTTGATATGGTAGATCAGGCTGTCCTGCACGGCCATAATATAGGTGCCCTGCTCGGTTTTGATTGGGTGGTATTCATCGGGATCTTTCCAGAAACTGCGAAGAGCGCCGCGTTGGTGGGATTCTGTTTTTTCGGCAGTCCTCTTGGCGGCCGATCCTCCCTCTTCCACATCCGCATACCGCACCAGGCTTGAGCCTTCGGATTGAATGTAGTCCTGAGACAAAGCCATTTTCAGCGCTTTGGGAACGGCTCTGGCCATGACATGATCGTGCCGGCCGCCAAATTCCCCATCGAGTGTCCAGGCCGCCTGCTTACATTCAAAATCAAACCAGGGGGACTGGACCTGGATAAACAGCGGATTGGAAAAATCGGAGCGGGTAATCCCCGCAATGATCGCATTGAGTTCAATCAGGTTCATCGGCCGGCGGATAAACAATCCTTCCAGCAGGCCGTCATGCCAGTTGAACAGGTCTTTGGTAAAAACATCCGTTCCGGCGACATATCTTGAATTGGAGACCATGCCATACAGAAAATCCCCTTCACAGGCATTATCCTGCCATGAGATTTTCATCGTTTCACAATTATTTTCCCAGTGCGCAAAGTCCACGGTATTGAGCGCTTCAAGAATATAGGCCGTTGGACCCAGTCTTTTCTTTTTTTCCTGCGGTGTTTTATAGGAAACGCTTGTGCCCACGCCAAAGGCTGCGACATAGCTGAAATATTCGTCATTGAACTGGCCGACATCCAGATACGTCCAGCTCTCCCCCGCTGCAACTTTGGCCGCCGGCAGAATTTCTCTGGGAATATCATGTGTATTGGCAAAGTCATTGACGGTTCCGGAGGGCACATAGCCTAAGATTGGCAAATCATGGCCCGCAATCCAGCCATTGATCGCTTCATGCATCATGCCATCCCCGCCGCAGACAACAATTCGATCATAGAGATGTCCCTGGGTTTCAATCATGGATTTTGCATTCCCGGCCCCCTGCGTCGGGTAGACGGTCACCAGATATCCATTTCGGGTAAGTTCATCTACCAGTTCGGACAACGATCCCTGAATCCGGCCATCCCCGGAGCAGGGATTGTAGAGCATGAGCATTTTGAGCATCGCCAACGCCTCCTCATTTCTATGTGCAGTTTCGTTTCTTTTTTCCTTTACTTGTCGATTATACTTGTTTCTGTTCCTTATACTTGTTTCCGGTTTTCTATTGCTTATTTCCGGTTCCTGTTTGACTCGCTTCTGGTTTTCTATTGCCTGTTTCCGATTCCTGTTTGACTTGTTTCTGGTTTTCCTGGTTCTTCTTTTGTCCTCCGATTCGACTTCTGATCCATTTGTGAGTCTTTGAAGATCTGTTTTTCTGTTGTCGAATTGTCTGGCGAACATTTTTCTGCGGGCAGACCGGCAAGAGATCGTCACTTCAGAAGATCATTGTAATCAGTTCAACCTGCTTCGAAAACACCATTCTTCGCATTTCTGTTTCACTTTTATATCCGCCTGAAAAAATGAAAAGAAGTTTGTTGAAATGGTACGGGTGTTTCACTTTGGAAAACCTTTCATCGTTTCCTTCCCTTTGAATCCGGTCTGGTTATCCGCCGAGTTTCTGCCGGTTTTCAATTATGATCGGTCTGGGCAGTTGAAAACTCTATTTTAAATAGACCAGACGCTGCAACAATCCTGATCCGATTGTACCGGCTGAAACTGGATTTCAGCGGCTGTGCGCTTAGGATTTGGCTGGCGATTTTCTTTCATTTCCTTTGGAGGCTCTGCCCTTGCCTGATTCCATCAGGACGTTCAGTTTTTGCGAATATGAAAGCGGGCGGCTTGCCAAAAACTTTGCCTGAATGGGGATCAAAACCAAAAGTACAAAGTCCAAACGCGCTGGAAGGTGGCAAGGGCGCCTTGATCATGTAAAATAAGAACGATCTGCCCAAAGGATGTAGATCATCTTTTTTGTATCCAGTTTCAACTGGAGACCTTTTTTGAAGAACTTTTTGTTTTCTTTGTTTTTTATTTTTTTGTAAATCACGCCATGCTCGCCGGATGCTTTTTTTCGGGTCGAGTGTGGCGATCGCTGGAAGGGGGCTGCTATGAATACCATTCTGGCTTTTGGCGTTCCGTTTGGGCTTTCGGCCCTGTTGATCCCATTTGTCAAATGGATCTCAAAACTGACGGATGCCTGGGCCAAACAGAACAGCCGGACGATCCACCATGGCATTATTTCGCGCATTGGCGGGATCGCAATTTTTCTGTCCTTTTCAATCGGGATGATTCTGTTTTTTAAACCAGACCGCTCGATTCTGGGGATTTATCTATGTACCTCGCTCATGTTTTTAATTGGGCTCTGGGATGATTTTGTCGATCTGCCTGCCAAGTTTAAATTTCTTTTGCAGGTGCTGGCGGCCTTGATTCTGCTCTATTATGGCGTCGGGGTCGATACGCTGCGCATCCTTGGCTGGAAGATTACCAATCCCGTGGTATGCGCCGCGTTTACCGTGGTGTGGGTAGTGGGCATTACCAATGCGATCAACCTGCTGGATGGTCTGGATGGCCTTTGCGGGGGCATGATTCTGGTCGTGCTTTCGATTGTCTGTGCAATTTCAATTGTGGACCGGCGCGGGGACATGGTTCTGCTGTCTTTGATTTTAATGGGATCGATTTTAGGATTCCTGCTCTATAACTCGCATCCGGCTTCCATTTTCATGGGCGACTGCGGATCGTTGTTTTTAGGCAGTACGATTGCTTCCCTGTCGCTTTTAGGCTTTAAGTCTTCCACCATGATGACCTTAAGCTTTCCGATTCTGATTCTGCTTCTGCCAATTATTGATACGTTCTCGGCCATTTTAAGGCGAAAGATCAAACGGATCCCGATGGATCAGGCGGATCGTTCACATCTGCACCATCAGCTGATGAAGCGCTTTGGCCAGACCAACAGCGTCATCATCATGTGCGGCTTTACATTCGGATTTGGATTGAGTGCCTTTATTTACATCTACAACCGGATCGCCGGTCTGGTTGTCATGTGTGTCCTTCTTTTCTGTATTGAAGTCTTTATTGAACGAACCGGCATGATTTCTTCTTCATTCCATCCGGTCCATTCGATCTACCGGGCTTTTCGCAAGCTGCTGCGCAAGATCTTTGGCCGGCAGAATTTTGAAGATCTGTTTGATCAAAGTGAAGACAATTCAAAAGCAGGATCCAAAGCGCAAGCCGATGCCAAGAAGGACTCTGAAGCTTCTTTTCAAGAAAAGCAGCCATCCACTGCAGCCAGTGCTTCCTTGAAGCCTGGAAAGATCGCCCGCTTTGTTTCAGATTCTCAGACAATGTCCTTTACGGATACCAGCCTGGATCTGAAGATTCGCGATGAGCTGATGGCTTCGATGCACGAAGGCCGGGATTCAACGCTGGAGCTGAGTGATGTCCTGTTTGAAAAAACGCGTCTGGATTCAGATTTCAATGTGGCTGATCTGAATGCTGGCAATGTCACCGCTGCTTCCCTTTTCCGTCCCCAGAAACCAAAAGAAAAGAGGGACCGCCAGAAAGCAACCGTAGGCAATTACACGCACACCGGCGTGTACGAGACTTCAACGCCTGAACAATCATCGAATGCCGCCATTCGAAAGGATGGATCAGATTCGAAGATAGCCAGTGTGGATGAAATCACCCGAATTGCGATTGAACAGGCTTCCCATCAGGAACGAAAAGAAGCCCAATCCATCATGCAGGCACTGACTGGAATTGAAGTGAGGGCATCCGATCAAGCCAGATCCGCCAAAGCGTCTGATTCAAACCAGACAAAAGACTCAAATCCGGCTTCCTATCCACTGGTCGACGTTTCCAAGACGTCGATGCAGCCCCGAATGGATCTGGCCATCGAAATGGACGAAGCTTCAAAAACATCTTCTGACGGATCCAATGAGACTGAAACAAGATCAAAATCCGATTTAGAGTCTGAACCCAAAGAGCATTAGACTCTGCATTTCTGTTCTGTTTGGAATTTTCAATCTTTACCTATCACCCGCTGCTTTTGCGGCGGGTTTTTTCGTGCGCTTTGCATCCATGCATCTGAAACTATCCTTCTGGAACCGGTGCATATCAATCTCTCTAAAGATGAGAGAAAAACAAAGAGAAAAAAGAAGAGACTGTGATTGATTTTGATCAGAAGCCTCTGTACAACAGCTCCTTTTTCTATTTGTTTTTCTCTTTCTGATCATTTAATTAATTTATAAGTTAATCTATCAATCTGTATATTAATATGTACAAATAAAGTAATTTATTTTTTGTACGCACCATCCTTCAGATGCCAAAAAAAAAACGAAATCCGCTCTGGAATTTCGGCCGGTTTCGATCGGGTTGAATATCAAATGGCATTCCTTTTTCTGTTTCTGGTCCATTTTTCACTGCGATAATTGTGAATATTTCAGATAGAAGATTCAATTTTATACCTGCAAAATTTACGCATTTCCTTTGCATGCCTGCCGTTTTCTCAAGCAAAATCAAAATGGAAGAAGTATCTATTAGAATTAATATTAAAACGAATGGATCATATTTATTTTATTTGTTTCTTCATATACTGGATATTTAAAGGACGAATCTGCTTCAACTTCACGAAAGCACAAAAAAAGGCCACCGGATAAGCGAGAGAGAATATCCAGCAGCTTTGTTGAAGAGCCCAGGAGTGTCAGGAGGGGTTCAAAGGAATCTGGCTGCAGTGAGAAATTTGTTCAGGATTTCTTCCAGATCTCTGATCCTGATCACGGGCAGAAGCCTGTCTCCCGTGTGTACAAAACCGACCGACTGGTATGTACAGGGACGGGATTGCACTCAAATTATTGCGGACTCTTCGGCTAATTATTTTAACGGATTTTTACGAAATTTCAGTACCAAATGATAAATCTCGATCACTTTCTGACGAAGATAGCACTTTTTATTTTGTGTCCGTTTTCAAACCGGTAAAAAAAGACACAATCTCTCTTTTTAAAAGAGAACCGGTTTGCGAAGGAATGAACAAGACCTGGCCAGAATCCCAGGTCAGTCCTTCTGTCCAGGCTCTGAACAATGATGCTCCTTTCAAGTCTAGACCATTCCTCCTTTACCAGACCCCTGCTGGATTTGACTGTTGACAAACAAGTTTCGAATCCGATCCGAGAAAAATAATTTTTCAAAAAAATTTGAAAACAGGAAAACAGATTCCGTTTTTTGCGTATATGGAGTCAGAAGGATACGCAAAATTATGAAGAAAACACCTAAACAAAAAGAAGCAGTTCGAAGTCAAAAACTGTTTTACCAACAAAAAGCAGATCAAATGGTTGCTGATTCCTGTTTTCTGGATAATTCATTCAGCGGATCAAGCAAAAGAAGAAAGGCGAAAAATTATGACAAGTACTTTTAAAGAGCTTTTTGATGAAATAGTTGAAGAAGCAGTCGAAGAAGCCTTCGAAAAAGACCTCAAAGAAGCAAAAGAAAAAGCCTGGCAAGCGCAGGAAAAAGTCGGGGCTCTTACGCAAATATTGTGTTTAGCTATCATCATTATTATCGACGATAGCAATTGCCGCTAAGCCCAATAACCCAAGATGCGATAGGCCAACTCATCTCGAATTAGGTATTGATTATTTAATCAACAATATGAATGATGCAAGCTTATTCATTCGCTAGGATTACTCGTGTTAAAAACTACATTTGCGTAAGATCCTTATTTCAGACCTGCCTGCTTCAAGATTTTTGATTTCAACCCTTTTAATGGAGCAGTTGAGAAAACGAGACCAAAAGAGATGAGTAAAACCTATAATTTGATATCACAGTTGTGTGGGATATCCCACTTTGGAAGGAGGCTGCTTTATGGAAGTGACCAACCAATATAATGCACATCTCGACGCGAAAAAACGTTTAACGCTTCGGGGAGCATCGTTTCAATACTACAATGTAAAAAAATATGCTAATAGCTGTATTGTTTTGGAACCGCGCCAGTTAACCAAGCCAAAAAGCATTTCTGCTCGGACACTCAAAGCAATGGACCAGGCAGTTCGCAATTTTAAAGTTGAAGAAGTTTCAGAACCGGTTGATCTTTCTGACTTTTGAGGACTTAGTGGATGAGTAAACAGTACCCATGAATTCGTACAGCGTTTTTAGATCGCCCCCTGAGTACGACAACATGTTTAGATCTTCTGGGATACCATTCTGAAAAGATCTCACTGACCCCATGGCAAGCCATGGGGGTTGAAATACACCCCTGTTGCTTGACAGGACAGCTTCGGCTGTTGTCTGTGAGTAGCCTTGGTGAATATTGTCTTCGGACGATACGAACTCCGTTGTT
>CAJTVE010000032.1 GCA_910579655.1 uncultured Allobaculum sp. | reverse complement strand
AATCAATTTCTCTCACAAGGCTTGTTTATCTTATCATCAGCCAGATCATTCGTCAACATCTTTTGTGAAATATTTTTAAGAATTTCACAAAAGATGATTTCTTCGATATCTAAAGATGATTTGCGTCAGATCATCGGCTTTGTTGCCGCGTTTCTTAACGCTCAATTACTATAACACCGGGTGGCATCCCGGGTCAAGTACTTTTGTGAAAATATTTTATAAATTCACAATTCACCTTTTCCAGGCTTTGAAGAATCTTTAAAGCACGATTCTCTTTGCCAGGTATTGATGTCTGCTTTTCATCCACTGAAAAACAGCTTTATCTTTATAATCCTTTAACAATTCAAAGTCAAATTTAAACGCAAAAAAACTGGTGACCCATCGAAAATCACCAGAAAAAGCAAGATCCAGCAAGAATTACGAGGCAGCCTGGATAGAATTGTCTTGAAAATCAGGTTTTCTCTTCCCTGTTTTCAGTCTTGGGCGTAGGTAAATCATGACCATAATAGAGCAATAAACCAGCGCCAGCAGCCAGGCAAATGGATTAGCCAGAGCAATACCGACAAATCCAAGCCCATGAACAGCTGCAAAGCTGCCAACTGCCCGCCCAGTCACTTCCCCAAGGCCTGAAAGAACGGCCTGCAGCGAATACCCCATCCCCTGCAAGGTATTGCGCACAATCATTAAGGAGCCATGCAGGAAGAACAGCCAGGACATGATCATCAGATACTGATTAGAGTAAGCAGCCGCCTGTCCGCCATCACTTCCCAGAACCAGATCGGTCATGAACTGACGGCCAACAAAAACCAGCACCCACATCACCGCACAATAAATCAGCTGAATTGTGAGGCCAGCGCGGATTCCTTCCAGAATTCTATTCGGCTTGTGAGCTCCTTCGTTCTGGCCGGCATAAGTAGCCATTGCCATTCCGACAGATTCCATTGGCAGTGTGAGCATCTGACGGATTTTTTCACCTGTTGTCTGACCGGCGATGACCAATGAGCCCATGGAGTTGATCGCCGACTGCATGACAATGGCACCCAAAGCCGAAACGGAATATTCAAAACCCATCGGCAGACCGACCTTAGCCAGGACTCTAATATGATGGAAAGACCAGCTCGTCTGCTTTTTGGAGTGAGCAAGTAGATCAGTCTTCGTAAAGATCCACCAGAAATTCAGCAGGCCGCTGATTCCCTGAGCCGTCACGGTTGCCCATGCTGCCCCGGCAATTTCTGCCTGAAACCAGTCAATCAGGATGTAGTCCAGCAAAATATTGAGAACGCTCGAACCGACCAGAAACAAAGTCGGCCTTCTTGAGTCTCCACCGGCTCTTAAGACGGCTGATCCATAGTTAAACAGGAACGAAAACGGGATTCCCGCTAAGATAATCTGAATATATTGATTGGCTGCAGCCAGAATCTCCTGTGGAGTCTGGATCATGTTCAGCAAAAATGGGCTGAATCCAACGGATCCAAAACTTAAAGCCAGCGCAAGAAAAATGCTCAGCCAACAGCCGTTCCAGAAATAGTGCTGAAATTCTTCACGGTTGCGGGCGCCGATTTTCTTAGCCAGGGGGATCGCAAATCCAACCGAACAGCCTTGAACAAATCCTAAAATCAGAAAGTTCAGGGAATACGTCGTCCCTACAGCCGCCAGGGCACCTTGTCCCACCAGCCGCCCGACCATGATCGTATCTACAAAAGAATACAGCTGCTGAAAAATGGTTCCCGCCACCAGCGGGAGCGAAAATTTAAAGATTAAAGGTAAAGGCTTGCCTTGTGTCAGATCCAGGACGCCTTTTACGCCTTGCCCATGCTTGCTCATAGAATTCTCCTTGCTGTTTGCAAGAAGTCTATCAGCGTGCAAGATAGGAGTAAAATATATTTTTTGTATTATAAAATAGTTTTAAACTATTTTTCTTTTCATCCCTGAACCTTGTCAGAAGGAGTTTTTTATGACCTTAACTCAGCTTGAATACTTTGTGGAAGTTGCAACCTGTGGCAGTTTTTCAAAAGCTGCCAAATGGATCCATATCTCGCAGCCATCTCTTTCTATTGCCATTCACAAACTGGAAGAAGAACTCGGCGTTTCTTTAATCGAAGCCCATCGCAAGCAGGTGACTTTGACAGAGGCTGGACGAATTTTCCTCGAAGATGCCACTGCTTTGCTTCGCCAGAAGGACCAGACTCTGAACCATATGGATCAGTTTGCCCGCAAGGATACAGCCGAACTTCGAGTCGCATATACGGCTGCTTTTGCAGATCAGACCATTCCTGATCTGTTTGCGGCTTTTCTCAAAAAGAATGAGGGCCACGTCCGGATTTATGGTAACGAAATCCCCAGTGACCAAATTGCCCAGGCCCTGCGGGAAAACAAAATTGATGTCGGTCTGTGTTCCATGATTCCAAGCGATCTACTCATTCATCGTCAGCCACTCATGCAGCAGCCTTTCTGCCTGATTACTCCCCTTGATGATTTGAATGACTATGATGATCTCAATCAGTTTCAACAAGCTGTCTTACTTGGCTATCATCAGGATTATCCGATGGCGCGCAATCTGGCTGCCTTATTTGAGCATCTCAATTTCAAACCGGATTTTCGCTACTTCGGATATTCCGAAGGATCTATTGCCAGACTCGTTGAGCGCAATGTCGGCATTGCGGTTGTTGCCCAAAATGATGGTCTGGAGCAATACAAGGTGCGCATTCTCCATCCGAAATGGCTGGAAGGAAACCGCACCATCGTACTTTTAACCAGCGCCATCCATCCACTTTCACAGGCAGCTGCAACTTTTGTAGAGATGGTGATGGATTTCTATGCCAGAAAGAGCAAAGAACAGAAGAAATAAAGAAAAGACCGCCACGTGGACGGTCTGATCAGTTTTGTTGGTTCATTCTGTATGGTTAGTCTGATTATTCAACAACAGTAACAGAAATGATATGTGGGTTAGCCCCTTCATACCAGTATAAGAAGCCTTCGCAGTCAATAACATCGCCAACTTTGAGGTTCTTGACAGCTTTATAAACATCAGTGTCCTGGTTAGTGAGGTAGGACTCCACTACGAATGTGTAAGTATTGCCATCTTTGGATACGTTGAAGTACAGGTCATCGCCTTCTTCACCGGAACCATCGTAGTTGTACAGATAAGCAGCGTCAGATCCTTCTGCCGCTGGCTCAACAGTCAGACCTTTGAAATCAACGAGCTGGTTCTGGTGTTTGATCAGTTCTTCTTCGTTGCCTAACAGGTCAGTCACATCTACTGGAGTTGCTTTCCAGGTTTCGCCTTCGATCACTTCCACTTCGGCACCTTCAGCAATTTCAACTTCACCGGACCATTCAGTCTTGAAACCTTTTACTTTGATTTTGGCGCCATCAGATAATTCGTTGTACAGATCTTCAGAAACATTGGCATTGTAAATGAAGTAAGCACCGTCTGGGTCTTCAGCATAGATCGTAGCTTTATCTTCCCACCAGGACTGTTTCGCCTGAACATAGGCTTCGATGGTCACTTCAGTATCGAGGTCAGCATCTACATATTCCTGATACGTCATGACACCTTCCGATTTAGCAGCTGGATCGGCAGCAGTCGCAGTGCTGGAAGCTGTTTCGGAAGCAGTCGATGTTGTGGAAGAAGACTGGGAGCTGGAAGAGCAGCCAGTCAGGGCCAGGCCTGCACAAAGAAGCAGAGCGGTTAAGGCAGTCTTTTTCATCATTTTCTCCTCGAGACGACAGAAATCGTCTAAAGCCCGCAATGGCGGGCAGGTATCTTTAGTTTACTTGTTTTTTAAACAAGTGGCGTAAATTGTCTGAGCCAGAGAGTTGTTTTTTTAAATTTGCGTGTCATCCGATCGCGATGAAATCGCTATATTTTCTTGTTTCAACAGCATTCATTTCTTTCACGCAAATCGCTCAAACTCATCTTCTGACGCTTTTTGGACGGAAATCTCATATGGACTGGCCATTGACTTTTTCTGGACAGGCTATCCCTTTGGGCTGTCTTTCCTTGTCTTCTCCATAACTCTGTCCATAAAAAAAATGGCTTCATCATCGAAACAATGAAGCCATGAAGCTATGAAGCTATGAAGCTATAAAAAGATTGAGGTTCAATCCGATTCATTGATTTTTCAAATAGTTAAGCGTGGCTCTCTTTTCGCTGCTGCAGGTAGCGGCGCAAATAAATAGCCCCGATGATCACCCAGGTTCCGGCAAGAATGCCTAAGAACCAAATCGAAGAAGCTGGCATCGGGCCCATGGATCCAGTTGACTGGATGCCCTGAGAAAGCTGATCCAGTCGATATAAGGAAGTCACTTTGTCATAGAGTTCCTGAATATAGGCATCATCGACAGTCTGTTTGCGTCTGGTCGAACGAACAACATCTTCAATCAGCTCCCCTGCCGCATTTCGTAAAGAAGCGGATCCGTTAAATACAGGAGTCGTAAAGGTATGGTCGAGATTATCCATCAACAGTCTGGCCGCATCAATTTTGACAGAATAATGTTCGTCATTATCAATACCGGCTTTGGACAGATAGTCCTGATACTCAGGATCGTTGAGCGCTTTTTCAGTAACTGGAAGATAACCTTCCGTTTTGGCATAACCAATCTGTGCTTCGTTGCTCATCAGATACTGAACAAAAAGCCACGACGCCAGAACTTCTTGGGGATCATCTTTGCCAAAGATGGCCATCGAAGGTCCCTGCGAAATCATTTCAATTTCATCGGTGTTGACCTGGGGAACCGGACGGACGACCGTTTCAAATTCCGTAAAGGCATCGGGGCTGATATCAGATAATGGGGCATGCGCACCCATCCAGGTTGCTCCAGCTGTGGAGTCTACCGCAAACAGTGTCTGGGAAGCGTTAAGCAGATTGGCTGGATAACCGGAAACTTTAAAAGTGGAGAAAGCCCCTTTCTTGGTTTCCTGCGCGATCGTTTTGAGATCTTCAGAAGTCATATCATTGAAGATTTCAATGTTTCCTTCCTCATTGCTGTAACCTGCATCCTGCTGACGCAGCAGCTGAATCATCATGTTATCGGTTGATTTGTAGATAAACGGAATCAGGGTTTTCTGGCCATTGAGAGAATAAATCCCATCCGCTCCTTTGGTCGCTGCCGCCGCGTCGGCCACCTCCCAGATCCAGTCCCAGGTCACGACATCCGGAATGGTATAGCCAAGTTTTTCAACCAGGTTCTTGTTGATGTAGAGGGCTTCAGTCGAGCGCATGAATGGCATCGCATATTGGGTGCCATTGATGACCCCTTCTTCTACGAAGGCATCGACCAGCTCATCGGCATCCGGACCATCAAATTTCAATTCTGTTCCGCCAAGACCATACTTCTCATCGACCATCAGTTCATCCAGTCCAACAACCACTCCATCCTGCTGAATGTAGGAAGCAATATGGTCTGGATAGGTAATCGCAACGTTAGGCGTGGTGCCGGTCGCAATGTTGGTAATGACGTCGTTATAAATCTTGCCGTAATCGGTATACAGCTTCAGATTGACTTTGATATTGGGATACAGTTTTTCAAAATCTTCGATGGCCTTTTTATAGACCGCCGTCTGATTTTTGTTCGTATCATTTTTTGCCCAGAATGTAATTTCAATCGGGCGAGACTCATCCAGGGCTTCGGGAATCGCAAAAGCTGCTTTTGCCCGGGCACCATGACAACCGCTGACAAACAGGCAGCAGGCCATCAGCAAGGACAACAGCCATCCCCCAAATGTTCGGCGCTTCATCCTTTCGTTCCTCCCCGGACTACACCGGACATGATCTGCTTGCGATAGATCAGAAAGAGAACGATCAGCGGAATACTGATGACGACCACCGCCGCCATCATCGCCGGGATATTGGCCCGTCCAAATCCGGATTCCCGAATCTGCTGGATGCCATTGGAAACCAGATAGTAATTCGGATCATCGGTAATCAGGCTTGGCCAGATGTAGCTGTTCCAGCATTCAATGACTTTCAGGATTGTGATGGTCACAACCGTTGGCCGGCACATTGGCACCATAATCCGCCACAGAAATTTCCAGTCGGATGAGCCATCAATTTTGGCCGCATAGTAAAGCGAGTCTGGAATCTGGGCGAAATTTTCGCGAAGCAGATAAATATAGAAGACGGAAGTCACCGAAGGCAGGATCAGCCCTAAAAAGGTATTGCGCAGATCCAGCTCGGTAATCGTCTGGAAGTTGGTGATGACAACCAGCTCATTGGGGATCATCATCAACGCCAGAAAGCCAGTAAAGATGAGTGACTTTCCAGGAAAATCAAGTCTGGCAAACGCAAAGGCCGCCAGGATGGATACAAAGACCATCAAAGCCGTTGTGATGACAGTAAAAATCAGGGTATTGAGCAGATACCGGCCAAGATCGACTTCGGTAAATGCATAAATATAGTTTTCGATTGTCGGAGCAGTGGTAAAAAGCTGGGGTACATATTCCGCATTATAGGCGGCATAGCCTTTAATGGAGGTTAAGACCATCCAGTAAAACGGGAATAGGACTGCAATTGCCCACACAATCAGAAAGAACCAGGTAATGGGTTTATGTTTTTTCATCAAGCACCTCTAACTGTAGTGGGTATACTTTTTGGAAACCATCAGGTTGATTACCGTAATGGTCAGCACCACCGCAAAAAGCAGAATGGCCGCTGCCGACGCATAGGAAGGATACCCACCTCCATCGCGATAGAGCATGTCAAAGACATAGCCAACCATCGTATTCATGCCAGCTGCATTCAGGTTTGTTCCAAACAGGGCAACCGCGTCGGAGTACGCCTTGAATGCCCCGATAAATCCAGTAATGACCAGATAGAACACGGAAGGCGAAATCAACGGCAAGGTAATGCGGGTAAAAATCCGCCATGAACTTGTGCCGTCAATGCGGGCTGCGTTGTAATACATCGGATTCACGCTGGCCAGCGCACTGGTCAGAATCAGGATCTTGAAGGGCATAACAATCCAGATCGTATAAAAACACAACACAAACATCTTGGCCCAGTACGGTCCTTCAATGAAATCTACCGGCTGAGCGCCAAACCAGCCGATCAGCATATTAACAAAGCCCTCTGAATACGGCGTCTGCTTGAACAAGACCATAAACACCATCCCAACCGCCAGGGTATTGGTTACATAGGGCAGAAAGTAAATCGTCTGGAACAGCGAGCGCAGCTTTTCAATCCTCGTCAGCAAAAACGCAATCGCCAGCGAAAAGCCAGTCGATAATGGAACTGTGATCACTACCAATAAGAATGTATTCACCAGCGCCTGCGTGAAATACGGATCATGCAGCACATAGTCGTAGTTGTACCAGCCCACACCAAAATAGCTCTGGCTTGCCGAACTGTAGCCTTCTTCAAACGAGTAGATAAATACATCAATCAACGGATAAATCAAAAAGACCGCCAGAAAGAGAAAGGCCGGAAGCAGATAAAGAAATCCCTTGTACTTTTTCATACCGGATTTCCTCTATTGCTTTTCTGCTTTTTCAAGCAGTTCGATTTCAATACGATCTTCCTGACCATCGATCAAATCGTCATCGATCTGGTCAACAATTTTTTGCAAAGGTGCCTGGCTTTGATCATGGAGTTGATCATGGAGCGGTTTGAGCTTTCCTCTTAACCGTTTCCCGCTCTTTTCCTCAAAGAGGAAAACCTTGTGCGGCTTGAGATTAAAGTTCGCTTCTCCTTCAACAATCCGGTGCAAATCATCACTGGAAAGAATAGAGCGCACCAGTGGATTTCGTGAAGCCGGGTTGCGCGAAACAATGCTGATATCCCGCCCTGTGACTTCTGTGCGGACCATTTCATCTTTGAGATGACCGTTGTGAGCCAGAATGAATCCTTCCGGGCGCACCCCGACAACCACTTCCTGATCAGGTACATCTTCAACCACCAGCACCGGATCCTCGCCAATCCACAGTTTTCCATCGGCTATTCGGCCATCAAACAAGTTAATGGGCGGGATACCTAAAAACTGAGCCACAAACTGATTGGCCGGATCGTCATAGACTTTCTGCGGGGAGTCAATCTGCTGAACTTCCCCATCTTTCATGACCACAATCAGATCCGAAATACTCATCGCCTCATCCTGGTCATGGGTGACAAATACCGTTGTAATGCCGGTTTCCTGCTGGATGCGGCGGATTTCTTCGCGTGTTTGCAGGCGAAGTCTTGCATCCAGGTTCGACAGCGGTTCATCTAGCAATAAAACTCTGGGCAGTTTGACCAGCGCACGGGCTATTGCCACGCGCTGCTGCTGACCACCTGAAAGCTCACCCGGCTTTCGATCCAGCAGTTCATCAATCTTGACGAGTTTTGCTGCTTCTTCAACCCGCTCTTTCATCTGCTGGTCACTCAGTTTCTGGTCACCCTTGAGATTTTCAAGCGGAAATTGAATATTATCCGCAACGGTCATATGCGGATATAACGCATAGTTCTGAAAGACCATGCCTACCCCGCGCTCTTCTGGGGGCAGATTGGTCACATCTTTATCCCCAAAGAAAATTTTTCCAGAGGTCGGCTTCAGCAGGCCGCTGATCATATTCAGCGTGGTGCTCTTTCCACAGCCTGAAGGTCCTAAAAGACCGACCAGCTTGCCATCAGGAATCGTAAAGTTGAAATCATCAACCGCAACGACTTCTTTATTTTTGTTTTTTCTTCCTTTTCCAGGAAAAACCTTGGTCAGGTTCTCCAAACCTATTTTCATAGACTTCCTTTCTATTTCAGGACATTTTCCAGACAAACCATCCAAGATGTTTTCTTGCCAGGCACATGTCGAAAGTAATTCATCACATTACTCAAAGAATACCATTCTACCATCTGCCCACTGCCAGCATTCGACAAAAAAAATGAGATAAACATTTGAATCTAAATGTTTTGTTCTAACGTGCCTGTTACTTCTTGCATAATTGAATCTGAATGAAAGCCATTAAAGACTTCAACAATAGATTCAATTAGAATTGTAAGAAACGAGCCAAACGGATCCTTATAGTCTTGGACAGGACATGCAAAAAAACTTTTCAAGCTTTTCGATTTTGACCAGCCAAATCTCTTTCACATTCAGCCAGCGTCTATTCTGGAAGTATTAAAAGCCATCGAAAAAGTCTCGTATGGTTTGATAAACAAACAGGCGAGATTTTGTTCGTCCATAGAAATCTTGTTCGTCCACATATGTGTCAATGCTTGTTTCAGGTCACCAGGCTGCAACAGCAAGCAAAAGAAGGGGGAGAAAGAAAATGGCCTTGACCAATCGCTTAGGGATTAAAAACAAAGCAGAACTAGCCAGTTGCAGGGAAAATCCGGCATGAAAACTTGGCTAAAAACTATTTTCGGTTTGCTCCCGTGATGTATGACGCCTCTATAAAAATCATTGAAAAAATGCCCCAGTCTACTGTTGACGAGAATATCGAAAAGCATGTTGAAATGAATATTGCTCATCCATTTCGCGAAGGAAATAGATGAAGTATGAGAATCTGGCTCGACCATATATTGAAACACGAAATTGGTATGGTTGTAGACTGGTCGAAAGCAGATAAAGTTGATTATCTGCTGGTGATGGAACGCAGCCCTGTCAAAGACGTAGAAATTAAAGTTCTTCTGAAAGATGCTTTAACAGATAAGATCAATGACCGTGAAGTCTATAGGAAAGGCATTGATGCCAGCTATAATTACAAAGGAGACAATGTATTCGACTTAAAAAGCAATTCAAGCCCTCCAGCTGTTTTCAGATTCTGACTGCTCAAAGACCGTCTTGATCCCCACTCTCCTAAATTCAAAAAACCATGCCGCTCAACTGACTGGCATGGTTTTTATAGACTTTTCAATTCCCTGTTTTTCTCACAAGCCCCGGTTTCTGGCAATTGCCAGGTTTCAGGCCTCAGTTGAATGGCGATAAAGCATCAGAATATTCGGATTCGGACCAGAAAAATATTTTCTTAGGTCATAAGGAAAAAGAGTTCTTTTTAAACCGCGGATATTCATCAGGCAAATATTCAATCTGTTTTATAGATGTTCTTTTGTAGATGTTCTTCGGCTTATTGGATACTCAGATTTTTGGAAGAAGCCGGCGTTTTGACGATGATGCCAAGATCAGTAAGACTCTGTCCAGGTGCAATCGTTCCATTATAGGGAACCGGTCGAATCGTCAATGTAGAACCATTTATTGAGTACTGTCCATTCCAGCTCTGGTCAATAGTAACCGGCTGATTCCAGGTCACAGCTGCCGTCCAGTCAGAAAGTGATGTACTTGACATATTAGTCAACTGGATTTCATATTGCCAGAAGTTCTGGTCGTTGCTTGTCCAGTGGTTTTTGAGCGTCACTGTCTGCCGAAGCGATCCCGAAGTGGTTGTACTCTGGGATGGATCGGACGGCTGAGTGGGTGGAGTATTTGGTGTTGTCGGCGTGGATGGATTGGACGGTGCATCCTGCCCCTGGTCTGGAGCAGGACAAATACCCGGTAGTGGTTTGTAATTTTTCTGATAGGTCTCTTCAAACCAGCGGCCCGAAGGACTCAGATCATTCAGGCTCAAAGCAGTAGAGGTGCCTGGCAAGAATAAGGAAGAGGCTTCGGCTTTATTGTTCACCGCCCAGCCAACGCGGCTGATTCCATATTCATTCAACAGCGACATCCAGGCATTGCCGGAAGCTTCATCCAAAGATCCATTGCCATCAGCAGAGCTGATACCAAATTCACTGACAAAAACTGGCAGGCCTTTGGCATGGGCTGTTTTCAGTTTGTCACGGATGCCCTCTTTATGCGTGGCTGCATAGAAGTGGAGCGTATACATCACATTGGTCACGCCTGTCAACGGGTTGCTGGCGGCAATATCTACATCCTGGCTCCAGGTTGGAGTCCCGACCAGAATGATCCCCTTTGGATCATTGGCCCGGATGACTGGGATCACCTGTTGGGCATACGAGCGGATCTGATCCCAGCTGACGCCATTGGGTTCATTGCAGATTTCATAAATGACATGCTTTTCGTTTTTATAACGAGCGCTCATTTTCGCAAAGAAAGCTTTTGCTTCTTCCAGATGCGTATTGGGATTGCCATCAGAAAGAATATGCCAGTCGATAATCACGTACTGGCCCGTTGCCTTTGCGGCCTGAACCCCTTTATCAATCAGTGCTTCAAGCTGCGCCTGATTGCCGCCATTGCAGTAGCCGCCATATTCTTCCGTGTATAAAGCCAGACGGATGATTTGCGAGTGCATTTCGTTTTTCAGAAAGCGAAAAACGGATTCATCCACATACTGGGGAGCATAGTTCAGTCCAAATGTGCTGTAGCCCTGCAGCACGACTTTCCGGTTGTTTTCATCCAGCAGATCTGTCCCTGAAACATGCAGCTGGCTCAGTCCCTGACAGACCACCGCTTTTCCTGGTGCAAGTGCGTACCAGCCAATATTTTCGTTGCGCCAGCCCAGATCAATCAGATGCTCATGTTCATTGAGATCAGTCGTGTAGTTATGAGCGCCGCTGATCGCATTGGGGTTGTACTCCCGATAGACGGGCAGGGTTTTCGCTGGATCCGAATACCAGCCGACACCTTCTGCTTTCCACCCACAGTCAACAAGCATATCGCGTTCAGCTGAATTGAGCGTATAGTGGTGATCCCCCGCATTCGGGTTATACAGCCGATACACGGGATCTCCCTTTTCGACAGCCACCCAGCCGGTTCCTTCATATTGCCAGCCGACATGGATCAATGAGTCCCGCTCACCGCCCGAAGCCGTATAGAAGTGCTCTCCTGAATTCGGATTATACAAACGGTACATATCGATTCCACTTTCTTTCGCCATTGTGCTCTGGGGCCAAAACATCACTCCACAACAGGCTGCAGCCAGACTCAAAGCGATTCCGCCTGCCATTCTGGCGATCTTGTTTACTCTTTTCCATCTGAGTCTACTCGTTTTACGAGGAGATGCATCTGTATTTCTTTGGAATTGGTCCTTTTCAAAGTGATTATTGTTTCTGTTTTCTTTCATCGTCAGCCATCCTTTCCTCCATGTTGATTCTTTTTCTGGTCGTCTGTCAATCCATCCAATCAAAGACCAATAGATTCTGTCAAAACCCGTGAACAGATAGTATAGACCAAACAAGCCCAAATCCCGATCCAGGCAAAGCAAAAAAAGAGAACTCATCAGCCTGATTCAATGCTGAATCATGGTCTGAAGGTCCTCCCTGTTTCGTTTTTATGGTGCTTCTATTTTCTGCACTGCTTCATTTTTTACACCGCTTCATTTCTGCATCGCTTCATTTTTGCACGGTTTCTTTTTCCGTTTAATCTGGCTTTAAATTTGGCCTTGTTCTGGCTTCTCTTGGCTGCCAAAGACTGCCTTTCTAACAATGACCTGTAACCTGCCAGGACTGGTCGGTCAGCTGCATCAGTTCAAATTTATTGCCATCCGGATCATGGAACCATTGTTGGTAGGTATGCGACGGTCCTTGTGAAATCGCTGTGTCGGGTTTCAGACCTCTTTGCTGCAAAATCCGGGAGGCTTCATGGATATCCGGGACAGTCAGGGCAAAATGTGAATAGTCAGCGGCTTCATTCCATGGCCGATGTGGTTTCTGGTCTGGAGTGGCCGGAAAGAGTTCAATGAACTGTCCGGGAGCCAGTTCCAGATAGGTATAGAAAATGTCATCGGGACTGGTGAGGGCTTTCTGGTACATTGCCTTTCGTTCGGGATGGCTGAGATATTCTTTGTACCGGACGACTACTTTCTGTCAGGCCCCTAAGACGTTTGTGTAGAAGTCCACCATCTTATCGAGCTGAGTGGTGTAAAACGAGATATGCATGATGGCATCAAATTTCATGATTGGCATCTCCTTTTCCATATTATTTGGATTATTTGGGTCTGAATTACTTGGAGCTGAATTGTTGTTCCGGATGGTCTGGGATTCGAATTTCTCTTCGATGATTCTGTATTCATTCAAGGACCTGGCTTCGCAATTCATCCGCTAAAGCCATGACATTGTAAGTCTTTTCCATGTCCGCAAAGCAGCGCTTGGTATCTTTTGCCTCTAAAATACGGTCAATCTTTCCAAACTGAACTTTGAAACGATCATTCTGGTCTTCGCCAATAGATTGGGTTGACTGGCCATGCATTGTCAGCGTTACGCTATTGACTTCACTGGGCATGGAATGAACCTCAATGGTTCCCTTTTCGCCCTGAAGAATCACAAATGGCTTGCTTGCAGAATCTTTGGCTGCTGAAAGGACCGCTTTAAACGAGCCATAATCCAGTACGGCTGTACCAGAGACATCGACACCATTAAATCCTCGGTTGGCAAAGTAACTGGCCTGGTTGGGCAGGCCAAAAAGACCAACAACAAAATGCAGGTTGTAAATATTGAGATCAGACAACGCTCCACCATGTTGAGCCGGATCAAAAGCCGGTAAAACGACACCTTTTTTGTATTTGTCATAGCGGCGTGAGTATTGAGAGTAATTGGCCTGGATCATTTTGACCGGTCCAATCTGGTCAAGCAGTGAAGCAATCAGGGCATAATTATCCTGATAGCGGGTTGGCACTGCCTCAAACAGCATGCAGCCTTTTTCTTTGGCCAGATCGATCAGTTCTCTGGTTTCTTTGCCGCTGGTCGCAAATGGCTTTTCACAGATGACATTTTTGCCCGCTTCTAAAGCCCGTTTCGAATACTCATAGTGAAGCGTATTGACCACGGCCACATAGACCGTGTCAAATGAAGGATCCGCCAGAAATTCATCCATATTGGTGTAAATTTTCTCGATGTCATAGCTTCTGGCCAGATCTCTGGTACGCTCTTCACTTTTCTTGCGGCAGAGAATCGCTTTGACATCCATCTCTGGCATTGTCGCGAAGGTATTTAATGCGACCTGTACGATTGAGCCATTGCCCATAATTCCAAGTTTCATTTCTTCCTCCTGCAGGTTTAAGACCTGTCTGTTCATTGCTTTGCTTTGAGCTGCTGTTTTGTCTGAATCGCCTGGATTGAAGACATTTTGATTTGTACGTCTTGCCTCTTCAATCTTTCTGGTTTTGCGGTTTTGTTTTTTCAGATTTTTTACCTTCTTCTTGAAGACAATTTCAGTCTAAGTTCAATATCCTGAAGAATAAAGGTGATTTCGGGTTCTGGAAATTCGTTCTCATTTTTCCTGCTGGCCGGTTCAAAATCATGGAATAATATTTCAGAACTGTTCAAAAAGGAGGAAGATTTCATGAACCTGCAAAAAGCGCTCACCACTCGAAAGGATCTGTCTGTTTCCGAAAAAAATCTGGCCGACTACATTCTTGAGCATCGCCAGCAAGTCCTGTCTTTGTCCGTACAGGCCCTGGCCAAAGCAGCATTTGTCTCTCCTTCTACGGTTGTCCGGCTATGCCAGAAGCTGGGGCTAAATGGCTATGCCCAGTTTAAAATCCAGCTGGCTTCTGATTTGCAGAAAGGCCAGGATCTTCCCACTCTGGTCAATCCAGATTTTCCGATCGCTGAAAATGACTCTTTCTTTGAAATCTCCCGCAACCTGCTCGATCTCGAACAGCAGACCTTACAGATGACCTACCAGTCTTTGAATGCCGCCGCCTACGAAAAAGCGGCCGGCTTACTGGAAAAAGCCGACCGAATTGCTCTGTTTGCGATTGGAGATTCTTTTCTGGATGCCCTGTCCTTTCAGAATCGAATGATGAAATTGTCTAAGTCCATTCAGTTTACTCCACTTCCAGGAGAGCAGAGTATTCTGGCCAGGACGCTCAACGAAAAGGATGCTGCAATCCTCATCAGCTACAGTGGTCTGTCTGAAAGACTTGAATCCATCTTTGCTTCCCTGCTGGAAAACAATGTAAAAATGATTGTCGTGACCTCAAACTCCAACTCCCCGTTAAGCAGTGAAGCTTCTGTGATTCTTGATTTGCCGCAGACTGAAAGTTCTGGCTTTAAACTGTCCACGTTTGCGGCTCGTTTCAGTATCCAATATGTTCTCAACCTGCTCTATCTGGTCTATTTCAATCTTCATTACGAAGAAAATACCCAGCTTCGCCTCAAATCCGAAGCCGCTTTCCAGAATTATCGCTATTAATCCATGACCAGAACGCAGTTCGCCAGCCAGACTCAAAAGAAAAATATACAAGCCAGAAAAACTCTGAACAATACCTTGTCATCTCATCGTGCTTTTTCGATACCTGGTTTTCGGTCCGCCTCCAATCCGTTCTAAGATGTGTCTCTGGACCAAAAAATTGGTATTGTTTCTTGCGCTAGATGAACTGAGTCCAGTCAGCTTTTGAATTTTCTTTAAAGACAACTCACGATTGATATTGAAAAGCTGGTAAATTTGATTCTGCTCGCTGGTAAGGTGTGGTGTATCGCTCAGTACCGGAAGAGTAATAACTAAAGCATTAGACAAGAACTCAAACTCTGGTTTTTGGTAGGCATTCGCATATGGAGCATTAATTCTCATGACTCCAGTACTTAGTCCTTCGATATAACCCAGTCTTAAAAAAATCCATCCAATAACCGGATTTCTGAATTTAGACATTGCACCTCTAAGATAGGTATCTGGCTGTACTCCCTCTACAAGTACACCAGGAGACGAAATCGTAATTTTATCTGGATACATTTTAATTAATATAGGCGAATCAATTGCCCAATTCCGATGAACAAGCGCGTTAGCCAGAGCTTCACGATAACTTTCTTCTGGAATCATTGACTTTGTAATTCTTTTGGCTCCCTCGATCTTTTCTGGCTGATATTGCTGACGATAAGTATCCAGCGCATTTTCCATCAGTTCAATCATGGAGATATTTTCAAGATCGCGTCGAAGCCAGATTGTATTTTCGTCTTTTCCAAATTTAACGATTCTGATTCCCGGAAAATGATTCTGATCTGAGAACAATAATCCAGCATTGTTATAACCTGATCCAGAAGTATAGAGTCCAAGGATTGCAGGAAGATCGTTGGTGGAAAGCGCATTATTCGTCTCGTTTTGAAAAGTATCAGTAAGTTTGTTAAACGTCAGTTCCTGATTGGGAGAGGACAATTTATCGTATGTCAGGTTTCGGCCTTTTAGAATCAAATCATTGAACTCGTAGTCACTTACTTCTATGGTTGACGTGTCGTTTCGGATATAAGCCTTTTTCTGATAATAATAAGGAGGTTGTGAACCAGCTTCGACTTTCAGTTCCACAAGAACTTTTCCATCTTCCTCATATTGTTCCAATAAATAGCGAGGACGAGGATGAATATTATCGTTAATCTGATTTTCCACAGATAATCGCAGCTGTTCAGGATTCTCAATCCCTATTGCTTCACCATTATCTTGAACGCCAAAAATTACCGATCCTCCATCATAATTGGCAAACGCACTAACAGTCTTTAAATAAGATTTTGTCAAGGCCTCTTTGTACTCCAATGTTCTTGATTCCGATCTTCTATTTCCTAAAACACTCATTCCATCTTCCTCCATACAGATGGTAATCTCTGTCATCTGCATCCATCATTTAGTATCAACTCTATTGGTCGATATTCTATATACCAATTTATTCTTTCATGACTATTATTGGTGATAGTTTCAATCCTTGATTTCATGCTTGTATCCCTATCCTAACATATATACTTTTAAGATAGGCTCTATCTTGATGAATCAATTGAAAAGATAGATCCTATCTTGATGAATCAATTGAAAAGATAGATCCTATCTTGAGTCAACAATTAAAAAGATATACCCTATCATGAAGAAAAAAATTGTAAATATAGATCATTCTTGAAGAAACGATTAAAAAGATAGAGGAAAATTTAGAAGAGATTTTGGACAATATCAAAAAAAGAGTGAATGACGAATCCCCATTTAAACAATTGCGTATAGATAAATGAGTGGATGAGATTGAAGTTCACATTCTCCATTAGCAAAAAAAAATGGAAATGCGCTCAACATCAAGTCACACTCACATCTACGCTTAACAATACCTTGTCTAAAACTATATTGTATGGTTCCAAAAAAATAACCGTGGCATTAGAAAGGAGGAAATTCACGCAATTCCCTTTCGATTAAGTTTTACTAAGCTTAGGAACAGACCGTTAATGAACTGATCATTTTTCATCAATCTACTATTGGATCACAAAGCATGCATTGATCTCAAACAAAAAATATAATTCTAATTATTTTTTTGATTTATTAAAAGATTGTAGCTTCATTTTAGAGAACAAAGCGCCAATAAGCAAAGAAGGCAATTTTATCGGTTGAATGATCAATTTGTTTAGGGACTGTTCCTTAAGAATAAGGGATTCCCGATTATTGCCACCTCTAAAATACTGTGATCGTTTTAGCTGTTACCATAGTGTTCTCCAGCCAAAACCATTTCGTTTCCATTGACATGCGTATTATAAGGCGTACAGTATATTAAGGAGGAGAGTGATGACGGTCAGAGAAATCTTAAAGCTTTTAGAAAGGGATGGTTGGAGAAAAGTAGACCAACAAGGATCGCACATCCAACTCAAACATCCTGTAAAAACAGGCAAAGTCACTGTTCCAAAACATTCTGGCGATTTATCTAAAGGAACAGTCAACAGCATCATGAAACAGGCTGGCTTGAAATAAAGCCGTAAAGTTTCAGCCGTCAACTCATAAAGCCAGACTATGAAAAAAGTAACTTATTTAGCTATCTTAGAACCTGGGCCATCAGGATACAGCGTTTATTTTCCTGATTTTCCAGGATGTATCAGTTTTGGAAAGACTTTTGAAAAAGCCATTGCAATGGGTCAAGAAGCTCTGACTCTTCATTACTACGGCTTAGAAAAAGACCATGATATGATTCCAGAACCATCACAATCTTTAAATCCAGAAGATCTGATTGGGAATATTATCGCTCCGATCACAATTTATCCGGAACTTTATTCCGAAGAACGTAGAAATCGACGCGTGAAAACAAACACGACTATTCCTGCGTGGTTAAAAGAAAAAGCGGAAGAACAAGGAATCAACTTTAGTCGTGTTTTAGAAAGCGCCCTGATGGAGCGGCTGGGGTCATAAATGCATTTCAGGATGCCTGGATCTGAAAGTCCAGACATCCTGTTTTTATTTATTCTTCGACATGTTTTTCTGCGAAAACGATCTGTCCTGAATCAGAGACGTCTGGATTTTTCAGGACGATGGAATCTGAATCTCTATTTGCTGATTTTTGCAGCAGCCGGAAACCGATCCAGGATGGTATAGGTTGGTCCTTGGGAACTTAAAACAGACTGATACAGGCAAACCTGATCAACATGAAAAGTTTGTTCTGGCACTGTCAATGAATAATGATCCGGATTTTTCAGTCTTCTCGCCATCGTCACATGCGCTTTAAACCGCTGATCCAAGACAAATCCTGCTTCTTGCAAAGCTTTGCGAAGTTGGTAAACATAGTCTGTCAGAAGCTTGCAGGGATTATTTTGAAGATCGGTAATCTGGGCGTAATAAAGATCTTTGAAGTTTCCCACAGCTGCGATCTTGAGATCCATTGCCAAAAAAGGCACTTCCTGCAAAATCTTTTTGATTACAGGCAGACTGGATTCAGGCTGTTCTCCTAAAAAGGCGGCGGTAATATGAAAGTTGACGGGTTTGGTCCACGTTCCGGTAACTCCATGATCTTTCCAGTCTGAGATCGTTTCCAGAAGACAATCGACAATCGTTTCCGGCAATTGAATTGCAATAAATAAACGCATAATTCATCCTCCTGCTTTCAGGTGAAAAACAGGATTTCTGTTTTTCGTCCTTGGCCATAGATCCTTAAAACCATATTTTAAGGATCTGATTCAGCTGTATTCTGACATGGCCGACCAGGAACTTCTCCTGCGACACTCAGACTCGTCCTTTGAATGTTTTTTTGAACACTTTCTTTGAACAACTGTTTCCAAACGCAAAAAAAATTCACCAGAAAGCTGGCGAGGCTTTCTGGTGAGAAATAAGATCTGTCTGCCTGAAAACAGGAGGAGAACAGACAGAGAAATACGAAGGTCGAAAAGCAATCCAAAAATCTGGATCCCTTCCCTGTGAGCCAGGTTATGCTCAAAAACACAGAGAGAGGTATACAGAGATTTATACAGAAAACAGGCTTCAATCATCAAAAAAACTATATTTTCCAATCATTAATACCTGTTATTTTTTGCTTCAATCCGGTCTTCCTTCCATCCATTGCATCTTGCCAGGACAGATTCCACTTACTGACCGGCGATTGCTCTGGCGCCTGTTTCTGGCTGATGCAAAGAAGATTCTGGAAAAATACGAACAGATTATCCTTTGACTGCTCCATTGGCTACGCCGCTGAGGATCTGCTTCTGGCAAATAATATAGAACAACAGGATCGGGATCAAAGACATGGTATAGGAGGCAAAGGCAAGGTTATAGTTGGTTCCAAATGCGGTCTGGAAGTTAAGCTGTGCAATGGGCAGGGTGTTAATGCCAGTTCCAGACATAATAACCAACGGCGTCATCACGTCGTTCCAGGTTCCTAATGCAGTCAGAATTGCAACGGTTGCGTGCATTGGTTTCATCATCGGGAAGATCACTCGCCAGAACGTCTGCCAGGTGGTCGCACCATCGACTTCACAGGCTTCTTCTAAAGCAACCGGGATATTTTTCATATAGCCAGCATAGAGCATGGTATTCATCGGCATGTAGAACACCAGGTAAAGCAGAATGACACCAAGCTGGTTGCCAAGGTGCATCTGGGCGGTTTCTTTAACCAGCGGCATCATCAAAATGGCAAATGGAACAAACATACCGGAAATCAAATACAGATAAATGAACTTGCTTGCTTTGTATTTTTGCATTGTCCGCCCCAGCACGTATCCGGCCAGAGAGTAAACCACCAGACTTAAGGCAATGGTCGTCAGAGTGATGAGCAGCGAATTTCCAAGCGAATTCCAGAAATCGGTAACCCGCATGGCTTCGGTAAAGTTGGCAAAACTCCAGGTTTTGGGCAGCGCCAGAGCTCCAGATACGTCATTGGTCATTTCACTGGGCAGTTTGAAGGCGATGACCAGCGTCATGTACAATGGGAAGAAGACAGTCAGAGTCCCCAGAACCAGAACAGTCGTCAAAACCCAATTTGTTTTCTTGTGTTCTTTATATTCCTTAGCGGGTTTGTCTTTTTTCGAGAAAAGTGTCATTAGAGCTGTTCCTCCTTCTTACTTGTGATCTGCTGCTGAACGACAGAGAACAGCACAATTACGATAAAGAAGATGACGGCATTTGCGCACTGGAAACCAAACTGTCCACCATCCAGACCGTTTTTATAGATCAGAAAAGAAATGGATTCTGTCGACTGCGCCGGACCGCCACTGGTTAAGGACATGATCTGATCGAAAACCATCATGAAGTTTTTCGTGGTCAGAATCAGGTTGATGGAAACAAACGGAATGATCAGAGGCAGTGTGACCTTGAAAAATTCAGTCCATTTTCCGGCGCCATCTACGCGGCTTGCTTCATAGACATCTTCTGGAACCGTCTGTAAGCCAGAAATATAAATAATCGTCGTCATAGCCACTGCCTGCCAGACACCAACAATCAGAACACCAATCCAGGCATAAGTTGGAGAAGACAGGATTGAGTTTTTCAGCCAGCCGATATTCCACATCTCGCCAAGTGCGGGAAGGATGTAGGTAAAGATGAAGCTGAAAATATACCCAATAATCAGTCCACCCAGAATATTTGGA
This sequence comes from uncultured Allobaculum sp., assembly GCA_910579655.1. Lineage (GTDB taxonomy): Bacteria > Bacillota_I > Bacilli_A > Erysipelotrichales > Erysipelotrichaceae > Allobaculum. The sequence continues at coordinate 12,727 of CAJTVE010000032.1, read as the reverse complement.
ACAAAGTAAGCTCCACGCAGAGCGGATTTAAACCGGATTCTGGAATTCAGACCCAGAGCCATGATCAAGGAGATCACATTGACCAGAATGGTTCCGCAGATGGCATATTTGAAGGTAAACAGATAGCTGTGCAAGACCCGCTCATCCTGGAACAGATCAATATAGTTTTGCAGACCGACGGTCTGATAGGTGCCATAGCCTTTATAGTTGGTAAAGGAGTAGAAGAAACCATTGAGCATCGGCCAAGTATTGAACAGGAAAAACAGCAGGACGATGGGCACCAGAATCTTGATGTAAGTCAGTTCCTTTCTCGAAAGTTTTTTCTTTTTCATAATTTCCTCAGCAGCCGGACTAATTTCCAGCCTCTTCTTTCAGGCGGCGGATCAATTCACGGTTATACCGCTGCCAGTCTTTATCAAATTTTTGCAGGAAGGTTGTTGCTGCCTGATCCGAATCGTCGAGCAAGTAAGTCTGAATCAGGGCATCGACAGCCATTTCACTTGGATAGTGGTGATCATGGAAGTCCGCGACATGGCCACTCTCGATGAACTCTGTCATACCATTCAGATTGGATGGAATTTCAAAATCTCCCTGTTTCGCCGACACGCCGCCCTGCTCTTCCAGATACAGATCCAGAATTTCATCTGAGTACAGGAAATTCAGAACTTCTTTGGCTGCTTCTTTGTCCGGGCAGTCTTTCATAATCGAAAATTGCAGATCCACGCCTGAATTCAAAATTCGGCCATCTGGGCTGCTGGTTCCCGGGAAAACCATGGATCCAATGTTCAGATCCGGATTGTTGGAATGAATCTGGGGAATGGCATAGCTTCCAATAGGCCACATGGCAGCCTGCCCATTGGCAAAAGCGATTGCCGCATCGTTGTAGGAATAGGCGAATGGGTTTGGTTCGCAATACTCCATCATTTCTTTCATCTTGTCAGCTACTTCACGATATTCCGTTTCAAACGTGGTTTCCCCTTTGCTGACACGACTGCAGACATCGGCATCCGCGGTTTCCACAGCTAACGCATTCCAGGGAGCCAGTGTTGTCCAGGTGTCCTTGAATCCAAAGTACAATGGGGTGATGCCTTCACTTTGAATCGTCTTGCAAAGTTCAATAAATTCATCCCAGGTTTCAGGAATCTGCCAGCCATGTTCTTCGAACATGTCGACGTTGTAAAGAATTCCGGCTGCGTTGGCGGCAAACGGCAGGGCATACGTTCCGTCTTTTTCGACCAGTTCCAGGGATTTTTCAATGTCCATATAGCCCTCTTTGGCTTTCGAAACCGCTTCGACATCCGAAATGTCTTCAAATAGATCAGCATCCAGGAAATTGGAGTAGTTGATATCTCCTCCAATTCCGACAATGTCCGGCGCATCCTCCCGGATCAGTCTGGTTTTGAGAATGGTCATTGCCTGGTTGGGGGATGAGATGGTCAGATGAATATCATCGTGGGTCTCATTAAAGCGATCTTCAATTTTCTGCATCGTATCAATCGCTTCCGGCTTGTAGTTCAGAATTTCTATTTCTCGTTTTCCGCTTCCTGAAGAATCTGAACAGCCGCCCATGGACAAACATACTGCTGTACCGATGGCAGCAAGCCAGGCTTTTTTCAGCTTCATATTGAGTTCTCCTTTCGTTTCTCTCTTCATGGCCAAATCGTACCATTCCCCTTAAGGCGTGAAAATGAAATAAAACAGCCATTTTTATACCAATATCGCGACTTTTTCTAATTTATGTAAAAGTAGGCGCCATTCGGGTATATTTTTGTTGAAAGGGTTTTCCTAAACAGAAAAAGAAATCGATTTTTGAACACCATCAATTCGAATCTTTTCAGGCGGCCCAAAAGCAAGTCAGAATCTGGACCAAAAGATACTCAGATTCATTCAAAAATGATTCCTTGTCCTCTCAACAAGCAAAAAACTCCTGGATCAGGATAAAGCGCCTTTTTGACAAAAAGCGAAAGAAGACTGATTCTGACAATAGTGAAAAAGAAAAGCAGATTTTGAACGATGAGATCTGCAAACTTCGAAAAAAGAAGAAAACATGCCGGGGGAGAAAAAATCTCATGCAGCCCGGACCAAAGGAGAAAAGAACGTGAAACCTGTCGAAGGCAACCGGAAGGAAAATGTCACCTTTACAATTTTTGAAAATTTCAACTCAGTCGATCTGACCGTCTATCAGTGCGGCAGAGAAAAATGTCTGCCGGGTCATCTGTTTGGACCCGCTTCCCGAAGGCACTATCTGTTCCACTACATTCTCAAAGGGAAAGGCTCACTGATCAGTCCCGATGTTTCAGGGATCAATCAGACCTATTCTCTTCACGCCGGGCAGGGATTTTTGTTATACCCGGATACCATAACGACCTACTATGCGGATGGTGAAGACCCCTGGGAGTACATGTGGCTGGAATTTGATGGTCTGAAAGTGACCCCTGCCCTGGAACAGACCACAATGAGACCGGCCTATCCCATTTACGAAAGCATCGATAACAGCCAGCGTGACATCATGGTCAATGAAATGCAGTTTCTGCTCGAACATGCGAAAAGCTCGCCCTATCTGATCAGTGGTCATCTGTATCTGTTTCTGGAAGCCTTTATTCAGTCAGCTCGAATTCCAGACCTGATTGAAAGCAATTCGCTGGCGGATTATTACGTCCGGGAAACCATTTCCTTTATCGAAAACAACTATACCCGCAACATTTCCATTGAAGACATTGCGGCCTCACTGGGGATCAGCCGGAGTTATCTGACGAAAATCTTCAAACGGATCATGCGTCAGCCGCCCCAGAAATTTCTGATGGCCTACCGGATGGGCAAAGCTGTGGCTCTGCTTCGGACAACAGATCTGAAAATCAATGAAATTGCGCTACAGGTCGGGTATGAAAACCAGATGCACTTTTCCAGAGCCTTTAAGCAAACCTATAACACCACCCCCTCAAAGTGGCGCAACCAGAACCGGCTTCATCCTGTGCAGATGGTTGTCAAAATGTAATGGAATTTTGCAGGCCACAAAACAAAAAGCGGCTGTTTGATTTTCTTTTTGGCCAATGACTGCTCGATTTTTGTGGCCTTTTGAGCGCAGATCCAGCTTTGGGGGCAGGTGGGCATTGTTTTAGTGAATCTTTACTTCGTTTTCAGTAAACTTTGACCCGCAAAACGCAATTTTTTAAAAAAATTTACTTCTCCTGAAATTTTCGATTCTGGCTGAATCTAGACCAGAATCGATTTTGGTAAGAGCGTTTTTTCTGCCTGCCAAGGCTTTGAGTCTCATTGACAGAAAAAACTTTTTTGTGTAAACCTTTGGCTTGAAAAAAGAGCTGACAAAAGGAGACCATGTATGCCTATTTCAATCGACGGGAATCTCTTTTCCCTTTCCACCCAGGATACGCTCTACCAGATGCAGGTAGACGAATACGGAATTCTCAACCATCTCTGGTATGGCCCTAAAACCGGAATGAGTATGAGCTATCTCAACCAGTACCCCGAAATTTCCTTTTCTGGAAGTCTCGCCGATACTGGAACTCGCCGGGACTATTCGCTCAATGACCGCCCCCTCGAGTATGCAGAAGGAGGCATGACCGACTATCGCACCCCCGCTTTGCGCATTGTCCACCCCGATGGATCCAGTGCGCTCGATTTACGATATGCGGGGTATGAAGTCCTGAATCATAAACCAGGCATTGCTCATCTGCCGGCTTCCTTTGATCGTTCCCTTCAGACCCCAACCCTCAAAATCACCTTAAAAGATGCGCTTTATCCTATTTTCGTCCATCTGTACTACAGTGCGTTTGAAAAGGAAAATGTCATTGCCCGCTCGGTTGAAATTGAAAATAACACCGACCACATTCTGAGTCTTGATAAATTCAGCTCGTTGTGTCTGGATCTGCCGGATGGCGATCTGGAAGTCATTCATTTTCATGGCCGGCATGCAATGGAACGCCTCAAAGAGAGACTGCCATTAGGCTTTGGAACTTTTCGTTTTGAATCTCGACGCGGCAATAGCTCACACCAGCATAATCCCGCAGTCATCCTGGCTGCTCCCCATACAGATGAAAGTCATGGCGCCTGCTATGGAGCCTGCCTTTTGTATTCAGGCTGCTACCAGGTTGAGGTCCAGAAAGATCAGCTGGAACAGATCCGCCTGGTCATGGGTCTGGAAGAATCGACCTTTCACTGGAAACTGAAACCACAGGCGACCTTCCACTCTCCCGAGGCTTTATTGTCTTATTCCAATCAGGGATTTGAAAAACTTTCCCACCAGTTCCATGACATGTTCCGCGAACACGTTATCCGCTCCACATTCGTTCATCGCCCCCGTCCGGTTCTGATCAACAACTGGGAAGCCACGTACTTTGATTTCAATGGCCAGAAGTTGATTGAAATTGCCGACAGCGCAAAGGAGTGTGGAATCGATCTGTTTGTATTGGATGATGGCTGGTTTGGCAACCGGAATTCGGACACTGAAAGCCTTGGGGACTGGCATGTCAACGAAGAAAAACTCGGCATGCCGCTGGCTGATCTTTCAAAAGCCATTCATGATCGCCAGATGCAGTTTGGTCTTTGGATTGAGCCAGAAATGGTCTCGGAAGACTCTGACCTTTTCCGTACCCATCCCGAGTGGGTGCTCTGGATTCCCGGACGCTATCCTTCCCGCAGCCGCCATCAGCTGGTCCTTGATTTAGGCAATCCTGAAGTCGTCGAGTATTTGTATCAGACCTTTTCCAAATTGATCCGGGAAAATTCAGTTGACTACATCAAGTGGGATATGAATCGCTCGATCAGTGATTTTTATTCCTCTTACCTGCCAGAACAGCGTCAGGGGGAACTGGGCCATCGCTACATGCTTGGCGTGTATGAACTGGCTGACCGGCTGACCACGGAATTTCCAGAGGTTCTTTTTGAAGGCTGCGCGGGTGGCGGCGGACGCTTCGATGGGGGAATGTTGTATTACTTCCCGCAATACTGGTGCTCCGATAATACGGATGCTCATTGCCGCACCCAGATTCAGTACGGAACCTCCTTCTTCTACCCCATCAGTTCCGTGGGATCGCATGTATCGGCCGTTCCCAATCATCAGACTGGCCGGGTGACTTCTCTGAAAACCCGGGGCACCGTAGCGATGGCTGGAACTTTCGGCTATGAACTCGATCTGACCCTTTTAAGTCCCGAACAGAGGGAGGAAGTGCGCCAGCAGGTTCAAACCTACAAAACCCTGCAGCCGTTGATTTTTGACGGTGATTACTATCGCTTAAGCGATCCTTTTGATAAAGATTTGGCTGCCTGGTCCTTTGTTTCCAAAGATGCCTCGCAGATTCTGGTTCAGAGTGTAATTTATGAACAGAAACCCAATACCCGTTTCCCCAGAATTCACCTGCGCGGTCTTGAGCGAGAGGCCTGGTATAAACGGCTGGATACCGAGACAGTCTATACTGGCGCCGCTTTGATGGATGGAGGGGTGCTGCTCGATCTTCCACAGGGAACAGACAGTGCCCAGACCTTTCAGTTTATCCGGATGGATCAGGATCAATAAGAAGCATCAAATTGTCCGGATCGATGAAAACGAAACATCCAGACACATTCGTTCGATGACGTTCGACGACGTTCGACGACGCGAATGGAAAGAAATTCTGCCCATCAGTCTGCCTTTGGCCGACCTCTCTTTCGAGCAGACGATCCTGATTTTCATTCCGATTAAAAAAGGCGGCGAGCCGTGGATAATTGCATCCAGGCTCGCCGCCTTTTCAATTTTTCTTGATTCAAGCCAATTATTCAAGCTGATTTAACACTTGAACACTGATTTTCAATTTGTTCAGTCATGGAAAATGGTTGTACTTTCCAACTCAGAGACTGCTTCCTGTTCAATCGCCTGCTCAGAAGGAATCGTGCTCAATGTATCTTCGCTTAAAGTTCCGGCTGAAAAGTTCAGCATGATTTCTCCGGCGCTGACCGAAAGTTCAATCGTCGGCCGTCCCTTTTGATGGACCGGATGATAGCTTCCATTGGCAATCGTCATCTCATCGCCTAAGACAATCTGACCAAGGCTCGTATCCAGATCCAGATTATAAAAAGACTGAGAATCTGCCAGATTGAGATAAATACTGCCCATTGAGACATTCGCCTGTAAAGCATTCAAAACCTTTACAAAATCCCCACTCACCTCACCAGCTGACAAAGATAAGTCTGCATCGTTTACGGTGGTTTTTTCCAGGGATAAGCTGCCAGCTGACAGATCTGTCTGCAAGGTTCCAATTGTGCTGTCCGTGATTTGAAGATCACCAGCTGAAGCATCGACAAGCAAGGAATCTGTCTTCAGACTCTGCACCGTAACCATTCCCATCGCGCTATGGATTTCAATGGATTTTACACGCTCGGGAATGGTGACGACCAGATCCGAAGAATTGGAAAAGAGTGGAATGAAATCATGATCTGCATGCTGAGAAATCGACCAGTTGTGATTCGTTACAGACTGATCCAAATCTTTCCAGCACAAATCCTCTGTACTTCCCATCCCAATTTGGGCTTTTGGTCCACTTCGCAAGATGAGATTGCCTGCACTGATATCGATCTGGACGCTATCAATCGCTTCATCAATCGTCATGGACTGCCCTGAATTATGGTTCTGTTCTTCCACGATCTCATCATGATGGATGGCAGTCTGATTTTTTCTCTGGCTGCTGACTCTTTGTCTATCCACCAGCATGGCTACTTTCACGGGGCCAACTTCGATATTGAGATTGTCAGCCCGTATGACGGATTGACCGCCAAGTCCATACGCGCCAACGCAAAACAACGCGCCAACGCCCACACAGGCCAGGCCTGCACGCAGGCCATGTTTTCTTTTTTTTTCACTTTTCATATCGTTCTCCTGCTTTTTGTTCTCCTGTCTTGATCCATGTTCTTTGACAAATCAGACATTCGTTATGCTCTTGTTTTGTTCTTGACTTGAGGTGCAGTTCACGAAGAAGACTCTTTTATGCCAGTCCAAATGTCTGGGCAAAAAAAGCAAAAATCTGCTTCCAGCTGTCGATCTGCCAGCGAATGACTTTACCGACTCCTTTGCCAGCCAAAAGCCGAAGTCCAACCCAGTCCATGACTCCCAGGCCCATTGCAACCAGGCTGACACCACCAAGAAACAGAGCTTCAAACGGGGCCGAAAAAAGCAGCTGACTCGTCCTGTATAAATAAACCGGCACAACAATCACCACCCCCAAAAGCAGCAGAGCCATCACCAGAATTACCATAAAAGTAAACAGCAAAGCCATCAATGAAATCATCAAAGCCACTGCCAGCAAAGCAAGAATCAACGGCAGGCAGATCACCAGCAAAACAATCCGCAAGACGCCCATCCGCGAGGATCGATCTGCACGTCTGGAGCCAAAACCAATTGCGGCAGCGCTGCCCGATCCCGAGTATTGATTCCATGAAGACTCTTCTTGATCCTCTTCTTCATAGGTATCTCTATAAGCTGCCCCATTTCTGGCTTTATTCGCATTTCCATCTGAATAAGAAGCAAAGTGGTAAGGATCAGACTGGTCATGGAAATCTCGACTTTCTTTTGCATTATCCTGAGGAACAGGCGGAATGGAAGGCAGTTCCTCCTTGATGCGATCCGCATAGTCTTCCGGATTTCCAAGCTGCTCGACCACCTGATCTTCATTGCCGACACCGGCTTCTTCAAAATATTCTTCGACATACTGCAAGGCTTCCCGCTTTTCTGTCGGTGCAACCATCTTCAGACAGGATTCAAGTTCACTCAGATATTGCTCTTTGGTCATCCCTACAACCTCCTTCATTCAAATCGGAATCCAGATTGACCAGGTCATTGATTTTTCCCGAAAATTCCTGCCAGTCTTCCCGATAGGTATCCAGCATTTTCGAGCCTTCTTCCGTCAAAGCATAATAACGACGCATCCGCCCATCCTGAGGGACATCATACGTTTTCAACAGGCCTGCTCTGGTCAGCCGGCGCAAAACCGGGTAAAGCGAAGACTCCGAAATTTCAAAACGCTTCTTCATCTGCTGCGTCAATTTGTATCCATATAAATCTTCTCTGGCAGCCAGAGCCAATACACACAACTCCATCAGACTGCCGCTTATTGTCATCGCCATACGTTACTCCTGAGACAATATTATATTTCGTATAGCATTCAGACAAGACAATTTTCCCAAACAATTCCGAACTTTTTCTTAAGTGCATCTTTTCTTTCTGTATCCAGCTTCTCTTTGTATCCCACTCTCTTTGTATCCCGCCTGACCCCGTCTCCTTCATGACCGTCTGTAAATCAGGTCGAAAAAAAAGCCGGTTTTCCGGCTTTTTGCTGATCGATCAGTTCATATCAGATTGATTCAGGCTGATCTTTGATGCTGTCTGGCGATGGTTTATCGTATTTCTGCCTGAAACGTCCTGATGGAAACGGGATTTTTTCAGCGCTGATCTTTTCTGGATAAAAGCCATGGCATCACCAGCCACGAAATCAGGCAGAGTCCTGCCATAATAGCCAGCAGACTCCACAAAAGATCCGTGCGCATAGTAAAGGCAATGGCTCCCTGGGAAGCAGCGGCTAAAGCGGACTGCCTGTTCAAGGCCTGATTCCAGAGAACAATGCAGACAGCTCCCGGGATAAAACTTGCAGAAATGGCAGCCGCAAAGGTACTTTTGGGCAGCGCAATCAACAGTGGAATCCCGGCGGCCATTGCCGAAAAGCTAAGAATGCCGCCAATCAGCCCGGAAACAAGCAAGCTTTCCTGATCTGGCCATCCAACGCAAAGACAGGTCAGAAACCCGATTACCAATCCGATGACACCACAGACCAGACTGAACAGGTATTTTTCCATGATGGCTTTACTTCTGGAAACAGGAAATGTTGTCTGGTACAAATTCCAGCCGCACATTCGGTCAGTAATGATACTGGCAACGCCCTGCATCAGAAAAAAGATCGCCGTAAAGGACAGAATCCCTGCTGTGGCGTTCAAAAACACCATAATGGCTGTGGCCAGGACAAAAATACCAAGCATGATTGGCCAGCTTTTTAAGACCAGAAAAAAATCCTTTTTCAGTAATCCCTTCATCCCTGTTTTTCTCCTTTCGAAATCATCACAATGATTTCATCCAGACTGGCCGGACTGATCGCATAGTCTGGATACCGCTTTTTAAACTCGAAACGGTCTGTAATCAAAGTCTCTGTATGTAAAGGCTGTCTGCGAACCGCCATCACCAGAGCCGGATCAATGAACTCCATCTGTTCTCTGGCAAGCTGGGCAATCCCTAACCGGTCAATCTGCTCCCGGGTCAGTTCAAACCGGATTTTCCCGTCCTGGATATAAGCAATCTGGTCGGCAATCCGTTCAAGATCGGAGCTGATATGACTGGTCATCAAGATTGCATGGTCATCACTTTCCATAAATTCCTGAAGCAGATCCAGAATTTCTTCCCGGACAACTGGGTCCAGACCTTCGGTAGCTTCATCTAACAGAAGCAGGTCGGGATGATGGGCAAGCGCACAGGCAATCCGCAGTTTTGCTTTCATCCCTTTCGAGAACTGACGAAGCGGCTGATCGGCTGGAACCGAAAATCGCTTCAGGAAGCCGAAGAAATATTCCTCTTCCCATTGTGGAAAGATGTCCTTCATGATCCGGGAAATCGTCTGCGCACTGAAAACATCCGGAAAGCAGGAACCATCACTGACGACACCAAGTTTTTTGTGAATGTCTGGATCTGTCTGGGCATTCTGGCCAAAGATTGTAATAGTTCCATCGTCTGGAACATCCTGATTGACTACACACCGCAAGGTGGTGCTTTTTCCCGATCCGTTTTCTCCAATCAGGCCTACGACCATGCCTTTTTTCACCGTCAGGTTGATCTCCTGCAGGGCAAAATGCTTAAACTGTTTGTTGAGGTGCTCAATTTTCAGTGCTTCCGTCATTGTTGATCCTCCTTGAAAAGCAGGCTGACCAGATCTTGCAGTGAATCTAAATTCATGCCGTTCTCTTTAGCCAGTCTGATCACATCTTCAATTTTTTCTTCCAGTTCCCGTTGTCTGGCCTCCAGAATCGCCTGACGGTTGACAGCCGAGACAATCGTTCCCCTGCCGACAACAGATTCAATCAATCCTTCATTCCGCAGATTCTCATACGCTTTCTGGACCGTGATGACACTGACTTTCAGCATTTTGGCCAGTGCGCGCATGCTTGGAATCGGCGTTCCTGCTTCGAGCTTTCCAGAAAGAATCTGATTGCGAATCTGGGTTTCAATCTGTTCATAAATCGGCATGTCTGCCTGGAAGCTCAGCACAATCTCGATTTGCATCTTCCCATCTCCAATCAAAGTTTTAATGTACATGTACAATAAGTACATTAATAACATTTTGGCAGATTTGCAAGAGGGAGGGACGAGAAATAGCGGATATTCGCAAAAGGGATGGTCAAGAAGTCGATAAAGTCTGGAAACAGTGAAATAAACAATAAACTCGCGAAATGGATACCTGAATCGAAGTTTTCCAGTTCTTCCGGCTGCCTGATTCGATGAATTTGTTTTTCAGTGAATTTGTTTTTCGATTTTCTATCTTCTTTTGTCCATCTTTTCGGCCTGGCCTTTTTCTTCAGCCGCTTTTCGTGGACAGAGTCAAAAACCAATTTTATATTGAAACTTGATTTTCTGTTTTTCGGCCTTTTGGTCATGGAGGATTTATGTCTCAGTCTTTTTTACCCCGCAGCCAGCGTGGAATTCTGTATATGGTTCTGGCTTCGCTCTTATTTTCGACAGGCGGGCTGGTTCTCAAGTGGTGTGACTGGCCGGCTTTAGCGATCAATGGGGCCCGTTCCTTTTTTGGGGCTCTGGTCATTGGCGGATTTATGCTGCTCACTCATCGTAAGCTCATTTTGAACGCGACAACCATTTTGGGGGCCTTTTCTTATGCAGCCATGACAACTCTGTTTGTGATGTCCAACCAGATGACAACCGCTGGCAATGCAATTGTTTTGCAGTTTTCCTGCCCAGTGTGGATCGTCCTGTTCAGCCTGGTTCTCTTTCACAACAAACCCACCCGCAAAGAGATTCTGGTGCTGTTGTTGGTGGCCATCGGAATTCTGTGCTTCTTTCTGGATTCGTTAAGCGCTGGTCATATTGTTGGTGACTTGTGTGCGATGATTTCCGGATTTTTCTATGCTGTCCTGTTTATGATTAACTCCTTGAAAGGGGGCGATGCGCTGTCTTCCGTTCTTGTCGGCCAGCTGGTCTCTTTAATTTTTTTGGGACCGCAGGCTCTCCATTGCCAGTGGACTTTGCCCAATACCCTTTCCATCATGTGGCTCGGGGCTTTCCAGGTTGGAGCTGCCTATCTGTTCTTTTCATTGGCAACAGCCTTGATTTCTCCATTGCAGGCCTCATTGATCAGCGCCTTTGAGCCAATTCTCAATCCGTCGCTGGTTGCGTTAGCCGGCTATGAAAAACTTTCCGGACTTTCTTTGCTCGGAGCGGCTATCGTCATTGGTGCTGTCGTCTGGAATTCACTTCCGAAAAAAACTCAATCTATCTCTTCGAGGACTTCGTAATTCTCTGTCTTTCAGACCAATGTCTTACCATCCATCAAAACAGCAATCAGGTTCTTTATCTTCCGCCTGACTTTTATCTGAACCTCTTCATTTTGATGGGGAATCTTCTGGAAGAATATTTCTTTCTTCTTGACTTTCTGGTCAGGCCGGCGCTTACATATTACCGACAGCCTGTCGGTTAAAAAAGGAGGGGATGAAGTCATGCGGACAGTGAAAGAGGCATCTGTTCGAAGAAACGAAATTCTCGATGCAGCCGAGCGCCTTTTTGGGACGAATGGATTCGAACAGACCAGCACCAACGATCTGCTTGCAGAAATTGGAATTGCCAGAGGGACGCTGTATTACCATTTCAAATCCAAGGAAGAGATCCTGGATGCGATGATTGAGCGCATCTCAAATCGGCTGCTTTCAAAAGCCCAGACGATTGCCGCTGATCAAAGTATTCCCGTACTCGTGCGACTCACTCGGATAATGCAGGCCATGAATGTCTCCGATCCAGCTGGACTTGAGGTTGTCGAACAGATTCATAAGCCCCAGAATGCATTGCTTCATCAGAAAATGCAGCAACATCTGGTCTGCGGCCTCACACCGATTCTGACCCAGGTTGTAGAAGAAGCAATTGACCAGGGACTCTGTCAGACGGACTATCCAAGACAAACCGTTGAAATGCTTCTGATGTATGCAAATTCTTCCTTTGATGACCTGATGGACATTCCCCCACAAGAACGTCTCGAATTGATTCAGGCCTTTATCTACAACCTGGAACGGCTATTTGGAACTCAGCCAGGTGTAATGGCCAAGGCGGTCTGGCCGATTTTTGTCCCGGAGGGGCAGGCTGATGCAGCGAAAGAGAACCAAAAAGAAAATGCCTGACTTAAGACAGTCTTTGCCTGAGCAATTTTGCAGGCCAGGTTCAAGGAAAAGACGAATAAGGAACCATGTTCCTTTTCTTTTTTCTCACAGAACCAACCGACTGACGGTTTATAAATTGGCGGATTGAGTCCTTCCCATTCTGCTCAAAAGGGGTACACAACTGTTACCTTATCTTGGCGAATCAAGATATTAATATTCCTATATAACTATTTTATAATTCTACTAATTGTGGATTTTTTATGGTATCATTCAAACAGGAGATGACGTTATGATCGGTCCTGAAGACTTAAGAAGAGAACGC
>CAJTVE010000031.1 GCA_910579655.1 uncultured Allobaculum sp. | reverse complement strand
GATTTCGATTTCTACATCGTTCAGTTCACAGAAATAAGCGAACATGTCATACCCAAACCGCATCAGACGGTCCTTATACAGAACAACAACCTTATCAACCTCGTTACTGGAGATCATCTTCATCAGCTTCTGGAGGCCCTTCTTTTTGTAGTTGATTCCGGAACCAATATCACTGATGACATCAAAACTGTAGCCTTTGGCAAGCATGTATATTTTGACATTCGAGATCTGAGTTTCCAGATCATTCTTCTGGCCGTTCGTACTGACCCGGCAGTAACCGACGACTATTCTGGTTGGACGATTTTGATGTTTGTATTGATAAAGCTGATCTTCCGAGTAGTAGCGGGTCCCTTTTGGAGAAGTGACAGCCGGCTTGAGAATTCCGTTCTTATCCAGAATCCTGAGCTGCTGTACAGACACGCCCAGTTCTTTGGCAAATTCACCGATTTTCATCAGGGCCATAAACATCATCTCCACTATTATGATATCGCTTTCATAGTCGAAAGTCTATATATTTTTATATTAAATAAAAGAATTTATAATATTACTTATAACTGTTAAATGCCCAGAAAGTTCTGACCTCTTCCCTTCGCGCCATGGAAGAAGATGGCCTTGTTCACCGCAAGGTCTATGCCGAAGTTCCGCCCCGCGTCGAATATTCGTTGACTGAACTCGGCCTTTCTTTAACACCGATCCTGGATGCCATGGAAAACTGGGGGACTGACTATAAAGCCCGGCACAACCTCTGATGGAAAAGTTGGTTTTTTCCACAGACAGAATCCATCATCAGCAACTTTGAGCAAATGTCTAACCACACAAAAAGCCTGGGATTTCCTTTCTTTTTCAAGAAACAGAAATCTCAGGCTCTATTTTTCAGAATTTAACGAACTGGAAGCTTGAATCCAGTTTTGGAATCTGCTTACAGCAATCAACGGTCCGCTCTATTTCAGTTTGAGAACCGTGCGATAAACATCGTCTTCTTTGACAAAACCTGTTTGTTCCATCAGATCCTGGGCCATCCCATAGGCTCTGACGACTGGCAGTTTGCGGCGGCGGGATTCTTCGAGTAGGCGCTGAATGATTTCCTGTTCGTAGCCGCGTCCTTTCAGCTCCTCTTCAATCCAGAAGTTGCATAAGAAGCCGATGCGGCCATCTGGCTGTTCAACCGTTGGCGGCGTAAATACCCAGGCAATTCCACCTGTGGCAACAATTTTATTTTTCCACCAGGCTACAATCTGGTACAGAGCACCATTGCGTAACTGGGCAGAGAAATAGCGGTTGAGTTCAAAATCCAGGCTGTCGTCTTCAACACCCAGTTCTTTTTTCTTCAGGGCGATCAGCTGCTCTACATCCCGGCGGGTTGCATGACGGTAAACGATCTTTGGCACTTCCTCAAAGGCGATTTCGTTGGCTTCACACCATTCACGGGCAAACTGAACATACTGATCGTCTTCATATTCGTACCACATGTTTTCAAGGTTGTAGTTTTTCAGTACAGTTTTGAAACGGCGGTATAATCCTTTCCCGCTGTTGAGCGCTGCTTCCAGTGCTTCTTTGGCCTGGCCTTCTGGCAGATCCCAGGTGAACTGGCGCATCATGCGCACTTCACCGGCATCTCTGGAATTTGGCATCAGAATCAGGGAATCATAGTATTTATCAATTTCATCATCAATATCATTGAGTTCCCGGGGTGGTAAGGTATCATCACGCATAATGATTTCCCCGCTGCGTGTATTGAGGTAGTATTCGATCCGGCTGGTTCCGCCTTGAATCGCATCAATAATTTCATCTAAATCAATTGTCATCGCGTATTTTCTCCTGTTGTCTACCTATTATATCAGTCTTCCAACCATCAAAAACAACCTCTTGTGGCCAACCGATAAAAGTTCGGCTGCTTTTTTCAAACGGAAAACCCATCAACCTGTTCTTTCATCCTGCTGCTTTTTCAAAAGTCTCAGTTCTTCCTTACGGCGCAGCGTCAGCAGATCATTTGCAAATTGCGCGTTTTCAAGCCGCCACACCCCAAATCCAGCCGCTTCCAGATCGATGCTGTCCTGAAGCTGAAGGACACGGCCATACCAGACAATGGTCTGGTCAAGAATCAGGCAGTTTTCCACGATCCGCTCATGGACATGGATATGAATTCCCCGGCTTTGCAGGCGAAAACTCTGATCATTTTCGATGGTTTCGACAAACAGATCCACCCGGATCTTTCTGTTTCTTGAATCTAAGCGGGCAAGCAGAGCAAACAGGCAGTTTTCTTCTTCTGGCAGAATCTGGCGCGTGGCAAAAGCCACCCTTGCCTGAACGTTTTGAAGATCCTGACCAAGAGAAGCCAGGGCTTTTTGGCCGGCATATTCTTTCGGTTTCCACACCTCTGGAAAGGATCGGGTCTGTTTTAAAGGCAAAGTCCATTCATATCCCTGTTTTTCATATTCCCGTTTGCGGGCTGCGTACATGTTATTGAGCATTGGGATCTGTTCATCGAGATAGTCATAGACCAGCACCTGTTTTTTCGAAGCCGTCTGGCGGTGAATGCGTCCAATGGCCTGCGAAATCGAAACCTGAGAACGGATCGGCAGGGCCAGCATCAAGGTATCGAGCGGGGGAAAGTCAAAGCCTTCACCAATACTCGAATAGGTTCCAACGAGCACCACATGATCTTTGCCCGCCAGCTCATGCAGTTTTTCCTGGTTGGCGGCTTTTTCTTTTGGATCCCCGGCATAGACCAGCAGATTCAGCCTCGAATCAATGCTTTCCAAAGTCCTGGCAAGCATGCGGGCATGTTCGACAAAACGAGTCAGCACGAGCACTGTTCTTCCCTGGTCCACTGCGCAAAGAACATCTTCCAGAATTCTGGCATTCCGTTCCGGGTCGAGTGAGGCTTGCTGGGTAATCCGGGTAAAATCGCCGCCAAGATCTTCTCCATATCCGCTAAAGGGCGTTGGGCGAACGGTAACAGCTCTTGAAAATGTCTGTCTGGCCATCTGATCGCGGGCGGTAAACTGGGAAACCACCGGACCCAGCTGCCAATAGACTTTCGCAAACAGACCGTCATTGCGTTTTGGGGTAGCCGAAAAGCCATAAACGTAGCGCGCTTTCGTCGCTTCCAGAATCGTCTGCGCCACGGGGCTGGCCGCATGATGGCATTCATCAAAAAGGATCAGGCCATACCGTTCAAGCAGGCTGTCCAGATCTTCCCGTTTGGTCAGGGAAGGAATCATCGCCACATCCACCCGCCCCGTCAGCGCTTTGGTCGAAGACTGCAAAACGCCGATTTTTCCAGGGTATTTCGTCGAAGAGATCTTAAACTGTTCGAATTCTTCATCTTCAAACGCCAGGAATTCATTGAGGGTGCGCACCCAGCCAGAAAGAATTTCCCGGGAATTGACCAGGACCAGCGCACTGGTTTTCTTTTCGGCAATCAATGCCGCTCCCATGACCGTTTTCCCCGCTCCGGTGGCCGCTTCCAGAATGCCGCAGCGGCCCTGGGCTAACGCATCGACCAGACCAGTCTGTTCTTCGCGCAGCTCGCCGCCAAAGTTCATGGGCAGCGCTGGTCCAGCAATCGTTTCGTCAGAAAGCTCAAAATCAATCTGGGCCTGCTCAAGCTGTTCAACCAGTACCTGCAAACTTCCCCGCGGCAGCACAATCCGATCACCTTGGAAGTGCACACTGGAAAGAACGTGCGGTCCACTGACAAAGCGGGTGTTCTTTCCTGCATATTCCGGATTCCAGCAGCTGCCAAGCATCAGTAACGCCATGCGCAGGCCATCTTTAAGATTTGAAGTCTCAATTTCAATCCCGCTTGTTAAATGGATCTGCATTTTTCCTTCAATGTCTTGTCTTTCAAAAAGAAAGGCATCAAGAGCATAGGGATCAAACAGGGTTTCGGCATATTCAAAGCCTTTCTCAGATTGGCTGGTCTCATCCATTGTTTGAGGCAGGCGCAGTTCCAGTCTGCTTTTCAGATTTTCTTTGCGGGAGGCTTTGATCAGCTGATCGATCTGAGCCAGGCTGATTTTGGAAGTCTGTTTTAAAACCGTCCAGACATCAGGCTTTTTCGGGTTCCAGTTTTCATCCAGCCAGAGAGTCCGGCCCTGTTTCATGCTTGCCATGTGCAAAGGCAGTTCCATCGACCAGCCAGGATCCCCAGGTTTGTTTGGCAGTTTATTGGGGATCACACAGTCAAATACCCGCAGCTCATCCAAAGCTTCCTGTTCGATCGCTCTTAAAATCAGGATCTGGCCAAGTTCAATGACTTTGGCTGCTTCAATGGGCTGTTCCAGAAAGAACCAGAGCGTAACGGCTTTTCCATCCGCATTCACGACCTTCAGTCCATCCATCCTCAGACTGACAGCGGTTTTTTGCAGTTTGTCGGCAAGTCCTTTCTGGCGCTCTAAAGAAAGATCTTCCAGTCTGGCAAAATCAAAAACCATCAGGGAGGTCGTTCCATTGGCCAAAAATGGGCAGATGCGCAGCTGATTGTAAGGAATATCTGGCCGCCCAGAAAAATAGGCAGCGAGCACCTGGCGGTTGAAGATCTGGTTTTCCTTGTATTTACAGTTCTTGCAAGGAGAAACACCTGGCTTCCAGACAAAAGAAGGACTGGTTTTCGGACAGATTGAAGTTCCATCCCGTGTACACGGAACATACATGGCGCCTGACTTGGCGATGCAGTAAAAATGATCCGGCCGCCCTTTGAAATAAGAAGCAAAAAGGTCAAGATCGGGCCTGGTTGAAGCAGAAACAGCCGGTATTGGGGAAATTTCTTTTTCTGTCAAAGGATCTTTCCCGAAAGAAGGAGAGATGGCTGAGGCCCCTTGCAAAGCGCCATTCATTTTCTCGGCAACAGAGGACTGACCCTTCGGTAACCCCCCGCTTACTGCCGATTGAAAAGGTTGCAATGGCCCAAAGGATGGCGCCGGATCGTTCAAAGTCGAAGATTCCAATGAAGGATGCACCGGCCAGGAACGATTATCCGCGCACAAAGAAGAATGATTCTCTGACCACGAAGAGGGATGATTCTCCGGCCCGGAAGAAGAATGATTCTCCGGGTGGGAAGAAGAATGGGTTTGTGGAGGATAGGCAGCAGAGGAAAAGACCCGGTTCATCGCTTCAAGCACCCATTCGGGTTTCTTAACCGGGATCTGATGGGCTTCTAGCAGATTATAAAGATGCTGAATTTCCTGCAGATAGTCTTTTTCCTGATTGATATCCATGACACTTCCTCTTTCCCTTCTCTGCTTTTCAATGGTTGAACGCGATGGCAAAACACGCTCAATTTCTTCCTTTATTCCTGTCGTTCCTGTCATTAAACCGAATGGTTCGGTTTTTCTTTCTTTCTATTGTATCGTTTCCAGATGATTTCGAACATTTGTTTTTCTTTTCCTCAAGGTTTACGGCGCTTAATCTCGTCGCCTGGACCAAGATGGCCGATCAGTAAAGAGGAGTCAGGATCATGGTTCGCAACATTGCGGGCAATGGCCTTCTCATCGTAATTGGCATAGCAGTACCGGCACAGATGGCTGCACGTATTGTAAGCTCCGATATCGGCCATCTCGACACACCCGCAATCCCTGGCTTTCCACTTTTTAAAGACTTTTCCCGTCATGGCATAGGCTTTCTTCATGGAAAAACAGCCGCCTTCCAAAATGCCATACTCTGCCAGAATGCCTTTTTCGCAGCACGTAAAAACCTGCAGATGATGGCGGGCCGCACTCTGGGCAAAGCCTTTGCCAATGGCTTCGAACTCTTCTGGAGTGGGCTGGTGAAACGCCAGTTCACGAGCGTTTTTACGGACATTTTTATAGTCGTCCAAAAAAGAGACAGAGATGGATTCAATGCAGCCTTCTACCAGCGTACACAGTTTTTCAAAGGCCCGCAGATGGTATTCCACCGGGTATCGATCGGATAAAATAATCGGGTCATAGCGCACACTCAGACTTTCCTTGCCCAGAATTCTGTTCATCTTCCAAAGCCCTTCAATGATCTTCTTTTTGTCGATCACATTCGGTTCAAAATCCTGGTGATAGGGCGTAATGGTGACATCCATCAAAATCGGTTTCTCGATTTCATGAAGATGATCGATCAGCGGCAGCGGATTTTTCGTGCAGAACATGAAGGCATCAATATCCTCAACAAAAATCCGGGAAACCATCTGGCTGGCAAAAGGATTGCGCACGTCAAAGTACCCAGCCTTAAGGCGGTTTAAAAACCATGTGGAAAAGAAGGCCGGAATATCGGTCCGGCTGCTTGCATTGACAATCATTTTTTCTCCTTTCCATCCATTTTTCTCTCCTTTTGAAGGAAGAGCTTTTCAGACGATTTCCGGATTCATTTCTGCATCTGACCGGCCCAAAAACACCAGCGATAATTGACTTTTGTTTTCGATACAGAATTGTCGAGTGGCACCGGTTCGTCTTTGTCTATCGTACAGGATGTGTCAAGCTGCCAGTTCAGGCAAACTTCTGGCTGCCATTCTGTAGGAACAGCCTTTTCAAGTCGCGCTTGTCGTATAATGGTGAGTAACGCATTCCTGTACAGTATCGAAAAATCAGTTCAGAACATTCAAGCGGACAGGAAGCGAAACCAAATAGACGTAACAAAATAGAAAGGAATTCTGAAATGACGAAAAAAGCTCTGTTTTTTGATCTGGACGGCTCTTTAGTGGGAATGAGGCTGGAAGAGTTCGTTCAGGGCTATCTCAATACCCTCTCTGCTTCAATGGCCCCTTATGGTTTTGAACCCAAAACACTGATTCAGACGATTTATCGGGGCATGGCGGCCATGAATCGCCATAATCCGGCTTTGACCAATGAAGAAGCCTTTCTCGAGATTATGAAAGAACAGTACGGCCCTGAAATTGTCGAGAAGATGCCCTACTTTGAAGACTACTATCAAACGGACTTCAACCTGAACCAGCAGCATTGTCCAAAAATTCCGCTGGCCCATGAAGTCATTGAAAAAGCCAGAGAAAAAGGACTGATGACAATTCTTGCCACCAATCCGGTCTTCCCGAGAATTGCGATCGAAAGGCGGCTGGCCTGGGGCGGATTAAAGCCGGAAGCGTTCGAGTGGATCACCAGTTATGAAAACTCCCACTTCTGCAAGCCTGATCCCCGTTACTTTATGGAAATTGCCGACCGGTTCGGTTTGAAACCAGAAGAAATCCTGATGGTTGGAAACGACCTCAATGAAGACTATGGCGCCGTTGCCGCTGGCATGGATTTGTTTGTGCTGACCGAGTATCTGATCGAAAACAAAACCAGCTCTTCCCTTTTAGAGACCTTTCCGCATGGCTCCATGGCTGATCTGCTTGCGTATGTCGATCAGCTTGAGGAATGAACTCGGAAGCCTTACTCGCCCGCATCCGCCAGAACGAATCCTTAGACGCCAACCAGCAGCGCAAGCTGATTTTGCTGCTGTCGTGGCCGGCGATTCTTGCCCAGATTTCAGTGACCATTATGCAGCTGATCGATGCCAGTATGGTCGGCCAGCTTGGCACCAGTGCCTCGGCCGCCATCGGTCTGGTGGCTTCGACCACCTGGCTGATCAATGGCCTTTGCCAGGGGATTGTCTATGGCTTCTCCGTTCAGGCTGCCCAGGCCATCGGGGCCAGAAAACTGGATAAAGCCAGTTCCCTGTGCCGACAAGGGATGCTTGCAGCTTTATTTCTGGGCATTCCCATCGCCCTGCTTGGCGCTTTGATCAGCCGCCAGGTCCCCCTATGGCTTGGCGGCCAGCCCGAAGTCGTGCACGATGCCGGACTCTATCTGCTGGTGTTCTGTCTGGGCCTTCCCTTTTCATTGCTCAATGACTGGGCGGTGAAGATGCTGCAAAGTGCGGGTGATACCAAAATTCCGGGCCTGGTCCAGATTGTCATGTGTTTTCTCGATGTCCTGTTCAATGCCCTTTTTATTTATGGCCTGCAGCTTGGTGTGCTTGGCGCGGCTTTAGGAACGGCGCTTTCAATTTTTTGCGCTGCTGTGTTTCTGATGGGCTGGGTATATCTGAAAAATCCGTATCTCAAAGAAAAATCTTCCTTTCGCTTTACCCGCGGATCGATTGAAAACGCAATGCGCATTGGCGTCCCCATCAGTATTGAGCAATTGATCTCCGGGGCCAATTATGTCGTTTTCACCCGGATTGTCAGCACTCTGGGTACAGTTTCGATTGCCGCCAACAGTTTTGCGATCACCGCGGAAAGTCTTTGTTACATGCCTGGCTATGGCTGCGCCGCAGCGGCCACGGCGATTGTCGGACAGGCAGTTGGAGCCGACCGCGTGGATCTGGCCAGACAGATTTCCTGGCGCATTACCCGCATTGCGATGATCATGATGGGCTGCTCGGGCATCTTGATGTTTGTGCTCTCCCAGAACCTGATGGCCATGCTCACTCCCGTTGTAGAAGTTCAGAGGCTGGGAGCCAGACTCCTGCGGCTCGAAGCCTTTGCGGAACCCATGTATGGCGCTTCGATTGCGATTGCGGGCATTCTGCGCGCCAAAGGCGATACGATCTGGCCGGCCTGCCTCAACTTTATTTCCATATGGTGTGTACGGATTCCCGCGGCCTGGTTTTTAAGCACCCGGATGGGACTGATTGGTCCATGGATTGCGATGAATGTCGAATTGAATGTTCGCGGCCTGCTCTTTTTATGGCGGCTTAAACACGCCTGGAAAAAAGGACCTGCTCTGGTCTGATTTCATTCGATTTCTTCTTTGCCACAAAGCAAAACGATCCGTCTTCTGTCTTTACAGAATCCGGATCGTTTTTTCTGTTGATCGGTCCATGAAAGAGAAAGTCTGCCATTGCAGGATCAATCTTCTGTCTAAAGATCCGATCAAACTGGATTGCAGATCGGCCTGAATTTTCTGCATCATAGATTGGTCAGCACCATAATTGATATGAATGATCGAGTTTTCTGGACTCGGCTGGCGTTGAGTGCAAAGTTTGAAACTGCTTCTTTTCAGGCCTGGGAATGGAGTTTGTGGTACAGAGTTTTTGAATACAGCCAAAGTCCGATCATCAGGCCAATCATCAAAAAGGGAAGGACGGCCAGAGTCGCCCAGGCAGGATGGATCAAAAAGGCGCCAAGCAGAGTCCCCAGACTGATCAGGCACATTCCATACCCGCCCGCACGGTTAACTTTTGCCCAGACTTCCTTTGAGTTGAGCGTATAGCTGTTGCGAAATCCAAAAGTCGTATTCTGTCTTGCTTTTGGAAGCAGGTTGCCCAGAACCAGTCCGCCAAGACCGATGGATCCGGTTAAAAACCGTTCAATCTGAAATTCTGGCCGGAAAACAAAGAATACACATCCCCCGATGGTGATGAATTCAATCACCGGGATCATCCACATCATCATGGATTCAATGACCGGACTTCCAGGCCGCCCTTTGGCATCCTGAAAGGTAATGAACAGAATCAGCAGATCAAATCCCGCAAAAAACCAGGGAAATCCAAAAAAGAATGCAGCTTTGGACATCCAGTCATCCGGCGTTCCCTGAAAGTTAAAATGGATGGGAATCTGGTCAGGAAAAGAAGACCAGGCCATAAGCCCAATTCCCATCGGCAACAGGCAGGAAATGACCGAAATCAGAATGTTTCTGCGATTCTTTAAAGAAATGCCATGCCAAAGCCGGATCATTTTAATTTTCCTTCCTGCGGCCTGCAGGTCTGCGCTCGCCTGGATTCATTTTCACCGTGTGCTTCTTTAGCTGTATAGAGAGAGTACATCCACATCACTGCCTCTTCCAGAACTGATGTATTCAGCTCGTAAATAATGAAACGCCCTTCCCGACGGCTGCGCACCAGATCGGCAGCCTTCAGTGCATTGAGATGCTGAGAGATCGCCCCATTGCTCACCGAAAAATGACTGCTGATTTCCCCCGCATTTAAAGAGGATGTTCGAAGCAAATCCAGGATCTGTCTGTTGATGGGATCCGCGCAGGTTTTCAGAACTGTCTGTAAAGCCATTCTTTTCACTCCTTTTTCCGTTTTAACGCTCTATTTTTTAATATTTTATAAAATGATAAATCCTGATTCCATTTTAGCATTTACTAAAACAAACCGGTGACCATCGCCCAGACAGATTCTTCAATCTGTCTGATCGTCCAGTACAAACCGTCCCCCGGTTTCTTATCTCCGCCAGAAAATCGGACGATTCCTTACCGCAAGAGACCATAAGAAAAAGCCGGATGGGTTTTCATCCAGCTTTTTTTCGCCACCTGGCAGTACAGATCGATCTGAGCAGGGCAGATTTTCCTTTATTTTTGGTTTATTCTTGATTATTCAGTTCTCCCAATCCGGCTAACGCTTCTGGGCAGCATCCGCGAGGTCTCCAAAAATTGGTGTTCCCAGGCCAAAGCCGCCGCCAACCGTCAGAATCTGGCCGGTTGTATACGCCGCATCATCACTGGCAAAGTAAGCAACGGCCGCTGCAATTTCTTCAGGCGTGCCCATTCGTTTGATCGGCAGATTTTTTTCAAACATATTCTTGAAGTGATCGGACAGATTGTCTTTGACAGCATCCGTTGCAGTCATGCCAGGCAGGACGGCGTTGCAGCGGATGTTCTTGCGGCCGACCTGTACGGCAATTTCTTTGGTCAGGTAGTTGATGGCTGCTTTTGAAGTACCATAGGCGATCTGCGAGATATCCGGGATCAGGCCGCCGACCGAAGAGATATTAATAATGCTTCCGCCGCCATTTTTCTCCATCACTGGAATGACCTCCTGGCAGCCGCGGAACACACTTTCCAGATTGACGTTGATGATATCTTTGAAGACACCATACGGAGTATCGGTAATGGTCAGATCTTTGCGGGGATCGCTTGTTCCAAAATTATTGACGAGAATATCAAGCCGGTTCTGTTCCGTAACGATGGTCTGCACCATGTTGTGGAAACAATCCTCATCGTACGCATCAAAATAAACAGTATGAACATCGTATCCTTTGGCATTCATCGCCTTTGCAATCTGGCTGGCTGCATCCAGCCGTCTGGCCGCCATATAAACCGTAGCTCCTTCTTTGGCCAGTCGCTCAGAAATAGCCAGTCCAATGCCGCGGGTGGAGGCAGTAATCAGAGCGACTTTTCCTTTTAAAGACATGTTAGAATCCTTCTTTCTGTTCTGAATATATCCGATTCAGATTCATCTCTATTATGCAGGGAAAGACGGAAAAGCCGGCAGAGAATGCCTTTTTGCAGGCTGTGTGGCTGATTGATATCTTGCCGATTCTGCTTTTTAACCAAAGCCACATCTGTTTTCTTGATCTGGCCAGATTGTTTTTTCCGGCATCATAAAAGGCCAGGAATCTATTCCTGGCCCGATGAAATGAACAAAAAAATGAGGAAAACTGCTCGATGAATCAAACGAGCCAAGTCTTGTCTATCTCTGGATTTCCTGTTGTAAAGAAGACCAGCTTTCCAGACCATAACCAGCTTTTGCGGATTTGATCGCATCAACAATCGCCTGGGATACAGCATTAACCGCCATCACACTGACTAAAGTCAAATCAGCGGGCACTTTGTTGGTTGTCATCGCAAACAGCGTATCCCCGTCATTGGGAGTATGAACCGGCCGGATCGTGCGGGCCAGGCCATTCTGGGCCATGCCAGCCAGTTTGGTCAGCTGGGCCTGATCGAGATCTGCATTGGTCAGCACACAGCCAATCGTGGTATTCATCCGCTCTAACTGCTGGCCAGCCATCTGCAAAATCAGATCTTCCGTGTTATAAGCTGTTTGGGTTTCTTTGTCATAAATGCCTGCGAGCCTGGTCTGGCTGTCTGGTTCAAACACATCGCCGCACGCGTTGACCGCCACAATGGACCCGACTTTTAACGGCCCAATCTGAAAGGCCGCTGAACCAATGCCAGATTTCATGGCCCGATCAAAGCCAAGCATCTTGCCTACGCTTGCTCCCGTGCCTGCGCCATAGCAGCCGCTGGTCCAGTGTCCCTGTTCACTGTTGCAGGCCGCTTCATACCCCATGGCTTTATCCGGGAAAACATTCGGATCTGCGCAGCCCAGATCAAATAAGGAAGCCTGGCAGACAATCGGCACACAGAATTCTTTCATTCCAAAGCCGGCGCCTTTTTCTTTGAGATACTGCATGACCCCGCTCGAGCTTTCCAGCCCAAAGGCGCTGCCGCCCGATAAGACGACCGCATTGATCTTCTGGACCATATTTTTCGGATCGAGCAGATCAGTTTCTCTGGTCGCTGGTCCGCCGCCGCGAACATCGACTGCCCCGGTTGCCCCCTCCAGACAAAGAATGCAGGTTACACCAGTGCCGCCAGTTTCATCCTGGGCCTGACCAATCTGAAATCCTTCAATTTCATTGATTTTAATTGACTTCATGCGCTCTTTTCCCCTGTTTGCCCAAAGCCCAGTTCCTTCAGCACCCGACCCAGGGCTCCGGGGGTTTCCTCCTTTTTGTTTTCGTATTTTTGTTTTCGTATTTCTGTCTTCCCTCTTCAAGAATATGGCTTTTCAAGTGGCCTGATCAGGACTTTATCAGACGCATGAGCCGATATCCCTGTTGGACAGATCGGATTTCTCCTCAATTTTCTTTCCTTATATTTAATAAGCTAAAGAAACAGGGATGAAAAGTGTATCTGAATGAGTTGTTTTTGACAGATAGACAGTGTCTTTGATTATTATACGTCTTTTCTGGAAGAACGAATCAGAATTTGTGGCTCCCCTGCTAAGACAGTAGCCTGGGCTGGAACGTTCTGCCGGACAACCGCCCCGGCGCCAATCTTTGCTCCATCGCCGATGGTAATCTCACCAACCAGAACGGCACCGGCGCCAATCAGGCAATGATCCCCGATGATGGGAGCCTTGCCATGAATTTCACCGATGGTGACATTCTGGTAAATCCAGCACTCTTCTCCAATCCGGGCATAGCGGGAGATAAAAATGCCGTGCAATCCATGCGGAAGCCGCGGCCGGCTTTTAAACCAGGCGCCTTTGCCGATATAGCCGCCATGCTTGTTGGCCGACCGGTTTAAGAAGACAGTCATCAGATCTATCTTCCATCCTGTCTGGCAGTTCTGGCGTTTAAAGAAGACCTTCCAGTAGGTTTCCATCAAATCCCCTTTGGACCAGGTCAGAATATCTGTTCGAAATGACATGTAAAATTTCCCCTTATTCCTGTAATTTTCCTTTGCGGATACAGACCTCATCCAGTGTATCAAACGATCTGAATTTCTTGCGTACAAACTGAAAACAATACTGAAATTTAACAGATATCCGCATGACTGAATATTGAGAAGATTGGAATATTGGCAGATCATCTGTTGTTGATCATAAAAAGGTCCTTATTTTCGTGAAAAAAAAGCGGCTCTCATTGTATAGAAAGCCGTCTTTGTTTTTTCTGGGGTGTTGATCTGAGACTTTGTGCAATATGGTCTGTCTCGAGCTAAGTTTGTTTTTTCTTTTTCATCCTTAATCCTGCTTTTCTTCCGCTTCTTTTTTCTTGACCGGAATCCAGAGCTGGCAGCGATAATCTGACGTGTGGCAGTCTGCCAGCGGATAATATTCGATCGAAAAATCCTGATCCAGCTGGTAGTCTGGATTTTGCGGGAGCCATTCTTTGAACACCTGTCTGGTGACGCTTTGCAAAGCATCAGGCAGCGGGCCAATGCTGGTAAACTGGGCCCACGTACAGGCTGGAATGTGACGGACTTCATAGCCAACAGGAATCTGACCGCCATGGTATCGGCCGCCAATCAGGTACTCCAGTTTTTCTGGGGAATCAATGCAGAGTCCAAATTCACCAATGCGGTTTTCCCAGACGGCTTTAGCCTCTGGATTTACAGAGTCTTTTTGATCCATAAGCTGGCCGACTTTTCCATTAAAGTCATTCCAGAATTCCGGAATGATCTGAAAAGAGTTTGCGCCTGCAGGGATCGACAGACATTTTCCAATCAGCTCAAAAGCTGGCAGTTTTTGAATCGTATATTCCATTGCTTCTCCTCCGCGAACACTGATCTGAATCAACAAAGGCAAAAAAGGTTTTAATGTTTTATCTGGCTGTCCTGCCTGACTTGGCAGAAAGCCATGAAAACGTCGAAACGCCCGGCTAAAGCTATCAGCAGAGTCATAGCCATACTGAAGGGCCACATCGATGACTTTCTGGTCTGGCCTTTGTAATTTCTTTCCCGCCAGATACAGCCGGCGGTTTCGAATGTAGTCTGCAAACGAATAGCCAGTAACAATCTGAAAACCCTGCGCCAGGTATCTTTGCGAATAGCCGCAGTGCCTGGCAATCTGTTCAGTTGTGATATTTTCTTCCAGATGCGCTTCCATATACGCAATTGCGCTTTGCAGCGATTCAATCCAGTTCATTTTTTCCTCCAAATGATCATTTGTTGGTCCTATTGTACAAAATGACCGCTCCCCTCTCCCGACTTTTTGGCGAACAGGATGTCGGATTGAATGCAGGATAATCCGCGGTGATGACCACGAGGAATGCAGATCTTTCTGAACCATAAAGCTGGCCAGGCCTCAGCGTTTTTTCTGTCCTTCCTTCTGTCCTTCCTTCTGTTTTTTGCTTTCCTTTTCTTCTTTCATTCTTTTGCATTTTCTACATCAGATAATTTTTACCCGGATTGATATCATCTCATTACCAGATTATGTGAATTTCATCCGGTTTTATGCCCGTCTTTTTCCATTGTCCACCTTGCATCAAGTGAAAAATCCCATGAAAAATCATATATTTTGAAAAGAAATTTCAGCTTGTCTGAAACTTTTTGAAATACTATGGGAAAATCTTGTTTTTAGCGTGTTACAATTCCTCACGTAAATTTTCGCAAGCAGCGTGATAAAGAGCTTGGTCTGAAATTGTTCAGGAACTGTCACCTGATGTGAGGATTGAAAACCAACAAAACAGGAGAGGATTGAAAAATGTCACGTTATGTCTTGAAACGAATTTTGCTGGCAATCATTACGGTCTGGGTTGTCGCAACGCTGACGTTCTTTTTGATGAACATGATCCCTGGCGGACCATTCCTTTCAGAAAAAGCGATCAGTCCACAGGCTACCGCTGCCCTTGAAGCCAAATATGGCCTGGATAAACCTTTATGGCAGCAGTACCTGACCTATATGCAGGGGCTGCTGCAGGGAGATTTTGGAATGTCTTTAAAGCAGCGCGGCCGTTCGGTACTGGATATCATCACCAGCAAGTTTCCGGTTTCCGCTCGAGTCGGCGGAATTGCGGTGTGTGTTGCGCTGGTTGTCGGCGTTACTCTGGGTTGCGTTGCTGCCCTTCATCAGGGAAAATTCTGGGATCGTTTTATTTCCGTCTTTGCCACTCTGGGCATTGCGGTTCCCAGCTTTGTTATCTGTACCTTATTGCTTTACATCTTTGGTGCGAAGCTCAAATGGCTGCCCACCCTTGGCCTGAATTCCTGGCAATCGTATATCATGCCTGTCTTTGCGATCGCCTTCTATCCGACAGCCTACATCATGCGGCTGATGCGTTCGAGCATGCTGGATGCTTTAGGCCAGGACTATATGCGAACCGCAAAAGCCAAAGGTCTTTCAGGCAATAAACAGTTGTTCAAACACGCACTGCGAAATGCCATTCTGCCGGTAATCACTTACGTTGGTCCGATGCTTGCCTATACCATTGTCGGAAGCTTCGTTGTTGAAAAGATTTTCGTTATTCCAGGTCTTGGCGGATCGTTCATCACTGCCATTACCGGACGTGATTACACCCTGATCATGGGAACGACGATCTTCTTAGCCACTCTGGTTATTTTGATGACTCTGGTAGTCGATCTGCTCTACAAAGTCATCGACCCACGGATCAAACTCGATTAGAAAGCAGGAGGTTTAAGCGATGCCAAAAAATCCACTCAGTCTTCAGCTGGATCCCGCAGACTTTCTGCCGGCGACCGATGAAGAAAAACAATCCCAAGTCATCATGCGCGAATCCGTCAGTTTCTGGAAAGACGGATTGCGGCGTTTATTAAAAAACAAAGTGGCCATGACTTCTCTGGTGGTCATTGTCATTATCATGATTTTCGCCTTCGTAGTTCCACATTTCTATCCTTACAGCTACGAAACGCAGATTAAAGGCGCCACCAACCTGGCCCCGATGCAGTATTCAGCCGACGAGCAGGCAATCATTGATGCTGGCGGCCATGTCTTCCCGCATATTTTTGGAACCGACACCATGGGCCGTGACTATGCGATCCGGGTTATGGTCGGCACCCAGATCTCTTTGCTGGTTGGTCTGATTGCAACGGGCATTATCCTGTTGATCGGCCCATTATATGGCGCCGTGGCAGCCTTTGCGGGCGGCTGGGTCGACCTGATGATGATGCGCATTGTCGACATCATCTATACCATTCCCGATGTTCTGTTAATTATCCTGCTGTCCTTTGCCCTGAAAGCCCCACTTGAATCCCTGGCTTCAATGCCTGGCTTTGGCTGGATCCAGACAGTCGGAACGAGTATGATCTCCATCTTTATTGTCTTTGCCCTGCTCTACTGGGTAGGAATGGCCCGAATGATTCGTTCCCAGGTTCTGACGATCAAACAGTCCGATTATGTTACAGCGGCCAAAGCATTAGGGGTCAAAAGTTCCACCATTATCCGCAAACACCTGATGACCAACTGCATCGGTACATTGATTGTCTGCGCCACCTTGCAGATTCCATCCGCTATCTTTACTGAAAGTTTCTTAAGCTTTTTAGGCATGGGTGTTGCTGTTCCGCTTCCTTCCCTGGGCTCTTTGGCCAGTGCTGGTCTGAACGGAATTTATACCTATCCATATCTGCTGTTTATTCCAGCTGCTGTCATTTCTCTTTCCATTCTGAGCTTCAATCTGCTTGGCGATGGTCTGCGCGATGCCTTTGACCCGAAGATGAAAAAGTAACAGGTGATGTCCATGTCAGATGAATATTTAGTCAAGATTGAAAATGAAAGACTTTCCTTCTTTACCCCCGCCGGAGAAGTGAAAGCTTTAAACGATGTCAATATCTCGCTGCGTCCTGGCGAAGTTCTTGGGATTGTTGGTGAGTCCGGTTCCGGAAAATCCGTTACGGCCTATTCCCTGATGGGCCTGACGGCTGATCCAGGCAAACTGCTCGGGGGGAAAATTCAGTTTAACGGTCACCAGATTGAAACGATGAGCGAAAAAGAATTCCGTAAAATTCGGGGGAACGAAGTCTCCATTATCTTCCAGGATCCAATGACCTCCCTCAACCCGGTATACACCATCGGCAACCAGATTACGGAAGTCATTACGCTTCATACCGGTAAAACCAAACAGGAAGCCAAAGCAAGAGCGCGCGAGCTGCTCGAACTGGTCGGCATCAACGAACCTGATAAACGTCTGAAGCAATATCCCCATGAATTATCTGGGGGAATGAGACAGCGGATCATGATTGCCATTGCCCTGGCCTGTGAACCCAAGCTGCTCATTGCCGATGAACCAACGACCGCACTTGACGTCACCATTCAGGCTCAGATTCTCGAGCTGATGATGGAGCTAAAAGATAAACTGGGCATGGCGATCATCATGATCACCCATGATCTAGGCGTAGTTGCTTCGATGTGTGACCACATTGCGGTCATGTATGCCGGACGCATTGTTGAATACGGAACCACAGACCAGGTGTTCTATGAACCAAGTCATATGTATACCAAGGGCCTGATCCGTTCCATTCCAAGACTGGATGTGGATGAGCACCAGCGTCTGATCCCGATTGAAGGAACGCCGGTAGATATGCTCAATCCGCCAAAAGGCTGCCCATTTGCTCCGCGCTGCGAGAAAGCCATGAAAATCTGCCTGCGTGAGCCGGCTCCAATTACTGAATTTGATGATGGCACGCACTATACGTATTGCTGGCTGCACCAGAAAGCGGCCATGGAAAAACAGATTGCTCCTTCGAATATTGAAGGAAGCCGCATTGCCATGGACCAAGGAGGAGAAGCATGAGCGAGAAAAATGAAGACTTTATCGTTGTCGAACACCTCAAACAATACTTCCCGGCCGGTGGTCATGGTAAGAATAAAAAATTTGTCCAGGCTGTCGACGACGTCTCTTTCACGATAAAAAAAGGCGAAACCTTAGGGCTGGTTGGTGAATCCGGATGCGGAAAAACCACC
This sequence comes from uncultured Allobaculum sp., assembly GCA_910579655.1. Lineage (GTDB taxonomy): Bacteria > Bacillota_I > Bacilli_A > Erysipelotrichales > Erysipelotrichaceae > Allobaculum. The sequence goes on along the minus strand of CAJTVE010000031.1, from coordinate 15,780 downwards.
ACTGGGCGCTCCTTGCTTCGTCTGTATGAACCAACTGGCGGCCGATTTGTTTTTGATGGCGATGTCATTTTCGATGTCGAAAAGAAACAGTATGCGAGCATGCTGCCCTATCGCAAGCGCATGCAGATCGTCTTCCAGGACCCCTATGCTTCGCTCGATCCGCGCATGACCGTCGGTGATATCGTGGGCGAAGCCATTGATACCCACCATTTAGCCAAAGATTCCAAAGAGCGCTATGACATGATCATTGAGCTCTTACGTAAAGTTGGGCTGAACTCCGAACATGCCAACCGCTATCCGCATGAATTTTCCGGCGGCCAGCGCCAGCGTGTCGGAATTGCCCGCGCTCTGGCCGTCAATCCAGACTTTATCGTCTGCGATGAGCCAATCAGTGCGCTGGATGTTTCCATTCAGGCACAGGTCATCAACATGTTTGAAGACCTGCAGCGCGATCTGGGCCTGACCTATCTGTTCATTGCCCATGACTTGTCCGTCGTCAAACACATCTCCGACCGGATTGGCGTAATGTACCTGGGTCGGATGGTCGAACTGGCACCAGCCAATGAACTGACCAACACCCCGCTTCATCCGTACACCCAGTCTTTGATTTCCGCGATTCCATTGGCGGACCCAAAACTCGCCCGGGCCTCGCAGCGAATTGTGCTGGAAGGTGATGTTCCTTCCCCAGTCAATCCGCCAAGTGGATGCCGGTTTCGAACCCGGTGTCCGCGCGCAACGGAGCATTGTGCCAAAGAGGCTCCTGAATTTAAAGAAGTGCTGCCAGGTCATTTTGTCGCCTGCCACCACGTCAATATGGAAGATCTCAAGAAGAAATAGAGATTTTATTTTCAACGCTTTATTTTCACTCTGGTAGACACGAAACGGATTCTTCACCGTTTCGGTTTATATACCGTCTTTTGCTTGATCGTTTTAAGATTTCGAAGTTGTTCCAGATCTTGTATGTTGGTAAATGCGTCGTTTACTTCGAACAACTGCGCTCAGAAATCAACGCTCTGGCCTGCGTTTCGTGTTTTTGATGAATCTTGATCTGGATCAACAACGACGGAAAAAAGAAAAGGAGATACAGAAATGAAGACTCGTTCCCTTTCGTTGCTCATGGCAGCTGTCATGGCAGCGAGCGTTGCTGGATGCTCTTCCAGCAGCACACCAACCAGCACCGCTGATTCCACATCCGGAAGCACAGCCAGTGCAACCAATACGTCCAGCGATAAGAAAATCTTATCCGTACAGATTGGTCCAAACCCAGAGACTCTGGATCCAGCCCTGAACTCCGCAGTAGATGGCGGCAATATGATCCTGACTAACTTCGAATGTCTGCTGACCAATGACAAAGATGGCAAAATTGCTCCGGGCGCAGCTGAAAGCTGGGAAGTTTCCGAAGATGGAAAAACCTATACATTCAAACTGCGGGATGGCCTGAAATGGTCCGATGGCACACCTTTAACCGCTGAAGACTTTGTTTACAGCTGGCAGCGTGTGTGCGATCCAAATGTAGCGGCTCCATATGCTGAAACTGTGCTGTCCATGGTTGAAGGCTATGATGAAGCGATTGCTGGCGACATTGAAAAACTGAATGTTGAAGCAACTGATGACCAGACTTTCGTTGTTCATCTGAAAGATGCCTGCCCATACTTTGAATCCCTGGCAGCCTTTGCAACGCTTTCCCCAGTCCAGAAAGCAACCATCGAAGCCAATGGTGATGCATGGGCAACTGATGCTTCCACTTACGTTTCCAATGGTCCGTTCTACATCACAGAATGGGTACCTTCTTCCTACATCCTGATGGAAAAGAACCCGAACTACTGGGATGCTGAAAACGTGAAACTCGATGGAATCAAGTTCAACCTGATCGAAGATTCCAACGCGGCTTACAATGCCTATAACGCTGGCGAAGTGGCCATGATTAAAGACGTTCCAACAGAAGAAATCCCATCTCTGAAAGATCGCGATGATTTCTTTGTGGATCCAATCATCGGTACTTACTATGTTTCGATGAACACTGAAAAAGAACCGTTCACAAACAAAGACGTTCGTAAGGCCCTCTCCCTGGCGATTGACCGTGATTATCTGGCCAACACGCTGATGCAGGGTACCTATTCTCCAGCTGGCAACTTTATGGGTCCAGGATGGTCTGACATCAACGGTACAGACTTTGTCACCAACTCGAACGGCGGCGAAGAATTCATCTCGACAACCGACTATGAAGGCAACCTTGAAGAAGCGAAAAAACTGTTAGCCGATGCTGGTTATCCAAATGGCGAAGGGCTGCCAAAGATCACCTATACAACAAACGATGCCGGTTACCATAAAGCTGTTGCTGAATATCTGCAGCAGGCCTGGAAAGAGCTGGGCATTGACATGGATGTTGATATTGTTGAATGGGCATCCTTTACCCCGATGCGTCGTAACGGTGACTATGAAGTTGCCCGTAACGGCTGGGTAGGTGACTACACTGACCCATCGAACATGCTCGACCTGCTCTACTCCACCAACGGTAACAACGATGGTAAGTTCAGCAACGAAGAATATGACAAACAGATGGAAATCTCCAGAACAACTCTGGATGAACAGGAAAGATCCAACGCGCTGCACAAAGCAGAAGAAATCCTGATGGAAGAAGCAGGATGCATCCCTCTGGCTTACTACAATGACTTCTGGTTAGAAGATCAGACAAAAGTTAAAGGAATCTGGCATTCTCCATACGGCTACTGGCATTTCGAAGATGCTGAACTCGTTGAATAATTCTCTTTTCAACTGACTCAATCCAATCCACAAAGCTGGCCCTGACTGCAAGGGCCAGCTTTTTTTGCGCTGTTCTCTGTCCTGTTTTCTTGATTCGACAATCCTGCAAAGAACTCTCGCCCTGCCGCCATATTCAGGCGCGTTCATCTTTTCGGTTTTCTAAGCGCTTGCCAAATGACGGGTGTCTTTTTGGACGGCCCTGCTTTTATAATGAAGCCGAAATCTTTTATCCATCGTGATTTTCGACCTTTTTGGCCGACACTTTCCGATGTTCGATTTATCGCTTTGCCCATTTTCTGTTTTACTTTGTTCTCCTTGCATCTGCCAGAAAGAAGGAATCTTCCCTATGAAATTTGACTTGCACATGCATTCGGCCGCCAGCAGCGATGGCCAGTTTACTCCAGAAGAATTAGTGGATCTGGTTGACGACCATGATCTGAAACTCATTGCTCTCTCTGATCACGACACTGTTCAAAATGTTTCTGCCACAAAAGAAATCGCGGCAAAGCGCAAAATTCAGGTCATCAATGCCATTGAAGTTTCAACCACCTACAAAGGTGAACACAACGTTCATCTGTTAGGCTATGGCATCAATCTGGAGGATCCCTGGATCAAAGGCCTGCTGGCCAAAGCCAAAGAAAACGCCCGGGTTTCCTTTGGGCTTCGCGTCAAAAAAATCAATGAAAAATATGGCTTCAGCTTTGATGAAGACACCATCCGCAAACAGGCAAAAGACATGAATCCCTGGTTTACGCTGTTTGACCAGATTCTTGCCGATCCCAGAACCAAAGACATCCCTGATTTCCAGGATTATCTGCCAGGCGGCCCGCGCAGCCAGCCTGCCCCCGTCAACTTCTATTGGGATAATATGCAGGCTGGCAGCGATCTGTACTGCCCTGTCCAGTATCCAGATCTTTTTGAAGCCATCGACCACATTCATAAAGCCGGCGGGATTGCGGTCATCGCCCACCCTTTCCGCACCTTTGAGCACCAGGATGCATGGCTTGAAGAACTTGCTGCCTATGGCCTGGACGGTCTGGAAGTCTACTCCAATTATCATTTCCCAGAGCAGATCGACTATTATCGAAACTTTGCAGCAAATCATGGTCTTCTGATCACCTGCGGTTCGGATTTCCATGGCAAGACCAAGCCGAATATTACGCTGGGTGAGTACCATCTCGACCGGGATGGCCAGCCCTATCTGGACGCCTTTCTGGAAGCTTTGCAGCATACATGGCAAGGCCAGCACGAGTCCTTACCTGACCGCATCGCCTGATCCATCACGTTGTCGGCCCATGCTTTGCAGGATTTCGGATCTGATTCTATCCAGATCTAAGTCCATCCATCCTGCTTTCTGGCCTATTTAAAGATTCGGGCCTTTTTAAGGTTCTGGCTTCTTTAAGCAGAGTCCTTTGGTTTCAAATTCTTCCCAGCAAAAACGACTCTGCCCGCTTTTTTGAAGCGTTCAGAGCCGTTTTCTTTTCGGAATGAGTCTGAGTGGATACTGATCCATAATCATGAAGCAATCCGACAAATGACCAGCTTACAGAACCGTCAGGCCAAGATGAGCCGCAAAACTGACAATCAACAGGATGCTGACGACACTGAAGGCCATCGTAATCGTGCTGACCATCCCGACCAGATCCCCTTGATAGCCGCAGCTGATTGAATACGGAACAGCCGCAGCGGCCACCGGAGCAAATAAACACAGAATCGTGATGGTTTTCAGCAGTGGATCTACATCTGGAAGAATGAAAACACAGATTCCAAGACAGGCAACCACTATCCAGCGAGTCAGGCAGACCTGAATGATTTCTTTGATTTCCTGTTTTGGCAGGCGGAATTCAATCAACAGACCGATCATGAACATCGTCAAAAAGGCATTGGCATTGCCGATGGTTCCTGCATACTCGAGGATTACATCAGGCAGCCTGAGATGACACGCAGCCAGCACAAACAGAAAGACATACGTCATAAACGGGACAGAATGGACCAGCGTTTTAAAAACGCTTTTCAGGGTCAGGGGTTCTTTGGGGCTGGAAGCCGCTTTGGCCAGCGCATACGAAACGCCAAGTCCCATCACAGAGTTGGCAGAGTCAAACATGCAAAGATATCCGACCCCGGTCCCGGGAAAGAACAGTTCGACAAACGGCAGCAAAAAGGCGCCCAGGTTGAACGTACTGACTGTTAACATAAATGCGGAAGTCCGGGGTTCTCTTTTACGCCCGGCCAGTAAAAATCCGGCTGCCAGCGTCACAATGCTGGCAATGATTCCAAATGTAAATAACAGGGGAAATTCAGGGCCGATCACAATCGCTCCTGAATTTCGAATCAAGGCGCCAGGCAGAGTTACAGAGATGATCAGCGTCCCCAGAAGTTTGGCATCTTCTTTTCGAAAAAGTTTCAGTTCACGAAGCAGATAGCCAAGGGCGATAATGACCAGATATCCGCAAATTTTGATCAATACAGAAGACATAATGGTTTCATTTCCTAATTTTCTCTCAATTTTCTGATTTCAAAATCCCTGGCTGTTCAGCCAGAATCTGGCTGCCAGTCAGGCAATGCTTTCCATTGTAAAAGCTCAGCTGGCCAATGTCCAAATTTTTTTCAGAACTTCCTGCCTGCCTGTCGTTTCGGATCAATGCCTGCCCAAATTATGGCTTTCATTCCTCTGTCAAAGCTGATTTCAAGGCAGGATGACTGCGGTAGGGATTGATTCCGTCTTTGGATGTGGCAAACAGCTTTTCCATTCCGATCGAACGCATCCGGGTAATCAGTTCAACAATTTCTTCAGGGGGAACTGGCATGTCTGCCAGAATCCATGAAAGAGTCATACTGACTGAAGCACTGGCATGATACGTGGTCGCAAAAGTCAGGGCATCAGGCATAGGATCATTCCCATAGGCTTTCTGATGCCACTTCAGGTCAAAATCTTCTGCATGACGGTACATATGTTTTTTCAGACAGTTGGGTCCTTCCATGGCCAGCGCCTGCTTTAAAAAGGCCCTGTGTTCTTTCATGCGGTAGAAATCCGCCAGCAGGGCTTCATAAAAGCTGACCTCGGCCGAATTGAGATCAAATTCAGGAATAATCCGAGTGTCATAAATGTAGCAGATCAGATCCTCCTTATCGAGAAAGTGATTGTAAAATGTCTGGCGGCTGACACCCGTCTGGGTAAGAATTTCTTTGATGCTGACCTGCCACAGATCTTTCTTTTGGCAAAGATCCAGCAGGCCATCTGCCAGAATCTTTTTCATATCGACTGCCATCGATCGCGTCCCCCTTTTGGCGAAGATCTTCCTTTTCATTATTTAAGAAGATGAAGGCATTTCCTTTTCTGAATATAATGTCACCAATTGTGTAATTCTTTTGATTCTTTTTTTGAAACAGTATCTCTCTTTTTTATCTCTTTTTGTTTTTGAGACTATCAAAAGCCGGCCGTTTTCATGTTTATCCTATCAAAATTTGCTTTCAGAAAAGAGTTATTTTTTCTTCCTTTTCAACTGATTTTCGCTGCCTTGGACGGGACGATTCTGCCTGTATTGAAAAAAACAACATGTTCAGGAAATGATTGTATCTGATTGAGATGTAATGTTTTTCTCTCTTTTCGGGCAAAAGAAATGCATCCAGATTGCTTCTTTCGTATCCTGAATTTGCAGACAAGTGGAAATTACAGATCGATTTCCGGCTGCAAAGATTCTGATGCAGCAAAGTCTGCGCGAACGCTTGTTCACCAGGTGACAGCAAACACCCGTATCTGCCTCTTTTTCGAACATATTCCCTGAAACATTATTATTGCTGTCATCTTAACCGTCTCTTTGGCCCCAGAATAAAGAGACGGTTTTTTCTTTTTGCTTTTGCTTTTGCTTTTCTTCCTTTTCTCTTTTCCTTTACAAAAAAGAGCCTTGCTATTTCTGGCAAGGCTCTTGAATAATGGTTTTCTGACCAGACCAGCAAGTCTGCCCAGAGAATCCTTGTTCAATCGTTTTTTATTGAGCAGTGATTGCAGGACATGTTCCACATGCTGTTTCAATTTTGTAAGTGATATCGATTCCTGTCCTGTTTACAAGTGATGTCTATTGGTGGATTGTCTTTTCTTTGGATGGTTCTAGATCTAATTCATACAACAGGCAAGGATACCCCATCCAAATTGCTATACAGTTTGGATGGATCATTGACTACATTTCGCCGACTTCCATTTTGGCTGCCGTTTCAACGTTTTTAGCAATTCCCTGGCAACACGCCTGGAAACGGAAAAGCTCATCTTCAGTCAGCGGATATTCAATGACCTTTTCCACGCCATTTTTGCCGATAATCGACGGAACCCCCGCAAAGAGGCCAAACACGCCATATTCGCCGTCCAGTGGAGCGGAAACCGGAAGCAGAACTTTTTCATCTTCCAGAACGGCCCGGACCAGTCTTGCTGCCGTCGCGGCAATGCCATACTCCGTGCAGTGCTTGCTGGTAAACGTCACCCAGCCGCCGCCGATCGCTTCTTTTTCCAGTTCGTGCCAATCCAGTTCTGTATCGCCTAAAACGGCCTGTAAGGGCGCTCCACGGAAGGAGAAAATCGAAGCCGGTGCAAACTGCATATTGCCATGCTCTCCCATCATGCAGGCATCAATCGACTGGAGGCTGAGTCCGGTTTTCAAAGAGATAGCTGAAATCAGGCGGGAAGAATCGAGGGCCGTTCCCGTACCAAAAACACGCCCTTTAGGCAGCCCGGTTTTTAAAGCCAGATGACGGGTAATAACATCGCAGGGGTTGGAGATATTGATGATGACGCCATCAAAGCCGCTTGCTTTAATTTTATCGGCATAGCTGTCGACTGCTTCCACGTTGAAGCGCATCTCCAGCGTGCGGTCATTGCAGGTGACTAACGTTTCGATATTCCCGACACAGTTGACGATGACATCCACGTCTTTGAGCTGATCATAATTGCCGCCATAAATCCGAACCGGATCCGGCAGCCAAAGCATGGCATCCCGCAGATCCTGAACTTCCGAAGTGACTTTCTGTGCCTTCTGATCGATCAGCATGATCTCATCGACAATTCCCTGGGTTGCCAGGCTGTTTGCGACATGAGCGCCAACATGGCCAATCCCGATGATGGCGGCTTTTCTGTTTTTTGACATTCTCTTCATTCCTTTCCGGATCCAGACTGGATCCTGAACTTTCCTGAACTCAATATTCTTAAAACCAGGCTGTCCTCATTGTGCTGCGGCTGGCCGATTCAGCTGTTGAGGCAGGCTGCCGGTATGACTTGCAAGAGTGACCAGACAAGGCCAGCTTTCATGCAAAGAAGAATATTGCTGCTCTCGGTATATCACCTTCCAAAGCCAATGGAACCCATTCAAGCAATAGGTTGGGCAATCCAGTTTCGTTTTGTCTGGTTTCTTCCGCTTTCATTTTCTTTCATTCCAGATATTGACATTCTTGGGTTTCGCTGGCTTTTCTTCTTATGAAAAAAGATGAAAAAGCATCGTTTTCAGATTTAAATTAAAGACATATCTCTGATTTTTTCGCCGTTTTCCTGCCATTTTTTCTCTTCATTACTGGAAAACGGCAAAAAAGATCGAAGAAATCTAACATTTTCCAAAATTTAAATATCATGTATGCGCTTTCAACCATAATTTTGCCGTTTTCATGAAAACAGACTTTCAATTTCTTTGTAAATTTTTTCAATCCACCTATAATGAGTTCGATTTCTGGAGGAGATTATGAAGAAATTACTTTCCATTCTGACTTCAGGCGCCCTGGCTCTTTCGCTGGCAGCATGCAGTTCGTCTTCTGCATCGACCAGCTCAACGAAAGGATCCAGCTCGGCTGCCTCTTCCACTGCCGATGCTACATCCACTGCGGATGGTGCATCCACGACAAGCAGCGGAAAACGCGTCACCCTCGCTAAAGAAAACGACGTTATTTCTATGGATACGTCGTACGCAACGGATGGTATGTCCTTTGAGATGATTGCCGCAACCGTTGAGGGTCTTGAATCCATGGATAAAGATGGTGCGCCAATTCCAGCCATTGCCGAAAGCTACGATGTTTCCGATGATGAGCTGACTTACACCTTCCATCTGCGCGATGCCAACTGGGACAACGGCACACCTGTAACTGCTGACGATTTCGTCTTTGCCTGGGAAGAAACCGTCCACAATCCTGCTGCTGAATATGCGTATCTGTACACACAGGATGGTGCCTGTGTTGAAGGTGCAGATGAGATCGTCTACGACGAAAAAACTGACGGTAAGCTCAGTATCAAAGCTGTAGATGACAAAACATTTGAAGTAAAACTGTCGAAGAAATGTCCGTACTTCGTTTCTTTAATGTCCTTCCCTGTTTTCTATCCAATCAATGAAGAATTCTTCAAAGAACAGGGCGAAAACTACGCCCAGACGGCTGACAATCTGTTGGCCAACGGTCCTTACAAACTGGTTGACTGGACTGAAGGTGCATCCCTGACTCTGGATAAGAACACACAATACTGGGATGCAGACAATGTCAAAGTTGACGGCATCGACGTCAAGATTGTTCCGGAGGCTTCCACTTCCGCGCTTGATTTCGAAAGCGGCAACACTGACTTTACAAAACTGAACTCTACACTGGTCGATAAATACAAAGATTCCGACAGCTACACTTCCTATCTGGAAGGATATCTGTGGTATCTCCAGTACAACTTTGCTAACGAATATCTGGCCAATGCCAATATCCGTAAAGCGCTGGCCACGGTCATTGACCGGACCGACCTTGTCGACAACGTGCTCAAAGATGGTTCCATTGCCATCGGCGGATTCGTGCCAAAAGACTTTGCGACTGGACCAGACGGCAAAGACTACACCGATGGCGCTGAACAGTTCTACACCGAAGTTGGCCAGGATGCCGTCGATGCAGCCACTAAATTCTGGGAAGAAGGCTTAAAAGAACTCGGTAAAGAAGGCGAAAATGTTACCCTCTCCTTACTGTACGAACCAGCTGATCCTTCCAAACCAGCCGCTGAATTCATTCAGTCTCAGCTCCAGCAGCTGCCAGGTCTGACCATCGAAATGGTCAGCCAGGAAAAAGAAAACCGGATTGAGAAACAGAAAGCCCGCGACTTTGATATCGTACTTACCCGCTGGGGTCCGGACTATGCTGACCCGACAACCTACCTGAACCTGATGGTTACCGGAAACGCTTATAACTATGGTGATTACAGCAATCCTGCTTACGATGCAATGATCAAAGATGCAGCCGATGCAGCCACACCAGAAGAACGCTGGGAAAAACTGCACGAAGCTGAAAAACTGCTCATGGAGGACTCTCCAGTTGTAGGTATCTTCCAGGTTGGCGGTGCAACCCTGAACAACCCGAAAGTAAAAGGCATCGAAAGCCATTCCTTCGGTGTTCCTTATATTTATAAGAACCTCGAAAAAGCTGACTGATTGACAGAATCAGTTGACTGATTCTCTGTACGGACAATAAACGGGCCTCCTGGTGAGACCCGTTTTTTCAAAGAAAAGCTGTCCTGGCTTGGTTTCTCTTCTGGTTTCTCTTCTGGCTTCTCTTTGCTGATGTTGCCCGCCCATCCATCCAGAAACGAAAGAAAATGGTTCATTTCTTTCTTTGCAGCCTGCCGATTGCGCTTTTAGGCCTTCTTCTTTGAAGCTTTCTGTCTGCAGCCATCGGCTGGCTTTCCTGCTTTCGGGCATCTTTTGTGATTCAGCTCTTATCTGCACCATGTTGTGTTCATGTATTGAAAACAGATGTTTTTCGCTGGCATTCACAAAAGTCAGGCTTTCTTCTTCGCTTCTTTCAAAGTCCGGTTTATGAAAGTCTGGAGAATTTTGATTTGAAAGGAATATATATGTTATGGACAAATCAACCATCCGCTATATCGTGCGCCGTCTGTTGATTTCCATCGTGACTCTGCTTGTCATCGTCTTTGTTCTGTTTATGATGCTCAAGCTCATGCCTGGTACCCCATTTAACGATGAAAAACTCACAGAAGCGCAGAAAGCACAGATCTACGCCGCGTATGGGCTGGATAAACCGGTCTTCACGCAGTTTCTTACCTACGTCGCCAACATGCTCAAAGGTGACTTTGGAATCTCCTATGCGATCAAACGCAATATGCCGGTTTCCGCTCTGGTTACGCCGCGCATCGGGATCTCCTTTGGCCTTGGGATCGGTGCCTGCATCATCGGAACCATCCTGGGCCTGGTTTTAGGCATTGTCGCTGCGCTGAACCGCAACCACTTCTGGGATACGTTTGCGACAATTCTTTCAGTTATTGGTGTCTCAATTCCATCCTTTGTCTTCTGCCTGCTGTTGCTTTTGCTGTTCGGGGTCAAGATTCCAGTCCTGCCCGTTCTTTACAACGCTGCAAGGCCTGTTCAGTCCGCCATTATTCCCATGATTGCCATGTCACTTGGCGTGGTTGCCAACGTCGCCCGCTTTACGCGTTCGGAAATGATTGAAGTACTGGGCAGTGAATACATCCAGCTTGCCCAGGCCAAAGGCATTTCCCGCCGCCGCCTGATCTGGGTTCATGCCATCCGCAACTGCCTGATTCCCGTCATCACTGTTTTAGGTCCAATTATCGTCGGCCTGATGACTGGTTCAATGGTTATTGAAAAAATCTGTGCCATCCCCGGTCTTGGTTCACTGCTGGTCAAAGCCATTGAAGTGCGCGACTACAACGTCATCCTGGCGATCAGCTTCTTATATTCCGCTTTATACATCGTTGTTATGCTCGTGATCGATGTGCTTTACGGCATTATCGATCCACGAATCCGTCTTGGAAAGGGGGATGCGTAATGCCAAAAGGAATAAGCAGCCAGAAACAGCTTGATGAGTTTCTGGAAGGCTACCATATCCTCGATCAGGATTATGAATTGATTGATATTCCAACCCGTCTTGAACAGGAAGCTGCTGTGCCTGGCACAACCTTCATGCATGACGTATGGGTTCGTTTCAAATCCAATAAAGGGGCACTGATCGGCGGGGTGATCATTCTGGTCTTCATCCTGCTCTCCTTTCTTTGCCCGATGTTTTCCCACTACACCTTTGATGCCGTCAACACGGCTGAACAATCCATGGCCCCTCGCATTCCGGGTCTGGAATGGCTGGGCTGGTTCAACGGTCAGGGCGGTATTCGTGCTTATGAAGGGGCTTATGCCAACACCTTCCACTACTTTGGAACCGACGTTTTAGGCCGCGACCTGTGGGTTCGGTGCTGGGAAGGCTGCCGCATTTCCTTGTTTGTTGCCGGTACCGCTGTTCTGGTCAACGTCTTCATCGGGATCTTGTATGGCATGATTTCCGGTTATTTTGGCGGTGTGGTGGATTCCATCATGCAGCGCTTCCAGGAAATCGTAAACTCAATTCCGACGCTGGTTATCCTGACTCTGCTTTTGTTGATCATGAAACCAGGGCTGTACACGATCATCGTGGCATTAATCTTAACCGAGTGGATCGGTATGGCTCGTGTCACCCGCGCTCAGGTGCTGAAAATCAAAGAAGAAGAATTTATCCTGGCTTCCCGAACGCTTGGCGCCAGCGGGTTCTTCATTATCTTTAAGAAAGTCCTGCCAAACATCTTTGGTCAGATCATCATCATGGCCATGTTCTCAATTCCAAACGCCATTTTCTACGAAGCCTTCCTGGCTATGGTTGGTCTGGGGATTCCAGCCCCGCAGGCTTCACTGGGTTCTTTAATCAACGATGGCTTCAAAACCATCCTGGTTACCCCATTCCAGGTATTTATTCCAGTTGTTATTCTGGGCATTCTGATGCTCTCCTTCAACCTGCTGGCTGATGGTCTGCGCGATGCCTTTGACCCGAAGATGAAGGAGATGTAAACGATGAACGAAAAAGAAAAAGTACTCGAAATCCGAAATCTTGACATTGCCTTCACAACCGATAACGGAACCGTCAATGCGGTGCGCGGGGTCGATCTGGATCTGCACCGCGGCGAAACGATCGCCATCGTAGGTGAATCCGGATCTGGAAAATCCGTTACAACTAAAGCGGTTATGGGAATTCTTGCCGGCAACGGAAAGATTTTGGATGGATCCATCAGCTTTACTTACTATGATTTCTCGCCAGAACGCATCAAACAGCTGCAGACTGAATATGACGGCCGGATTCCGGAAGGCTTTGCCAAAGAGGAAGAAAGACGGACGGTGGATATCGTCAAATCCACTCCAAAATTCATCCAGTCGCAGATTCGGGGACGCCGCATTGCAATGGTGTTCCAGGACCCCTTAACGTCTCTGGATCCAACCATGACCATTGGCAAACAGGTTATGGAAGCTATGCGCTATCACTACAACATGCCAAAAAAAGAAGCGTGGGATCGCGCAGTCAATCTGTTGAAACTGGTTGGCATCACCGATGCCGAAAAGCGCATGAAAAACTATCCACACCAGTTATCTGGCGGTATGCGCCAGCGTGTCGTGATTGCGATTGCTCTGTCCTGTGATCCAGAAGTGCTGATCTGCGATGAACCGACAACCGCTCTGGATGTTACGATCCAGGCCAAGATTCTGGAACTGATTAAAGACATCCAGAAAAAGAAAGATCTGTCCGTTATCTATATCACCCATGACCTTGGTGTTGTGGCTAAAGTGGCTGACTATGTCAACGTCATGTACGCTGGCCGCATTATTGAAAAAGGAACGGTCAACGAAATCTTCTATGATCCAAAACATCCCTATACATGGGGACTTTTAGCCTCCATGCCGGATATGGATACCTCTGGCGACCAGCTTTACACCATTCCGGGCACTCCTCCAAACCTGCTCTATGAAGTCAAGGGCGATGCCTTTGCACCCCGCAACCAGTTTGCACTCCATATCGATGAAAAAGTCGCACCACCAATGTTCAAAGTTACCGACACCCACTGGGCTGCCACATGGCTTCTGGCACCAAAGGCTCCTCATGTCGAAATGCCTGCGGAACTGAAAGCCCGGATTGAACGCATGAAAAAGGAGGCGAAGATCGATGGCTGAACATCTTCTTGAAGTCCAGGATCTCAAGCAGCATTTCCGCATCAACCGCAAATTCACCGTCAAAGCGGTCGACGGCATTGATTTCTATATTGATGAAGGCGAAACCTACGGTCTGGTTGGTGAATCCGGTTCTGGAAAATCCACCACGGGCCGCTCCATCATCCGCCTGTATAAGCCAACCGCCGGCAAGATTGTTTTTGATGGCCGCGATATTTCTGGCAAAATGAGCCATGAAGATGAAAAATTTCTGCATACCAACATGCAGATGATCTTCCAGGATCCAATGGCCTGCCTGAATCCCCGGGAAAAAGTCATGGATATCATTGCGGAAGGCCTCGATATCCATCATCTCTACTCTTCCCAGGAAGAAAGAACCCAGAAAGTCTATGACATCTTAGAGCGCGTCGGCTTATCCAAAGAACATGCCAACCGTTATCCGCATCAGTTCTCCGGTGGGCAGCGGCAGCGAATCGGCATTGCCAGAGCCTTGGTCATGAATCCGAAACTGATCATTGCGGACGAAGCGATTTCCGCCCTGGATGTTTCCATCCAGGCGCAGGTCGTCAACCTGATGAAAAACATCCAGAAGGAAACCAACACGGCGCTGTTGTTTATCGCCCATGACCTGTCGATGGTGAAATACATTTCCGACCGCATCGGCGTGATGCATTTAGGCCACCTGGTTGAAAGCGGCACAACGGAAGAAATCTTCTCACATCCGGTTCACCCCTATACCCGCTCGCTGCTTTCAGCCATTCCAGAACCAAACCCGGTTGTTGAAAAGAAACGCACTTCCCTGACCTACGATGCCAAAGAACAAGGTGTTGACTATACCAAAGGCACCCGCCATTGCATCGAGGGAACCCATTATGTTCTGGCCACCGACCAGGAGCTGGAAAAATGGCTGACCCAGGCCGAAGAAGACGCCAGAGCCATTCAGGAGTAGCTTCTGTTTTCTGATTTTCTTTCGACTTTCCTTCCATTCACATCTTTCCACTCAAACTACTCCCGTTCGATCAGATCCACCTGCGATCTGATCTTTTTTCTTGCCAACATGAAAACTCCCCATAATGGACTTCATCCTGATCAGGATGATCGTCTTCTTATGGGGAGCTCTGATTCGATTATTCATGATCTGCGAGGTCGGTTTGAGGCCAACTGATCCCTCGGCTATTATGAAATTTTTCCTGGCAGCGAAGCAGACGAGGTTTCTGTTTTTCGGCGTCTGAAGAATTATGTTGTGAGACGGGCCCTCAGTTGTTCAACTTCATGAATCGGCCCATCGGTTAATTCGGAAATTTCTCCATATCTGTCTTATGATGGTTGTTTTGCTGAAACTTTTGCGTATTCCGTATCCTCTTGCTTCTTCTTTTCGGCCTTCTGCTTATTGTCTCTGAGTACCGCCTCTACAAACGCGGTTCTTCTCTTGATGAGTTCTCCTATCCATTCACCCATTTTTTATCATACATGTCCTCTGGAACAGGACAGAAAAGATCATGCATCAATCGTCCTAAAGGCGTATCGCTTCGATTGTCTCCATTGATATACAGAATATGAGAACCATCACCTAACAGCTTTCCTGTCTTTTTAAATGACCACTGGGCTTCATAGACAGGTTCCCCTTCACCAAAAAAAACATGATCCATAATGACAACGTGATAAATCTCCGGCAAATCATGGACTTTATTTTCGAGATCTTTGAACTCCATGTCAAATTTGGCACATTGGTATCTGTCCTCTAACGGATTGGGATATTCTTTTGCTCTTCGAAGATAAACAAACGCACGTTTGACTGGTTTAACGAACTCTAGAATATCAAAAATGGCATATGGGGCCTGCGCGTGTCTAGGGCAGAGCGATGAAAGTCATCTAATGCGGCAAGGAAACCCCATAGCTTGCTGTGGGGAGGAATTGCCGCCTACACCTCCTATTCAATGTTTACAATGTTGTTTTGTCGCTTATCAATAAGCCATCCATTCGATGACTCAAGTCTTTTTAATTTCTTCCAGGATACAGAAGCAGA
>CAJTVE010000030.1 GCA_910579655.1 uncultured Allobaculum sp. | reverse complement strand
NTCGAATATTGAATTGTCTGTAATCAGAGTTTTCAAAGAGCCATCTGTTTGTGAGTGAATCGATTTCCCTCACAAGGCTTGTTTATCTTATCATCAGCCAGATCATTCGTCAATATCTTTTGTGAAATATTTTTAATATTTTCACAATCGATGATTCCTTCGATATCTAAAGATGATTTGCGTCAGATCAACAGCTTTGTTGCCGCGTTTCTTAACGCTCAGTTACTATAACACCGGAAGGTATCCCAAGTCAAGCGTTTTTGTGAAGTGTTTTTTAATATTCACAAGTTGGTGTCTTCAGCGCATTCAGATCAAAGTGATCGAATTCCAGTAATCTCGTTCAAAACTTCCAACTCAGTATTTTTACCATTTTGCTGATCGGCTTGTCAACTTTTTCGATCAATCGACCGAATAGACAGGCACCTGACAGGTATGTTTGGTAGACATCTCTTTACTTCCATCCTTCTGACTTTGCTCCAGCAGGGATCTGAGTCCCTCGGTCAACAAATCGTATTGCTTCTGGAGCCATTCATTTTGAGCTTTGAGTTTTTCATTTTCCTCACTGACCCGTTTCAGTTCAGTTTTGGCTTCGAGATAACGCAGCTGATAATCGATTTTGCCATCCGGTCCGACCGGTTCATCGGTTTTATTTTTGCGGCCGCGGGTGCCGGTGGGTACAATGTCACCTGTCTGAGGGTCAATTTTGCCAATCAGCCGTCTTTTGGAGCGGGTAAATTTCTTTTCTTTATCATAGGTGTGCTCCAGAACTTCATAAACATAAGTCACATCATTCTGTTTGTTATAGGATTTAACAATACGCATACTTTGCTCCTTTTCTGGTCGGTGCCGTTTTCTCTAATATTATTTTATCTCTTATTTTATCTCTGTTTTTCTATCAGCGCCTCATCGGCTACAATCTCCCCCTTTTTCCATTAACCAGCCCCCTTTTGATCTTCTTCGAAATTTCTCCATGAACATTCGAATCTTCTTCAACATAAATTTTCTGAAATGGTCCGGCTTTAAATCTGGCAAATTTCACCCTGTTCATTTTTGAAAAATTGAGGACAATAGTAAAGAAGAGGGACTCCATTCATGCAGAATAAATGGATCCTTTTGAAAGATCTAAAAGTACATAGAAAGACACCTGCGTATTTGGAAAACGGTTTTCAAAAAGAAAGGATGAAATTCGATATGGAAAGAAAGCCAATCAAACTGCTGATTATGGATATTGATGGCACCCTGGTCACAAACAAAAAGGAAATCTCCCCCGCAACTTGTAAAGCCCTCATCGATCTGCAAAATAACGGGGTCAGACTCGCTCTGGCAAGCGGTCGTCCGGCCAAAGGGATGCTTCGATTTGCCAGACAGCTCGAGATGGACAAACACCATGGCCTTCTGATTTCAAGTAATGGAGCGAAAGCCGAAGAAATAAATACCGGTAAAGTTCTTTTTGAACATGCGCTGTCCGTTGCAGAAGCCCAGGCTGTTCTGGAACACCTGAAAGCCTTTAATGTCCGGCCGATGATTGAAGATGGTGACTATATGCAAGTTAACAACGTCTTTGACTGCATGATCACCACTGGGGGAAGAAAGTTCAACGTGATTGAATACGAAGCCCACAGCAATGGCTTTCTGCTCAAAGAGAGTTCCGATCTGGCAAAGTCTGTAAACTTCCGGCCATCCAAAATTCTGACGGCCGGCGATGAAGAATACCTTAAAGATCACTGGAAAGAAATTGCAGAACCATTCAAAGAAACTCTCGATTCGATGTTTACTTCTCCGTTCTACTATGAATTTACCGCCAAAGATACCAATAAAGGATCTGCCATTGAAGCGTTAGGCTATGAAAAAGACGAAATCGCGGCCATTGGAGATGCCCAGAATGATTTACCGATGTTTCGGGCAGCCGGAACCAAAATAGCGATGGGCAACAGTGTGGATGTTGTCAAAGAAGCAGCTGATTTTGTCACTGATACCAACGAAAACGACGGCATTGCCAAATGGATCGAGACGTACTTTGGCTAAATCCTTTTTTGCCCGCTTTCTTTAAGATCCGGATCGTCCGGATCTTTTTTCATTGAAAAGAAAAAGCTTCCCCTCCAGAAACTGTATGGTCACCTTACATTTTCTGAAGGGGAAGTTTTCCCATTCTAACCAGTTCACACTTCACTCGTAGTCTTTCTTTAATTCTTATTTTTGATTTTATCCTTTAGAAGATATCGGCTCACAGGAGCGGATTTCGTTCTTTTCCAGGTTGTAACAGATTAATCCCTCTTTGCGATTTCTGTAAATACCTTTTTCCTTATCAATGACCAGACCCAGATTTCTCAGGACGATTTGCCGGCTTGTCCCGTTTTTCCATTTTGACTGAACCACTCTGGCATACACCTTTCCATTCTTTGTCGAATAAGCAATAAACATTATAGTACCCCCAACTTTCTCTCTCTTCTATTTTCTTTATGCGCCGATTCGCCCGCTCTATTCATCCCACCGCTCTTTTTGGCTGGATTGAGGCATTCAAAGGATGGAAGGGGATGGAATGAGCCGAAAATCATTTTTACCTATCCCTGCCCTGTTATGCACAGTTCTAATGAACATTTAAATAAGCACAAACATTGTCCTTTTTCAAATCAGATGAGCATTCTGGACAATCCTGATCTGCGGATTTTAAATCTACAGACGCTGATGTCTTCTTTAATTATAAAGCTCACATAATTCCAGAAAAGAGGCGCGTACCGAGTCCTTCCGATTGCGTACCCAGTGGTGAGAGACTGAGTCAATTTTTATAAAAATTCGAACTATTTTACGGATGGCCGTCAGAAGATGGGCATGGACTCCTCAACAGAAGATTTCTTTTCATAAACTTAAAAATTTAACCATTTGACCGTTTGCTTTTTTCACCGAATCCTGAAAACATGACTAATATTCAACGAAAACTATTGTAGTTAGAAAAAGCTAATGACCATCTTTTAAGTAATGGTTGCCTGATCTTGCACAGAATGGTTACAATAGAATTCTGGCAGTTTTAGTGATTTTTGCCCTTGTTTCCCCGCAATTCTCTTCTGCTTTCTTGTTTTCTTCGACAGTTATCGTGCGGAAACAAGGTTTAAAGAGTAGCGCCCGTTTCGGGATTCTGGAACGAATGGATCAAAAAGCAGACGATTCTGACCAAAGCAAGCGACAGAATGGATAGAGTGTTTTTTCACTGGAATTTTTGTCTATGATAGTTTTAGTAATGAATCATCACTATGTTTAGTTTTCTGTAACCGCCAGCGAAAAGCAGGTTCAGATATCACAGACTCTTCCCTGACAGACTTCTGTCAGACAGTCGGGCGATAACTGTTGGAAGATTGTGGTTTCAAAAACGATCAAAGCTAGTATTCAAGACATTGGTGATTCGTTTGATATTGAGAAATCCAAAAGAAAGGAAATGCCTATGGCTGTTCATATTCTGATTTGCGAAGATAATCCTCTTCAAAACCAGCGAGTCCAGCAGCTGGTTCGTTCCTGCAGCTACCCTTGCGAAGTGAAGGTAGATGCGTTTTTAACTCCGGCTTCGCTGATGGAATCAATCCGTCAACATAAAGGGCCAAAAATTGTCATTCTCGATATTGCCTTAGGCGGGAATCAGGATGGTGTAACCCTTGGAAAGCGGATCAATCAGATTGATCCCGATGCTCTGATCATTTTTATGAGTCAGTTTCTCGAAAAAGCCTGTGAAGTCTATGAAGCTGACCATTGTTACTTCATTTATAAGCAGCAGATCGAAACCAGACTTCCGCTTGCCCTGAGAAGAGCCTTTTCAAAGCTAGAGTCCAAACTTCCGGATCTTGTTCTCCATACACTTGATGGCCCAATCGTTCTCAAGCCGGAAGAAATCATTTATCTGGAGCGAATCCGCCGCTACACCCTGGTCTATACGGCAGCGCAGACCTTCAAAGTGAAAGAGTCTATGGAAGAAACGATTGAAAAAGTGCCCGTGCTCTTTTGCCGGACGCACCGTTCTTTTACCGTCAATCTGGCCCATGTGCAGACCTTTCTTGGGACTGACTTCCGGATGAAAGACCAGCGGCTCGTTCCCGTTTCTCGTTCCTATGCCAGACAGGTCAAAGAGAGGTTTTCTGAATACCTGCTGCACAGCTGGAAAGGCCAGTCATGAAACTGAGCCGGCGTTCGCAATGGCTGATCATTCTTTTTCTCTGCTGTGAACTGGTCTACCTGGTCAGTTATCCGCTGGTTCTGAAACTGTTTCCGTCCCTTACGCAGACGACGGTTCTGTGGATTTTTACCGTCCTGTTTCTGGTTTCCGGCCTGGTTCTGATCGCTCTGCTGGCAAGTCTGGTCGGTCAGATCCAGGAAGAAGAAAAGAAGGAAGCAATGATTGAAATCTACAAGATCCGCAATGAACAGATCTATTGTCAGATGAAGGCCGAAGCCAATATGAAAAAACTCTCAGAAAAACTGCAGGCCATTCTGGAAGAAACACCCAGTCTGGATGGACTGGACCGGGCTACAGTTTTGCTGGAACAGGAGCGTGATGGGCTGTATCGTCGTTTCTGTTTTCATCCACTGATCAATGCGATTCTGTTAAACAAGTCACAGGTCCTGCAGAAAAACCGGATTCCGTTTTCAGTGGCCGCCGCGGTCCCTGCTGTCCTTGAAGTAGATTCTCAAGCCGTTCTATCCGTCCTGTTCAACCTGATTGATAATGCCATGGAGGCTGTTTTGAAGTTTCCAGATCCCTGTAAACACCCTATTGAGCTGAATCTTCATGTTGTGGGCAATTTTTTGATTATTGCCATCACCAATGATGTTCAGGATGATTCAGGTTTGTATACCGGAAAGTCTTCAAAAAGCGATCCAACCGGTCATGGACTTGGACTTTCCATTATTGAATCCGCTTGTAAAAAAAATAATGGCTGGCTGCATCGAGCCATTCGGGATGGTCAATGCGAATTCATCGCCGCTCTGGCGATCAAACGAAAGGAAGAAGCATGTTAACTCTGATCAGCGCTGTCATTCAGGCTGCTGAAGCCGGAACGTTTTTTGCCTTCTTCTTAAAAACGGAAAATCGTCTACGCTCTGGATTTCTGGTCTTTCTGGTCTTTCTGTGCATTCTCGAGCCGATCAGTCTGGTGACTCCTTATCGCTATGTTCTCTGGATGAATCTGGTCAATGAATTCATTCTGTACATCACGCTGTGGCTGATTTTCAGGTCGGACACCCGACTGAGAATCCTTCTGGCCCTTGGACTGAACCTGTTTGTTGCTTTACTCAGTGATGCATTTTTACAGATGTTCAGTACTGTGATCTTTCATGTCCATCACGATTCAGATTCACTGCAGCCGTTTCTGACCATCTTCGATCCGCATTTGAGCTATATGCGTTTTATGTGCTGCGGACTGTATGCACTGAATCTGTGGATTGTAGTCCGTATTTTCTCACCGGTTCACTCCACCAGACTTGCTCCGATTCTTGCGGCCATTGGTCTTGTATTTTCAGGCACTCTCAGCTTTTTTTGCGGAGTCAGAATGAGCCTGGTTTCCTCTTTGAGCTATACGATCCAGCAGTACCTCCTGATCAGCCTGGTCATCCTGTTCTTTATCGGGATATCTTTATGGCTTCTGATTCAGGAAACCCGCAAGAGCCTGCGTATCAATGCCATGTTGCAGATCGAAGAAGAATATCATCGACAGTTGGAAAACTATCTGCGTGAAGAAGATAACGAACAGCAGCTCAGGCAGTTCCGGCACGATATTCTCAACTTTCTGGACTCCCAGAAGCTGGTTAAAGACCACCCAGACCAGGCGCAGGCACGGCTGAATGATCTGTGGGCCTCTTTTGGTCAAATCCTGCATGCAGCTTCTCCAGGTCCGGAAAACTCAGATTCCCATCCACCTGAAAATTGACCTTCTTCCAAACTGTCACAGAACAGAAATTAAACTCTCCTGCTTCCATTCAGCTTAGTCTTCAAACAGGTTTGCTCCAGCCAGCTGGGCAGACCTTTTTTCATGGTGAGTCTTCTTGCCTGTCATGGTCCAGTTTTTACATCTGATCAGCCGGCATTCAAAATCCTGCAATTCTTTTCTCAATCTGCGGATTTCATCTTGAAAAAGCCCTTCCACTAAGCGAAGATAATCAAACCGTGCCCTTTCCGGCCAGTCAGCTTCCACAGGAGGATGCTCTGCCGTTTCAAAGAAGTACTCAAAGATCCAAAATCCGCCTCCAAGAACAAGCATAAAAAAACAGAAAAAGTTAAAAGCACAAGAAAAAAAGTTAAAAACATAAGAAAAGGAAACAGGAGAACGATATGAATCAGCAAACCAACACCGCTGCTCTGGTCAATACCACCGATCAAAAAAAGAAGCAGTCCCTCACAATGGATGAACGCCGCCAGAAAGGGCTGTTATATCGTTGTGATGACCCCGAAATTTTAGCAGTCCAGAAACACAATCTGCTGCTGATGGACCAGTTCAATGCGTTAGGCACCCAGGATGGCGCGAAAAGAGTGGCTCTGTTAAAAGAAATGATGGCTGAATTTGGCGAAAACAGCTGGATCGAAGGCCGCTTCTATGCCAACTGGGCGGGCAAGTTCTGCCACATTGGTAAAAACGTTTATATCAATTTCAATTTTGGCATGGTGGATGACGGCGATATTTTCATCGATGATGATGTCATGATCGGTCCGAATGTCACTTTGATCAGCGGCACTCATCCCAATGATCCCGATGCCCGCCATGCCTTATGGCAATACACCGCTCCCATCCATATTGAGCGCAATGCCTGGATTGGTGCCGGGGCGACCATTCTGCCTGGGGTTACCATTGGTGAGAATGCGATCATCGGGGCTGGCAGCCTTGTCAACAAAGACATCCCGGCCAATGCCATCGCCGTCGGCAATCCATGCAAAGTCCTGCGCTTCTTAAACGAAGAAGACAAGCAGTACTACGGCCATCACCAGCCTATGGTCTTTGACTAAGACCCGTGCATCGGATCGGATTTCCTTCCAGCATTCATTGAAAACAGATTATCAAAAAAATGCACAAACGATCCCTCAATGATTTTCAGGGATCGTTTGTGCATTTCTGGTTGTGTATAGCCATTTTGGTCTGGCGTCTGGCTGGTTTGATTTTGCCGGACTTTGCTGCTAACCATTTTCTGGCCCCGCCAGCGGAAGATGAATGACCGGCAGGGCCAGTTTGGTAATGAAAATGGAAATTCGATTCAAGGAAAAACTGCCTGGCGTGCGAAACGGTGAATTGTGAATCAATAGGGCCATCCAATCTGGCTTGATCAGTTCCAGACCGGTGGATCCCCTGCCATCTTCCTGCAGGGTGAACAGACCCGCGCTCCTGCAGACTTTGTTTGGCAGGTCGCAGGATCTCACGAGCCGGCGGTCTGTTTAAAGGATTCAGTCTTCCTGCCAAGGGGTTCGATCTCGCAACCAGGACGAGAGAAGCCTGGTTCAGATATCTAAGGCCGCTGCTTTGCCTTTCCTCTTGTTTGGATAGATGAAAAACTGATGATCAGGCAGATCCTCCTTTTTCTACTCGTTTTTGGACTCAAAAGGGAAAATACAAAAAGAGCAGGATCATTTCGAATTTTCATTTCTGGCAGTTCTGTTTTCATTGCCAGGAAAGATCCGTCTATGCTCAGACTCTGATCGAATTACAGGGCCTGCAGCACATCCTCATGATTCTTTACTTCACGACAAATCCATCTGACAGATCGGAAAATGGATTTGTGCAAATCCAAAGTCTGAACGAAATCTCGAAAGGCTTGATTCGCACTCACGCCTGCTCATTTTTGCCTTATACAGCCCCCTATCGCTTTCTTGAAGACTTTTAGCGTGGAGGCAACAGGAACTCCTCTAGAAGTTCTTCAATCAAGTAATCAAGTGGCTGCCGCAAGCAAAAAACAGACTGTCCAAATCCTGATTGCGAAATCCGAATGTGATTTGGTTTTCTGACAGGGATGGTGGGATGAAAAGGAGATTCAAAATCGAGGATTGGCGGTTTGATTTTAAATCTTTAGGCCTGTCAGAAAAACAATCTGGTAAGAAACAGATCTCTTTGTTTTTTTTCTGGTTTTCGTCTGGTCTGGATGGGATCAGCCGTTTTTCCAGAAATTCTGGGTGCTCAGGTTTGGTTCATTCTTTGTTCTCTGTCAGATTTAAGACTCATGCAAAGAACAAATCCCGAAAAGCTGACTGTGCAGCAAGGCATTGCTCTTTTCACCCCTGTCTTAAATCCGGCAGTCGGCAGGCTGACCATGCATTGGCTTGGTGAGCCAGCCCAAATGCTTTGAGATAACGTGATCAGCATCCTTCTGGATCTACAACCTGGTATTTCTTGTAAGGACAAAAGAAGGCCGTCAGGCGGCAGTAAAGAAAAGTAAAATTTCCACACGGCATCAAACAGACCGGTGTCGGTCTTTGTTTTCTGCCTTTCCAATCGCAAATTCAGACAGGCTCGGCCTGATCGTCTGGAAAGATCTCCTTTTTGAAGAAGAAAAGAGAAGTACGGCTTGAATGTCTTTCCAGTAAAGACAGAGTTCTGACCAGAATCTGTAATTTTTCATCTTTTTCTTTTCTTTTCCTGTCCATTACATGTCTATCCTAACAATCTCTGCTTATAATCACAGACATAGAACTGTTCTTTTATTTATTAAAATTGCCCTTTGAAAGGAGCGCTTATGCTGATTGCCTGGAGCGAAAAAGGAGTATGCAAAGATTCAACTATCAGTTTCTTCGCTCACTCAGACACCTTTAAACACTATTACTACTATGTCTATAACTGTGGGTCTTTTCGCGTGACTTCCGATTATGAAATCAATCGAGAATCCGGCTTCTATCCACTGGTGATGATCATTATGGATGGATCTCTTAAACTTGAATATGAAAAAGAGGTTTACTCTGTTTCGTCTTCTGAGATTGTCCTGCTTGACCAGTTCCATCCCCATCACTACTGGTGTGAAGACCATTGTTCTTTCTTGTTTTTCCACTTCAATGGGAAAGACTCGTCCAGCCTGGTCAGACACTTGCTTGAGATCAATGCATCTCCAGTCTTTTCCTGTCCGCAGTTTGAACGGATCGTGGAGACCTTCTCACAGACGTATCGGACGCTGATCTATCACAACCTGAAAATTGAACGTGAATTGTCCGTTATGGTCTATGAAATCCTCTGTCAGCTCGAAAGCAACGAACAGATGTATGTCCACAACATTGAACACTATTCCAAATCCGTCGGACAGGCCATCACTTACTTTCAGCAGCATGTCCATGAAAATGTCACTCTGGCTGAGATCTGCGATGTGGTTCATCTGTCTCCTTACTACTTCACCCGCCTGTTCAAAAAGGAAACCGGCTTTACACCCATCAGTTATCTGAGCAATCTGAAGATCTCGCTGGCAAAAATCATATTGCGAACCACCAACATCACCATCTCTCAGATTGCCGATTCTTTAGGCTACAGCAACGATGCCAGTTTCATCAATGCCTTCAGACTGCGAACCCAGACAACCCCCGCAGCCTACCGAAACCGCCTGAAAGCCCTGGAGCGCTTTGGAAGCATAGAAACCCACAACCAAAAAACGATCAAAAACAATCCCAGTCTGACTGCCCTTCAGCCTTCTGTGGAACTGGAAGATCCTGTTAAAAAGAGTGCAGGTGCGAATGCGGCAAACAGCGTGAAATAAACGGCGGAGAATCAGGCAAAAACCAAGAAGTCCAAAGCCTGATTCTTCTTAAAAGGACCATCCAGCCGATAATTACGAACAGTCATCCTGCTTTCGATTTTTTTCGCCCAATTCAGGATGTATTTGCATTTTTCTGATAGGATTTTCTCATGAACAAAAAAATTATCTTGTTGGGAATCACGCTGTTTTCCATGTTTTTCGGAGCAGGAAATCTGATTTTTGCTCCCTTCCTTGGCGCCCAGGCCGCCAGCAGCACTCCATTTGCGTTAGGAGGAATGCTACTGACCAGTGTGGTCATGCCTGTCTGCTCGATCTGCATTATCGCCCCCTATGGCAATGCTTCTGACATGATCAGCCGGATTTACAAGCCGCTTGGACCGATTTTCATGACGCTGGTTTATCTGTTAATCGGACCCTGCATTGCCATTCCCCGAACCGCCAGTACCGCCCTCGAAATGTGGACCTGGGCACTTCCTGGCTCTTTCTGGCCGATTGCTGCGGTCTTTGCATTTTTTGGAGTCGCGTATCTGATGGCCATCCATCCAGGGAAGCTCAAAGACATTCTAGGAAAAGTCATGGGACCAATCTTACTGGTTTTGATCTTGTTTGTTTCCATTCCCCTGTTCTTTACTCCTGCCCAGATTGGCTCACCCTCTGCCGCTTATGATGCCTCACCTTTTTTTGTTGGACTCAACGAAGGCTATCAAACAATGGATATTCTGGCCGCTTTCTGTTTTGGCATCATCATTACGATGAACATAAAGAAAATGAACCTGAACAATCCTCAGAAAGCCCTGGCTAAATCTGCCCTGGTGGCCGGCATTCTGCTGGGGGCTGTCTATATCCTGCTTGCCTTTGCGACCAGCCGCAACAGTGCCATTCTCCAGGCGTATTCCAATGGGGCCCAGATTCTTTCCTATGCCGCCATGCAGACCTGGGGAAACTTCGGCCAGATTCTATGCGGCCTGATCTTCCTGATCGCCTGCCTGAATGTCTGCTCCGGACTTCTGGCCTGCTGCAGTGAATACTTTGAAGAGACCTTCCACCGATTCTCTTATAAAACCTGGCTGATTCTCTTCACCCTTGCCGGCGCTTTCACAGCCTGCAGTGGTCTGGACGCGATTCTTTCATGGTCGGGCACACTGCTCTCCTTCATCTGCCCAGTTGCGATTGTCATTCTGGCTATCGGCCTGTACAACACCTGGAAAGAACGAAAGGCAGGATAAATCCGGAACAATTCAGCTCACCGGTAGCCTCCCATGCCCTCCTCATTCTCTATTCCAAAAAAGGCTTTGAACTTCCTTCTTGTGGAAATGTTCAAAGCCTTTTGTCATTCTGGCCAGTCTTGATTCATCAGATCAGACTCCATCAGGAATCCTTCCAGACTGATTCTGTTTTGTTTTATTCCTTTTTGAAGTGATTCCAGCTTCTTTGAGGTGATTGTACGCTTCCCTGTTTGTTTTATTTATCCTCGAAACTCATCAATCGATATGGGAACGAACCCATCTTTGGTCAGTGTATACAAATCGGTAAACCCGGCATGGCGGGCGCGCTCAATACATTCACTCATACCAAGATCCAGATCTTCGCGGTTGTGGCAGTCTGTATTGATCAACAGCTTCCCATCATTCTGATAGATCAGATTCAGAATTGGATCAGACGGATAGGCCTGGCTGCGATAGCCGCGAGAAATCGCGCCAGTATTCATCTCAAAGATCTTGCCCGCTTTAACAAGATCTTTTACAGCATCCTGGACCATGGCGAGGATTTTCGGATCATCAAAGCGGAAGTACTTTTCGTCATCATTGTATTTTGCGATCAGATCGATATGGCCGACAATCTGCATGCGATCATTTTTAGCCTGGGCTTTTATCGCCTGATAATACGCTTCGCTCATCGCATAGATATCATTGTTCCACTCCTGAGCAAGCATTTGTTCAAAGCGCTCTTTGGAGTAGTCGATCGGACTTGCATGGCCATCTTTTACCAGGAAGTGAACACTGCCAATGACATAGTCATAGTCATCGGGATTGACAGGAGACAGACTGTCCTCTTCAATCCCCAGAAAAATCTCCATTCCTGCTGGCGGATTTTTTTGGCAGCGCAAAACATCCTGACGATAGGCAGCCGTTTTTTCGGGGGTCATGCTGCCATCATCGATCGGATTGTACGCGTGGCCTGAAAATCCCAGAACGCTAAAGCCTTTTTGTGCGGCTGTCTGAACCATTTCATCGATGGAGTCTTTGCCATCATCGTAGTAAGAATGCGTATGCAGATTGGATTTGATCATACTTTCTCTCCTTATGCTTGCCCCTTGGGGGTATAGTGCACAGATTGGCGATTTATCTGGTAGAAACCAGCCTGAATCAATCACTCAAGTCCAGGCCAGGTCCAGAAAAACAGGCAATCGATGCGCCTGCTATAAGCGAACAGACATTTCCAGCCGGTGAATTAAAATTCTTTGGATTGCATGCTGCGATCAAGCAAATAAGCCAGCGCCAGCTTTACCGTGTTGAAGACACCGTCTTTATGGGTACGCTCGTAGCCATGGCTGGTCATGCAGCCCATCCCGATGCAGGCCGGAGCCAGGTTATTGTCTGCCTGATAAGCAGCTGATGCGTCAGAAGAATAGCGATAGAAAATATCCATCACCGCATCGATCTCATATTTTTCTGCCAGATCAAAAAGTTCAGTCGTTAAACCCCAGTCATACGGGGTAACGCGGTCTGCGGCACAGATCGAAACTTTCTTTTCATCTCCCGACTGCTGGCCGCCAACCAGACCGATATCTAAAGCGAGATATTCATTGGCATCTGCGGGTACAAAACGGCCGCCCATGCCGATTTCTTCATTGATTGGGAATGCAAAATAGGTATTATAAGCTGGTTTCAGATTGTTTTTTGCAAGCAGGGCCAGAACTTCAAAAAGAACGGCAACATTGGCTTTGTCGTCAATATGGCGGCTTTTGATATATCCGGAATCCGTAGTCACAAACCGGGGTTCCACGCTGACCAGGTCGCCCGGTCTTACGCCTAATGCTTCGGTCTGTTCTTTGGTATGAACATCTTCATCCAGCACAATGGCCATTTCGGCAAAATCGCGTTCACGGCTGCGGGCGTCATCAAAAACATGCACGGAATGGGACTGGTTAATTAACATGCCCGAGTAAGTCTCATTGTGACGGGTGTGCACATACACGTTTTCACCTTCTACAGAATGGAAATTCACGCCGCCAAGGTTACGGACATTTAACCATCCATTCTCGGCAATGGAACGGACAACCATGCCGATCGTATCCAGATGAGCACCAACAACGACCGTATTGGTTTCATCTTTTCCGTTCAGATAAATATAGGCGGTATGGCGGTTATCATAAAGAACTTCATAACCATATTCATCCGCGAACTCTTCCAGTAGGTGATGGATTTCAGGATAATAGCCGACAACACTTGGTGTATTGATCAGCTTTTCCATCCAGCCTATCAAGCGTTCTTCCTTGATCTGGGAGAATAAATCCGTCATATTCATAGTGATTTTCTTTCTGCCTCCATCTTCACGATTGTTTTGAATTTTTTCTTTTCTTGATTTGGATTCCAGATCCAAAAACGGTACAGATGATCAGTTTTTCGATTCTATCGCCTTCAAGGGCAGTCAAAGCCAGTCAAGACCCATAGATACCACAAGACTCATAGATATCAATAGAGACTGATTCTCAGTACGCGTTATAAAAACCAGAATCTGCCAGATTCTGGTTTTTTCCGTTCTCATTCTATCCTTACTCTGAGCAAACAAAAAGAACCAGCCAATTGAGACTGATTCTTTTGTACGGATCTAAACTATTTTATTCTTCGAAAACGACTCAGAAAGTCAGGCACGGGAGGCAGCCAGAGCATTGCGCTGGGCAAGAGCCTGGTCGAGAATGTCTTCGGCCATCAAAGTCTGTTTCTTGCAGGCTTCATACATCTCTTGATTCTGTTCGTTGAGGGTAACCAGGAAATCCATGAACTCATAGCTCATATGCAGCCCCTGATCGACAGAGATCTGAATATCTTCCTGTTTTTCCATCTCACGCTGCGGCGGGGTAAAGAAGACATCGTTCATCCGCCCAGTGCTGCCATTGACAATACGGAACGTTCCCTGCTCACCCTGTAAGGTCGCAAGATAATCCGCAGAGCTGTCTTTGGAACCGATGCAGGTGATATTCATGCGAGGATATTGCATCATCAGCACCCCTGAGGTATCAATTCCATTCCAGCCAAGGACTGGAAAATAGGTCACCGCTTCAGGCTTGCCAAATAAAGCCAGAGCCAGATGAATATTATAAATATTAATATCCATCAAAGCCCCACCATCCATCTTAGGATTAAAAGCATTTTCAACAATGCCATCCATATATTTTTTATACCGGCTCGAGTATTGCGAGAAGTTGAAAACGCCTTCACGAATCTCGCCGGCCATGGGCAGATTGTCTTTGAGCAATCCAAAATTCGGCGTATGGATGTTGGTAATGGCCTCAAAAATCATGACTCCATTCTTTTCCGCCAGTTCAAACAGTTCTTCAGCCTGTCTGCGGCTTGGAGTGAATGGTTTTTCAAGAATGACATTCTTCCCTGCTTCCAGGGCTTTTTTTGCCTGGGGATAATGCAGGGAGTTTGGCGAAGCAATATAGACGGTGTCGATTTCAGGATCGCCAAACATGGCGTCCAGATCGTCATACGCTTTGGCCACATGGTGCTTATCCGCAAATGCGCGGGCTTTGTCCATAGTTCGGGAATAGACAGCAACAACTTCGATGCCATCAATGTCCGCGATGGACTTGAACATCAGATCGACAATCGATCCACTGCCAATGGTCGCAAGTTTCATTTTTTACTGCGTCCTTTCCACTGCTTCTGATCGGGAGCAGCTTTTTTCTCTTCCTGACTCGTTATCGGTTGGTTGTCTGCCCCTTCTTTGGTTTCAGTGCCAGCTTCACTTCCATCACTCTTGCGTTCATGGCTGGAGCGATAGTTTTTCTTCGCAGCTGACCAGTGCGATACATTCAGGGACATATTTGCATTTTTAAACCGGTTGTTCGGTTTCTTGTTTGTGTTTTCGCGGTAAATCTTAAAGGCGACACCATCTTCAGTGTTCATGCCTTTGACTTTATACTCATTGGCCTGCACGACTTTGGAAACAATCGACAGACCCAGACCAAATTTGCCGCCTTCCCCCATGATATATGGCTTAAACAGCGAATCGATCCGGTCTTCTGGCATCTTTGGCCCATCGTTGGAAATAATCAGTTCATCTTCACGAACCTTGATCTTGATGTAGGTCTTCGCATAGCGGAAGGCATTTTGCAGAATGTTTTCGACGCACACGCGCCACGATTCAAACAGACCATCGAAGTAGACTTCATCGACATCGGTGATCAGTTCGATTTCCGGGCGAATCACTTTCGCGTTCAGAACAACTTCTTCAACGACATCTTTCATATTGGTCGTTACACCCTCAGCATCCGAGGAAACCAGATATTCAACCCGGTTCATGTACAGCAGCGAATGAACTTTGTCTTCCAGGCGCTTGGCATTGTCCAGAATGACATCCACGCTGCTTTCCAGGTCCCCATACGGATAAATACCATCTTTGATGGATTCCGAATAGGACTTGATGGTTGCAATCGGCGTCTTCAGATCATGCGAAATGTTATGGATCATTTCTTCCTTGGCTTTTTCCTGCTTGGCCAGTTCGGTGGTCAGAGTCCGCAACTCCTGGGCCACTTCTCCAATTTCATCTTCCCGGTTAATGTACAGATCGACATCTTTTCCCTCTTTGATCTGGGTGATATACGCCTTGATCTGGTTGAGCGGCCGGATGATCGAAAATACCCACAACAGCAGAATCATCAGCAGCAAAAAGAAGACAAGAACGGTGATGTAGACCGTCGAATCCAGCAGCGTCGTTCGGGTGGCTTCCGCATAGGAATCATCCATGTAGGAGACAACCACGGAATCGTGCTGATTATGCTCCACCTTGGCCAGGCGGCAGTAGTACCTCGTGCTTTTATACGTCTCGACTAAATCCTTGCTTTCGCCGGTGGTGTTGAGCATATCTCTTGCCTGCTCGACCAGCGTAGCCAGGAATTCATCATCTTTAGGCTGCGCAATCGGCGAGCGGGAGACGACATCGACTTTATTGGGGGTGACCACAATCGTCGTAATGTTGGTATCGGCCGAAATATAGTTAAACAGTTCCAGATCAGAACTTGGCTGTTTACCAAGATCCAGAGCATTGATGACCGGCGTCTGCTTGGCAGCAAGCATATCAAAGATCTGTTTGGAGATGGTGTTGTTGATGCTGTCGGATAAAAAGAACAGGAAAAACAACAACAGAAAAACCACCATCAACAGAATCAAAGACAGAATCTGCTGGGTCAATGAGAGTTTGCGAAACGAATTCTGAAATGGAAACTTCATCGCTGAGCCTATCCTAAACGATAGCCGTATCCGTAAATCGTATGAATATTCAGTTTCGGCAGTTTTTTACGCAGTCTTCTTAACGTATCATCGACAACGCGATCGCTTCCGAAGTAGTTTTCATCCCAGACATTTTCAAGAATCTTATCACGGGAAAACGCAAAGCCTTTGTTTTTGATGAACATCATCAACAAGTCAAATTCTTTGGTTGTCAGTTCAATTTCTTCCTGATCGGAGTAAACTTTTCGCTGTTCTTCATCGAGTTCATATCCATCGATAAAGATGCGGTTGTTGGTGTCTTTATAGGCGCGTTTAATCAGATTGTTCACACGCAAAACGAGTTCTTTCGGGGAGAATGGTTTGGTGATATAGTCGTCACAGCCTTTTTCCAGACCGATAATCCGGTCGAATTCTTTGTCACGGGCGGACATGAAAATGACAGGGGTATCCGGGTTGGCTGCACGGATTTCTTCAAGCAGATCAAAACCGGATTTGTCGTCCAGCATGATGTCAAGAATCCACAGATGAACATCATCTTTGGTGTGGGCATTGGCTTCTTCATAAGTGTAGTACGAATTGACTTCATAACCTTCTTTGCGCAGGTATTGGGCGACAAGGTTATTGATGTCCTTTTCGTCTTCTACGATGTTGATAATTCGTTTCATAGTGACCTTCTTTCACATTTACAATCTACATTCGTCTGCTTTTCGATGCGAATGACATGCATAGCTCTACCAGCCTGGAAACAGCCAGAAGAAACTGGCAGATTCAGGATGAGATTTAACGGGCGTAGCCTTTTTCTTGAATCAGATCCGTAACCATATGGACACAATCCGCACAGATCTGGTCAGTTGCTGCTTCAACCATAACGCGGATCAGTGGTTCTGTTCCGCTTGGGCGCACCAGAATGCGGCCGTCATCTCCAAGCAGATTGGCAACTTCCTGCACCTTGGCCTGGATATCCGAATCCTGCAGCACAATGTTCTTGTCCACGACTTCCACGTTTTCCAGCAGCTGCGGATAGATATACAGGCCTTTGGACAATTCCTGAACCGTCTTGCCGGTTGCCTTCATGCACTGCAGCAGTTTCAGGCCCGTAAACAGGCCATCTCCAGTGACTTCATCTTCCAGGAAGATAATGTGGCCGGATTGTTCGCCGCCGATCCAGTAGTTGTTCTTCATCATTTCTTCCAGAACATACTTGTCACCGACCGGCGTCTGGATGTAGTCGATGGAATTCTTGTCAAGGGCCTTATACAGGCCAAGATTGGCCATTACGGTGGTTACAACCATATTGTTGGCCAGATGACCTTCAGACTGTAAATACTTGCCCAGAATATAGAGGATATAGTCGCCATTGATCAGGCGGCCATCGGAATCGACCGCAATCAGACGGTCGGCATCGCCATCAAAAGCCAGGCCGATATCGCACTGATTTTCAACCACGAAGCGCTGCAGGCCTTCTGGATGCGTTGATCCGGCTTTGAAGTTGATATTGACCCCATTGGGTGCCGCATTGATCGCATCGACGGTTGCCCCCAGCGCATCAAGCGTTTCAACCGCTGTTGAGCAGGCGGAACCATTGGCCAGATCCACCGCAATATGCATGCCGGTTAAATCGACCGGAATCGTCTTTTTCAGCCAGGAGATGTATAACTCCAGACCGGTATTCCAGTCGAAGTATTCTCCGACTTTTTCACCGGTTGCCAAAGGAACTTCGGTTAAGCCATCTATATAGTCTTCGATCTGAAGCAGAATTTCTTCTTCCATCTTGATGCCAAGATGGTTGAAAACTTTGATGCCGTTGTCATAGAACGGGTTGTGTGAAGCGGAGACCATAATGCCGCAGTCAAAGTCTTCATTACGCACCAGGTATGAGATGGCCGGTGTCGGGCAGACCCCCAGCAGATACACATCCGCTCCAGTGCTGACAGCTCCTGCTGCCAGTCCCAGTTCAAACATGGAACCAGAAAGCCGGGTGTCGCGGCCGATCAGAATCTTAGCATGGGCTTTATTCTGAGAATAGTACCAGCCCAGCCATTGACCGATTCTTACGGCCATATCCAGAGTCAGCTGCTCATTTGCACGGCCTCTGACTCCATCCGTTCCAAAATATTTTCCCATTCTTTTTCCTCCTTCTCCATCAGCGAGCACTGATTTTGTGCTCTGGGAATGCCGATAAGCATAGAAACCTCCCCAAAGAATGCTCTTAGGAGAGGTCGGGTTCTCTGAGTCACAAATCTCCCAGAAATTCAGCCGGATAAACATCTACGACTGAAAAGGGATCTTTGCCTGTTGCTTTGTTTACTCTTCCAAAGTCTCGCTGGCCTGGCTGCTCTGCGCCTCCAGACTGGCCTCACTGGCCTTGCGTTCGGATTCTTTTTCGGACGCTTCCTGCGAAAGTGCAGAATTGGTCGAAGAAGAACTGTTGACCAGTGTTACCGTAGCGGTCACTGTCGAAGGACTGATGGTGACATTGACCTGCTTGCCCTGGCTGTCATAGGCAACCAGCGGAACTTCGGCCACAAAACCGCCTTCATTTCCAGACGTATCCACAATCGCGCGGATCGCCCGGATGGCATTGAGTTTATCACGGGTCGCCCGGACGGTAACCGAGCGGCTCGATAAAGCCGGTTTGTTATAGGCGTTGATCGACTGGCCGGTTCCGACAATCAGATCCGGCGTGATAAAGAACGTTTTGGTATACTTTTTGGCCAGCGTGACCTGAACAGTCGACGGATTGACTCTCACATTGAGTCCGGTTGGCAGCCCTGCTGCATCCAGGGAAACCGTGTTGATTCCCTCGCCCAATGAGCGCAGGTCCGCGGTGATCGAAGCTGAGTTCTGCGTGCGGACTAACTGAATATCGGCGGCATCCCCTTCTACGGTAATATCAGCTGTAGTGGGAAGGCCGGATACTTCATAGGTGTTGTCATCCACCAGGACTTCAACCGGAATCGCCGCCAGATTGAGGGTGACGGCGTCCTTGTTGAACAGGCGAAAGGACAGATCCTGATAGTTAATGGAAAGGCAGATCAGTAAAGCCATCACCAGCGAAGCAATCAAAGAAAGCTTGTCGTTATAGATAATCCGATCGAACAGCTTGGAAATCCGGCTGGCAATGGTGCGAAGAAGCCTTGTCAGCCCCGAGAGAAATTTCTGGACGCGGCCGGGCTTTTTCTCTTTATTCTCCATGTTTCTGACCTCCATTCAAACCAGTCTTGTCCTCAGCTGCGGGATTTGCATCCTTTGCTTCGGGATTTACATCCTCTGCCGGTGCAGCTGGTTTTGTCTGCTGCTTGGCAGGGCGCACCTCAGATTTCGGCTGTTCAGGAAGCAGGTTGACAACTTCTAAAGGTTTTACCCGATCATCCACTTTTTCCGTTTTTTCCACGCGGTGCTGTTTTTTGCCAAAGGAGCTGGAAAAGTTGCGGGTGGCATTGATGACGGGCTGGAACATGGAGGGTCTGGTTTCATTTGACTTGCCAAGACGGCTTGTCAGATAACGGTACAGACTTTCCGGGGTATATTGGGTCAGTGTTCCTTTCTGAGCGACAGAAATGTTGCCAGTCTCCTCGGAAACGACCAGCGTAATCGAATCACTGACCTCGGAAATGCCCACCGCAGCACGGTGTCTTGCACCATACTTGGAAGGCAGATCTTTGGCAGTACTTGGATAATAGGCAGCTGCGCATTCGATTTTGTCACCATCAATAATGACTGCCCCATCATGCATCGGCGTTCCATACTGGAAGATGGTTTCAAGCAGTTCACTGGTGACATCTGAATCCATCTGAATGCCGGTTTTGGCATAGTCTTCCAGAGACTGACGCATCTGCAAGGTGATCAGCGCACCGGTTTTGGTTTTCGACATATCGGAAACGGCTTTGACCAGTTCATTGATCATGTGGTTAATCCGCTCTGCCGGCAGGTCCGGTGCATACGTATCATTGGTTTTACCCAGTTTTTCAAGCATCGAACGAATTTCCGGCTGCAGGACGATCAAAACGATGATCATTCCCCAGCGCAGAACAAACTCCAGCAGATAACTGATCGTTTTTAGCTGCAGCAGGTCTGCAAACAACTTGAACAGAAGCAGACCAAGAATGCCTTTGACAATCTGAATGGTTCGGCTGTTATTGCGTACGATCCGGATTCCGGCATAAATCAGCGCCCACAAAACGCAGACATCCAGAATCAGCCGCAGGATCAGTTCAATATCGGATAAAATCATCCGATCCCTTCTTTCTTATTGTTCGAGCGCAAATTCGATATAGTCATGCACACTAGGGAAGCTGTGTGCGGAGACGACCGTCACTTCTTCAGGCGCCAGGGAATGCGCTGCTGAATTCTCATTGGATTCAAGCATTGGAATGTCATTGTGCGAATCCCCCATGGAGTAAGTATCCGAATCGTCGATATCGGCATAGGCTTCGACAAAGTCAAGGCCGGTGGCCTTGGAAACGCCTTTGGGTACAACATCCACAACAAAGTTGTTGGCAAATGCGGTTACAGTTGAACCAAAGTACTGGTTAATTTTCTCCGCAAGGCTCAGTGCTGCTTCCGGAGTTGTACACGAGAATACGATCTGCGCAAAACGGCCGGAATCCATGATTTCTTCTTCGGTCCAGGTTGGCTGGATATGAGGATAGCGATGGTCCTCCAGGTTTGGATGGATCACGACTTTGTGACGGTTGATGCCGTCGTTGACCATATAGGAGACGATATCCGGGTCTTCATGACTGGCATACATCAAATCGATTGCCGTGATGTTGTCCAGACTGGTTTCGAGCAGCGTGTTGCTCTGGGCATCAAAGACCATTCCGCCGTTATTGGTTACATAGTAGTCGACAGGGATCTGGAATTCGTCCAGTTCACGAGTGATCGACTCTTTCGAGCGTCCGGTCACAATCGCAAAAATGTTCCCCAGTTCGCGCCAGTGTCGAATCGCTTCGATATCTTCCTCAAGGACTGAGTTTCCAAACTTCAAAGTCCCATCATAATCTGTAGCAAGTAGCTTCATAAAATGTTCCTCTTTCTCTCAATCAGTCTAAAACTGCATTCTTCTAAATCATATCATAGAATCGATTCATTCCCGCAGGCCCCTTTTCGAAGTTCAGAGAGCGAATGTAAGCGGGATCAAAAAGAAGCGGAAACCACGAAAAATCCGGCTTTATTGCGCTTCGAAGCCTTTAAAATCCTCTCTCTAACAGTAACAAACTCTGTCAGAAATTATGTGATTTTTACTCTTAAATGTACGAATTATTTTCTCTTTGCCCACAAGGATCTTTAAAAAAGCGATCCGGAAGTCTCATGCGCTCATCCAAGTCCTTTCTGGCTTTTAAAAAGCCACGGCGATCCTCCAGCCTTAAAAGAAACAAAGAGCCACGCAAAAATTTCTTTATCCCTGAAACTCCTGCACTCCATGAGACTTATTCATTTTTACAGAATAATGGTTGTGGTTAAAATGAAGATTAAGTGCAGCGCCTAAAAGCGAAAGGCAAAACAAAAACAATTCAAAAAATGAAGTCCAAACACAAAACAGAAACACAAAAATAAAACAGAGGAGAATTCAAACATGGAAAAAATCTTATTTGTCTGCCATGGCAACATCTGCCGTTCTGTCATGGCCCAATGGATCTTTCAGGATCTGGTCCACAGACACCATCTCGATACTCAGTTTGAAATTGACAGTGCTGCCGTCTCCAGCGAAGAAACCGGCAACTGCATGTATCCGCCCGCCAGAAGAAAGCTGACGGAAAAAGGCATCCCATTTGGAGAACATCGAGCAAGACAAATGACGCGGGCCGACTACGATCACTTTGATCACATCTATATTATGGACGACTCGAACCGCCGCCTGATGGGACGCATTGTCCGCGGCGATCCGGATCATAAAATTGAAATGTTAAAGAAAGATGGTTCCAGCATTTTTGATCCCTGGTATAGCGGTGACTTTGAGCAGGCATATCAGGACATTGTCCAGGGTTGCCAGGAACGTCTTGATGAGATTTCTGGCCAACCATCTTTCTGATACTTTAAATCCACGGTGATCATTTTGGCTTTCTGTGTGAAATCGCCTTTCTCTATTGGAAGCGGTCTCTTCGCCTGATAGACTGACAGAAAGAATACTTCAGAAAAAGAGAAAAGGAATCGACATTCACGATGAAATTCAAAGATCTTAAAGACTATCATGCCTGCTATGTAACAACAGTTTTATTTCTGGTCTCCTGCTTTATTTTCAGGGACATGGTTTTCTTCCCTTTGGCGTGCTGCTTTCTTTGTTTAGGCTTTGCCAAACAGGCCAAATCAAAGCAGCCCCTCACCCCGGATTCAAACGCTCCAGAACAGACCAGTCTGGACACCCCTTCCAACCAGTAACCCGCAGCCGCCAGGCTGCTTTTTCTTTTCGCAACTAGATTTGGTCTGCTCTTGCGGTAAGAATCTGGCCAGATGAATCTCCAGAAAAAAAGACACCCGAAGGTGCCTTGTCGACACAAAGCGCTGGTTTCCAGGCTTTCTGCTTTTTCATTTCGATTTCTTTTTCACTGACCTTGTTCACTGAATTCTTCTTGTTCATTCCATTCATCTGAGCTGCTCAATCCTTCTTACTCGCCCAGATCTTCTTCTTTGGCTGACGGTGTTTCCGGCTCTGAGGAATCCGAACGGCGCACTTTCAGGCCAAGTTTCTTTTTCTGGGCTCTGGAAAGTGGAACTTTCATCGAGTGGTTCAGTTCAACTTCATCCTTATAAATTCCAGTCAGGTATTTCCCGTTGACCAGATAGGAAATATGCGTGCGCAAAAAACCATACTTAGCAAAGCTTTCATCGAGATCAGCCAGATTGAGCCGGCGGTGGAATTCCCCTTTCCGGGTATGGAAATGCACATTTTTGCCGATCTTTTCCAGATAGTAAATATCTTCAATGGGAATATCGATTTTTACGCCCTGATAAACCAGCGAGTAGCATTCCTTCTGGCTGGCCTGGGCTTTGATCAGATCCGAGATATTGGTCAGATCCTGGCGAAGATTGGCTTTGGAAATATAGAGCACCCGTCTTCTCGTTTCCGCTGCCTGTTTGGGGGCCGGATCTTTGCAAAGATAGACAATCAGGGCGGCTGGATTGTCGTGGACAAATACACTTTCCAGTCTTGGAGTCTGGAACATTTCATCAAAGAAGAAAATCTGGTAGTCTTCCTCTTTCATCGCTCTGGCCAGCATGCTGGCTTTATAAAAATGCCGGAACGTCCAGTCGATTCTGGAAAAGTATCCTCCCAGCAAAAAGACAATGTCTTTCGTTTCCTTTTCATGCTCAAGGATGGCGACTTTGATCATATACATCCTTCCTTTCAGCTTATCCTCTCATTGATGAGTGTATGCCCTGGCGGGCTATACCGGATAAGTCCAATCCTGATTGTAACCGAATACAAAATCAAAATCCTGCTTTCCTGGCAAACAGGCCGTTAACTTTGAAAAAGGAAGCATTCCAGGCGATTTACTTCCATCTCACCTGCCGGACTCAACCCGCTTTATCCCAGCCCTTTGCGGCGCTTGGCACCAGGAAAACTGGAAAGAAAAAGGGGGAAGAAAAGAAAAAAGACGGGAATCAGTCTTCCACAAATTCCCGTCGAATATCCGCCCCTAAAGCACGCAGCTTGGCATCAAGCTTGTCGTAACCGCGGTCGATATGTTTAATTTCATGAATTTCCGTTTCACCATCTGCCATCAGACCGGCAATGACCAGCGCGGCCCCACACCGTAAATCGGTTGCGGTGACTTTCGCACCGTGGAGCAAGGTTGGACCGGTGATGTACGCGGATGGAATTTTCACCAGAATATCTGCACCCATTTTTTCCAGTTCCGGGCAGT
This sequence comes from uncultured Allobaculum sp., assembly GCA_910579655.1. GTDB lineage: Bacteria > Bacillota_I > Bacilli_A > Erysipelotrichales > Erysipelotrichaceae > Allobaculum. Next base: position 11,834 of record CAJTVE010000030.1, on the reverse strand, counting down.
GTTTAAAACGTTCGACGTAGATTTCTTCGGTCACTGAAGAAACTCCCCGCGAACGGGTCAGCAGTGTTGTAAATGGCTGCTGCACGTCGGTTGCAAAGCCTGGATATGGCTTGGTGGTAATGTCTGTTGGACGGAATGGCTTCGAGTGATCGTTGCCATAAATATGAACCGAATCCCCTGTGAAATCGTAGTTCACGCCGATTTCACGCAGCTTGGACAGAATTGCATCCAAGTGCTGGGGAATGACGTTGCGAATCCACATATCATCGGCCATAGCTGCCCCGATCAGAATATAGGTTGCCGCTTCAATCCGGTCAGGAATGATTTCATGCATGCATCCTTTCAAGGACTCCACCCCATCGATGACCAGGGTACTGGTTCCCATGCCGTGAATGCGGGCGCCCATCTTGTTGAGCAGTGTGGCAATATCGATGATTTCCGGTTCACGGGCAGCATTTTCGATTACTGTGCGGCCTTTGGCAAATACAGCCGCCATCATGATATTGATGGTTGCACCAACCGAAGAAATATCCAGGAAGATCCGGGCTCCCTTCAATCCTTCAGGCGGTGCCACCAATACAGTGCAGTCATCCGCATAATCCACACTTGCGCCAAGTGCCTGGAAGCCTTTGAGGTGAAGATCGATCGGACGCGGGCCAAGATGGCAGCCGCCCGGGTTTTTAATTTGAGCCCGGCCGTACTTACCAAGAAGCGCTCCCATGAAATAATAGGAGGCCCGCAGTTTCTGCACTGCCGCAGACACCAGTGGTCTGTCCTCCATAGTAGATGGATCGATAATCAATGTCTCAGCATCCGGTCTGGTGACCTGAACGCCGAGTTCTTCTAAAAGTTCAACTAAAGCTTCAACATCAGAAATCTGCGGTACGCCGTAGATTGTCACTTTTTCTGAGCCAAGTGCGGCCGCGGGAATGAGAGCAACCGTTGAGTTTTTACTGCCGGAAATCGTAACTGTTCCATTGAGTCGTTTTCCGCCTCTGATTTTAATGACTTCTTCCATATGCGATTGTCCCTTCCTCTCGTAGCAAACCCTTCCTGCTTGTGCCTGGCAAAATGCAGGGAAAACAAGTGTTTTCAGGTTGTATACCGATCAGATTATACAGTCTTTTTGGACAGAGTAAAGCTGCCAGAAAGTACAGGAAGATCCTGGCTTCTGGCAGCAGGTTTAAAATTTCTTGATTTTGCCCATCAATTGCTCATTATCTGACCAACGGTGCCACTTCCCATGGGCTATGACTGGTTTTGTGTGAAAAAGCGCAAGATTTCGGGCTGCTTTCTGAAAGGGCTTTACGCAAGTTAAATTTGCAACAGATTTTCACAATCACTTCTTGGACGCAGCCTGTTTCCCTCTGCCCAGATCGGCAGGAAAATCCGGGTTATTTGCGTTCGAGAACCGGGGTGCGGCCGGCGCTGACAAGATCACCATCGAGCACACGCACATCCTCGGGTCTGCGCAGATTGGTAATCACCATGCACACGGTCTGATCGACATTCAGACTGTCGAGATACTTGCGATTGATCCGAATGAGAGGGGTTCCGGCTCGCACGCGGGTTCCTTCAAGAGCAAGTGTTTCAAATCCGCGCTCACGATACATTCCGGCATTAAAGCCGACATGAATCAGAATCATATCGCCGTTTTCGGTTTCCAGGCCAACGGATTGTTTTCCGTATGGAACCATGGCCACCGTCGCACTGCAGGGGGCGACAATCAGATCATCCTCCGGGACGATCGCCACCCCTTCTCCATACATTTTGGAAGCGAATACCGGATCGGCTACCGCACTCAGCGGCATCAGTTTGCCGTTGATACAGGCGGTCAGCCGCTTTTCCAGTCCGCGTTTTTCCTTTCTTTTATAATTAGGCTTCATTTTTTATTCCTTTTAAATACGTATCCATCCAGTTGGTGATCTCTTCGAGGCGGCGCTCTCGATGAACCGGCTTGCCCGAACGTGAGAGTTCATGCGTTTCCTTATGGAAAAGCACCATCTTGGTATCTACCCCATTCTGGATCAGACCATTGAGCATCTGATAGCCCTGCTCAATCGGGCAGCGGTAGTCTTCGTCACTGTGGATGAATAACGTTGGTGTCTTCACGGTTGAAATGGTCCGCATTGGGGAATGCCACCAGAGTTTTTCTGGATTTTCCAGACCGCATGCCTGCTGGTCAACGACAAATTCTGGTCCGATGTCGCTGGTTCCCCAGAAAGAAAGCCAGTTGGAAATCGAGCGCTGGCTGGCCGCTGCTTTAAAGCGGTCTGTATGGGTGATGATCCAGTTGGTCATGAATCCGCCATAGCTTCCCCCGGTCACGCCTACCCGTTTTGGATCAATCTGTGGAACCTGGCCAAGAACGGTATCGGTAAACTTCATCAAATCCTCATAATCATCGGTTCCATATTTACCGCGCAGGTCAGCATACTCATTGCCCTGTCCATCCGATCCAAACGGATTGCAGAAGAAGACGAAGTAGCCCTGCGATGCCCACACCTGCATTTCGTGGTAAAAAATTGTTCCATAGACCGTTTTCGGTCCGCCGTGGATATCAAGAATAGCTGGGTATTTCTTGTCAGGATCAAAATCTTTTGGATAGAGCACCCAGCCAAGCTGGCTGGAATTCTGGCTGCCGGTATAGAAAATTGGTTTAGCCTGGGCAATGTATTTATCTTTGAGTTCGGGATGGAAATCCGAAACCTGGCTGACTTCGCCATTTTCCATCTTATATAACTCCTGCAGCTCACCTGGTCTAGCGCCGATAAAGTAGAGTACGCCCTTGGCAAAACCGAAGCTGTGAATGGTTCCCGGCCATTCGAGAATCTGGTGGAGTGCATTTCCATCGACATCAAAGAGGTTGTTGTGGTCGACAATGGTGCTCGTAAAGCAAAGACGGTTTTTATCCATGCAAGTCGCATTGCCGCCAAGCAGGGCGCAATCGGTGCCGACTGTGTTGCCAAGGCATTCATGCCAGTCCGCAATCAGATCGATCTTCTTGTCAGCCAGTGAGAAGGCATACAGTTTCGGATTGGAGTTCAGGCCGATCTGCTTACCGTCACTGGCAAAGAATAAGAGTCTGTTTTCATCCGCATCCAGGTTGAACAGATCCATATGGGTATTGATCAGATGGGTGCGGGTTTTTGCGATTGGATCATATTCATATAAAGACATGGAAAAGAAAGACTGCTTTGCGCCTTTCTCTTCATTGGCCGCAAAGTAGATTTTGCCATCTTTTACGGTAAAGACATCGGGTCTGAGATCTTTGGTGATGGGATCCGACAGCGCTTTTGTCTTGCGCTCATACAGGTAGTAATGGGTCCGTTTGCCGGCAATAAAGCCCTGACCATTCATGTAATAAGGCGATTCGGCCAGCACTTCATAATCCTCGGCATGTGGATGTTTGTCTTCTGGTGCGTGTTCAATCGAGAGAAGCATCAGATCCGGATTGATGAAGTCGAGAATCTGCACGCCTGGCTGATCGATCACTTCGGCCACAATGGCTTCTCCACCCTTTAAAGGCAGGCGCCAGAAGGCGGTTTTCTTTTCATCCTCTTTGAGCGGCAGCGTAAACCATAACGTTTTCTTGTCTTCAAACGTATAGGACGATACATTTTTGCGATCCGTCAGCTGCGTGATCTTTCCATCTTTACAGAGCATCAGATCATACTCGTAATTGTTATTGGCTTCATTGGCTTTGGCTTTGACAAAGACAACATTTCTGCCTTTGGTTTTCAGCCCGCCATAAAAGGTAAAGGAATAGAGATCCTTAATTTCTATTGGGTTCATCCCATGTTTCTCCTTTTCAAAATATGCAAAAGGTATCTGCAAAAATAGACGTTTTCTGCCTGATCACAAAGAAGGATTCATGTCTCTTCTTTCGTTTTTTCATTCGAATCTGTTCCTTCTTGGAATCCATCTGTTCGTATATCCCTGGATTTCGTATATCCCTGGATTCAGCCCCTTCATCTCCTCCATGGCCGCCAGTTTCAAATCGGGCAGCCGCGCATGGCTGCAAAATTGATGCAGATTCTCTTTCAAATTCGGTCTGCTGCCATCCGCAAGAATCCGATTCCTTGAAAATTCCTGTCAGGAACAAAAAGGATGGGCAGGCAGAAAAACAATATTCCCTCATAGTCTACAACAGTTTGTGATTAAATGGTTTCGGTTTTTCCAGGCCGTCCCAGAGTTCGGTAAAAAACCAGCCATTCTGGATTTAAAAGGTATCCTTGATCAGCCAGCATTGAACCAGACTGTACTTTCTGATGTCTTTCAGCCCCTCTTTTCCAGGTAAAAACAAACTAGACATAGAAAAAGGAGAGCGTGAGCCCTCCTTATCAATTGTTATTCGAATGGTCTGAATGATTCAGCGTGCGATCTTACGCTTTGTTAGCGGAACCAAGGAAGTTGGTTACATAGTCTTCAACCAGAGCCTGGATTGCATCAGTTCCTGGTTTGAGCAGTTTTCTTGGATCCCATCCTTTGTTGGCGAGATCTTTGCCATCTTCTACATATTTACGTGTAGCAGCAGCGAAAACGAGCTGGCATTCTGTGTTGATGTTTACTTTGGAAACACCAAGAACGATAGCTTCTTTTACCATTTCCTGTGGGATACCGGATCCGCCATGGAGAACGAGTGGTTTACCATCAGTAATTTTCTGGATTTCGCCGAGAACTTCGAAGTTCAGGCCTTTCCAGTCTGCTGGATATTTACCGTGGATGTTACCGATACCAGCTGCTAAGAAGTCAACGCCGAGGTCAGCTACAGCTTTGCATTCTTTTGGATCAGCAACTTCACCAGAAGAGATAACGCCGTCTTCTTCACCGCCGATACCACCAACTTCACATTCGATGGAGATACCTTTAGAGTGAGCGAGTTCGATCAGTTCTTTGGATTTTTCGATGTTTTCTTCGATTGGATAATGAGATCCGTCGAACATAACAGATGTGAATCCAGCTTCGATGGCTTTTTTAGCGCCTTCGTAGGAACCATGGTCAAGGTGGATTGCTACTGGTACTGTGATGTTATAGAAATCCATGATGTTTTTAACCATGTCAACGGCATTCTTATAACCGCACATATATTTTGCTGCACCTTCGGAAACGCCGAGGATTACAGGGGACTGTTTTGCTTCACAGCCAAGCAGAATGGCTTTGATCCATTCCATGTTGTTGATGTTGAAGGCACCGATCGCATAGTGGCCTTCGTGAGCTTTGTTAATCATTTCTGTCGCAGATACTAACATGACTCGAAAATCCTCCTTTATTCAACGATACTAGTTTATCCCAACCCCGCCTGAAATTAAAGACAGATTCTTCTTGCCTTTCGTTCATAAAACATTTGATTTTATTCATCAATCCATGCATAAAAGATTATTTTATATTGTTATTTATTTGCCTTTGGTATCCGATAATCAAATTATCTGTCCCTGTTGTTCGCAGGCAAAACAAACCTTGTTTTCCCCCAGGACGTTCCCCAAACTGGCCCGTTAGAATTCCTGAGACAATTTTCCCTTAATCTTCCGCAGTTTCGCGTTTTTATCTTGTTGTCGATTTTCCGTTTTTCCTCTGTCCAGGCCATTTTATCTTTGTTCAGACCCTCCCGAAGCTGTCCTGGCTGCAGAGAATTTCCATCTTGCATCTGCCCAGAAAAATCAATATTTTCCTGTGCGCTCCCGGCATTAATATGCGAACAATTTCACAATTAGCCTTTTGTGAAAATCCTTTTCTTTCGAAAGATACCCCTGTCAAAACGCTTTCAATCTTACATTCCTGATTCTGACCGTCATATTTTTTAAAACAAAATCATTAAATCATCAAACGGTAATAAAAGTGATCCTTTTCAAGTAGGATGAAGACACCTTCAACAACAACAATTTCTTCTTTAAAGACGAAAATGCCATTGGCAGCTCGACAGTTTTTGAAAAACCAGTCCGGCCTGCAAAAACAAAATAGACAGACAAATTAGACAGATAAATTAGAAAGAAGACAAAATGAAAATACTTTTATGTGAGGATGAACCGATTTTAAGAAGACAGATCTGCCGATCTTTGAACCAGCAGGGCTGGCAGACTGAGTCCTGTGCGAGCTGCGAAGAGTTGTATGAAGCCATGGACGGAATGACAGACTTGCTTTTACTGGATGTGCATCTGCCGGATGGATGTGTCTATCCAACGGTTGCCATGCTTAAAAAAAGCTTCTCTGTTCCGGTTATCTTTTTTAGCAACGATACCCAAGAAGATCTTGTTTTGCGTGGATACGATCTCGATTGTGTCACCTTCATGCCAAAACCGCTTCAGCCACGCATTCTGACTGCGGCCCTGAGCGCGTTTGCAAGACGAAACGGCCTTTGTGATGAAAACATCGAACATGCGGGCTGGCGCTGGAACCAACAGGAACAGAAACTGACTTTTTCTTGCGAAGATGCCTCTTTTCCGGACAATCCAGAAATCTCGTTTCAGCCCAGTACAGCCAAAATCTTTCTGGTCCTGTTTCGAAATTTTGGCCGAACCATCTCAAAAGAAATGCTGATCAGCTGTATTTCCACGCAAAGTACTGAGGCCTCCTTGCGGGTCCGGCTTGTCGAACTGCGCAAAAAGCTCCCCGATGTATTTGAACTGGAAAGTGTGCGCGGGCTGGGCTATCGCCTGCGCCTCAAAGAGGAAACAGAGTGAAAAAAGGAAACAGAAACAGTAGAAAGAACCGAAAGATCAGTAAAAACAGTCAGAACAGCAAGAACAGAAACAACGCCACCCGATGGACTCTGATCGGGGTGTTGAGTTTTCTGGCATTCAGCCCAGTCCTTACTCTTATCTTTGCTGCGCTCTGGATCATTGGCAGTCTGCCAGCCGATCAGGTGATGACCATACTGCGTCAGCCCGTCAGTCTGCTTGCCAACTGGCAGATGTGGATGACGTCCGGGTATGGTCTTCTGGGCTTTCGGTATCTTGTTTCTCTGATGGCTCAGGATCCAATTTTTATGGGTGTGATCTTTCTTAGTTTTGCGGCGGCATTAGGCGGCCTCATTCTGGTCTGCAGGTTTTTCTGGCGCCTGAATCTTGAAAAGAATCAGCTTTGCGCCAGACTGGAGAATTCGTCTTTACAGACAGAACGACGCGCTAAAAAAATCAGACTGGCTAAAACTTCAGGCAAAGTCCAGCCCTCCATCCATATACAGACCTGCCAGGAGAAATTTCCGCTTCTTGGCATCGATGCTTCGCTTCGAAAAAAAGAAGAAGACGATCTGAACCTGGCTGGCCGGCTCATGCAAGAAAAGCAGGCCGCCCGTCAACAGTATGAAAACATCCTTCATCAGGTTTCTTCGAAATTATCCGCCCTGTATTTTCTGTTCGATGACTTAGCCGGACAAGAGCAGCTCATGCAAACGCCTGAACTTACTGCTGACCTAAAGGACTGTGAAACTGTTCTTGATGAATGTACTGCCCTGCTCAAAAGCGAACTTCATCATTCTGTCTATACAAGGTTCCATCTGGACCAGGAAATCCTGATGTGCGTGCATGAAAAGCGCTCCGAAATCAGACGCAAGCAGCTCAAAGTCAGTCTGCATCTCGATCCAGTTTCCATCAGCGGCAATTCTCTTTGGCTCAGGCAGGTTTTTGAAACCTTATTGGCCAATGCGATTGATTGCTGCAACCCTGAAGGCAGTCTTCAAATCACTTCCCGGCTCAACAGCCGCCAGATTCAAATTCAGTTTCAAAACACGCTGGACAACAAGATAGCTTCCAGCCTGCTTTCTGGAAACCAGGCCGCACCTGAAACCTTCAGACGCTATCAGACCAATCGGGCAGGCCACTTTGGCATTGGTCATGACCTTGTCGGCAAAGTCCTCAAAGCCCACCAGGGCCATCTTGAAACCAGAGTGGACAACGGCATCTTTCAGGCGACGGTCCTGCTGCCCTGTTCAGAGCTGGATCAGTACAGTCGGTAATGCAACAGTAACAAAAGAGCCCTACAGTAATGGACAGGAGGTGAGTTGGGAATGGAAGCTTGTATTGAAGTCGAACATCTGTCCAAAACCTATGGAAGCGGTCGGACAGCGCGAACGGTGCTGGAAGAGTGCAGTTTTTCTGTCGAAAGAGGAAAACTGACTGCTCTGGTCGGGAAAAGCGGATGCGGAAAAACCACTCTGCTGCGAATTCTTGGTGGACTGCTGCCAGCTGACCAGGGCATCGTCAGAATAGATGATGAAGAAATCCAGGATAAAACCGACGCAGAACTCTCCGATTACCGGGCCCAGAAAACGGGATTTATTTTTCAGAATTTTGAACTGCTGCCAGACTATACCGCCCAGGAAAACATCTACTTTGTCAGCGATCTGCAAGGAATGCCGCGAAATCCTGACTGGTATGAACAGCTGGCGGAAACCTTAAACCTGAAAGGACTGGAAGATCAGTTTCCAGCCGAGCTTTCTGGCGGCGAACAACAGCGGGTGGCGATCGCCAGAGCCCTGTATCCTCAGCCCGCTATCGTGTTTGCGGACGAACCGACTGGCAACCTAGATACTCGAAACGCGGATGAGGTGTTCTGGCTGCTCAAAGACTGCGCCGATCGGTTCTGTCAGACCATTTTAATGGTCACCCATGATTCAGGACTGGCAAAACAGGCGGATGGCGTCCTGGTTATCGAAGATGGAAAGGTATTCCCGTATGAGGGATAAAGCAAACCCAAAAATTTCCAGACGTTCACGGGGATTTTTTTCGGGAAATCCCAGACTGGTTAGTCGTCTGCGCCTCAGTTTCTGGATTGGCGCGCTGCTGGCGCTTTTTGCGATCGGCATCCAAAGCTATACATCCAATAAGGCACAGCAGCTGGCTGACCAAAGCTATGGAATCTGGGAAACAGGTGTTTTTCAGATTTCTTCTGAGCAGGCCGAAAAAGTTCTGGAAAATCCAATGATTGAAACAATCGGAACGCAATCTCTTGCCGGTCAGGTTGTTTGCCCACAGCCAGACCCGCCCGACAAGCAAGAAACAGCCGATAATGAACCGGACGAGAGCGCAGGTTTTACCGGATATCAAAGCTATGGAACAATCGGCTATGCAGATGACGCCTTTTTTGAGCTTGCCTGTCTGCGCTTAAAATATGGAGATCTTCCTATGCAGGCTGGCGAAATCGCTGTCGAGGCCGAAGCCCTGGATTCACTGGGGATTTCCTATGAACTCGGTCAGCCCATCGAACTTCTGGTCCAGACTGAAGAAGGCAGTGTGGAAAAGCAGTCCTTTCAATTGAGCGGTGTTCTTGAAAACTATTCCCGCTTCTGGAATGGCGATGGCAGCACTCTTCGCTTCTTTTGTGCAAGTTTGGAAAACGGCGGGCCTTTTGAAAGCACACCCGTTGAAAATGTCTTTTTTAAGGCGAACCCTAGCTATTCCAAGGTCTGGAAAACACTAGATATCGAACCCGAGCACATCTATCTGAACGACAATCGAGAGATGTCGAAGGATCCGCTTTCCGCTGAAAACCTGCCTTTCACCACATTGATGGCTGGCATGGTCTTCATTTTCTTTCTGTTTCTTGTCGAATCCATGGCGCTCTGGATTTATCAGCATCGGAATGAAATCCGGCTGATGCGGGTTTTCGGAATCCGTAAATCCCGGCTTTGTCTGGATTTGCTTACGCTTTGCGCAAAGGCTGCCTGGCTTCCCGGTCTGGTCTTTCTGATCAGCCTTTGGCTGACCAAAACCCCCGCCTGGATCAGTCAGCTGCTGGTCGTCCTGACTCTTCTTTTTTGTCCTTGTGGATTTGGAATTCTCGCCATTTATACCGGCTCAATCTGCCAGTACCAGCCAAAGCCTGCTGCCAGCCGCATACGCCATTCCAGACGTCCAAAAAATCAGCCCATCAGTGAAAAAACAGTCCGTCAGCGGATGGCTTGTTATCTGATCTCAAATTATCTGACAATGATTGGAATCATTCTTGCCATTCAAGTGATCTGGATTTTTGGGGCTGGTGTGCTTGCCAATGAACTTATCGTGCTCAACGATCTGAACAGCTTTCCTGATTATTCCATTCGAAGCGTTCTGGTTCCAGAAAAGCGTTTCTTTCTTGAAGAGACAGAAACTCACCCAGCCATTTCTTCTCTGTTTCAATACCAGGAGCCAATTCCTCAGGAAATGAAAGACCAGATCCTGAAAAACGGGAATCTGGAAAATGTCTATTATTATGGCTGGACGATGAACAATGAAGTCGCCTGGCCTGATCTCGAACAATCCCTGATCTACTCCGCCCAACCGTCGGACTTCGGTATGCCTGATGTCCCTGGCACCTTATCTCTCAATTCCCGGGGTCAATGGCGCTTTTATCCGCGAATCTACTACTACTCTCAACCAGAAATGATCCAAAGCCTGCAGGAGCAGGTTTTTGAGGGAACTGTAAACTGGGAGAACTGGATGCAAGGGAAAGAAGCAATTCTCTCTTTGCCGCCTGTACATGAAACACAGCCTGGTGTCCTGAATGCCGTTCAGGATGGGGCTGATCAAGGGAAAACTGAGACGACAATCAAACCAGGAACTATCCTGCAAATTACGAATCGAAAAGGAAAAACAGAACAGATACCGGTAAGCGGAATTATTCGACAGCCAAAAGAATCCGTCATTCCCCTGGAACTGCCCGCCTATTCCATCCATCTGGCTGTCCCGCTGCTCAACGTTGTCAATGCTGATCTGAAATCTCAGGAAAACCAGCTTTCTGTAGAGTTGGAGTTAAGCAGACTCGGTTGTGCCGATGGGATTGAATTCAGGAATTATGCTTCAGAACATATGGTAAGTCTTCAAAAAATAAAGATGCGTATTCTGGTGATTGGTTGTTTATGCATCGCCGCTTTAACGACAGGAGTGTTCATTCTGATCTTAAATGAGAACAAACAGCGCGAAAAAGAAACGAACTACCTGCATCGGCTTAAGCTTGCAGGATTAGATAAGAAAAAAACAGACGCTTTGGTCCGTTCTCTTCATCGTAAGCTCTATCTGTTCCTGTTTTCAGCCTTTATGATGGTCTTGCTGGTGACTGTTCTACTCATTTGTGTCACTTCAGCTTCGCATATTCATGAACGTGTCAACGCCTTGCTTTGGACAATCGGTATTCTCGGAATTCTGGTTGCTTTCTTTCTGTGGGGCGTTCGAAAAAACACGTTCCATCCAGATTAAATGGAAATATCTTCCATGAATGGTTACACTCGATTGAAACTTCAAAAGATTCATATTCTCACCCCCAACTCAGTAACACTTCAGTAATGAAGAAACAGTAAAAATAGAATCAAGAAAGGATACCTTTACTGAAACGAAGAAAGGATATCCTTACTGGAAGGAGAACAATATGAAAAGATCAAGAATTGCGCTCTTGGCTGTCGCATCGCTTCTGGTGTTAAACCCAGCCAGTTCGATCAGTTGCGCTGTAAAAGCGGCTGCAGCTCCTGCGCAAATGACTCCCCGCCTTTGGGGAACAATCACGAGTGACTGGTTATCTCCACTTTCTGGCAGTGGTGTTAAAGTGAAACTGACTTTTGATCATGAACTCGCTACAAATCGGATTATTGCAATTAGGGGAATTGCTGCAATCAATGTAGGAGCAACAAATGCTTGGATTGCCAATGCCCCTCTGACAAGCACATCTACATCTGTTGTTGTGACGGTAGGCTATACTTACTCGGGTATCACCTACTTTGAACAGTATTATCTGGCTCCATAAAGCGTTATTTTTCACAAACTCCACTGAGCAATCGATAATCCTTGCGTTAGCTTTTAATATTTGGACGTTCTAGAACCTCCCGCCGGAACCGGATATGATCTGGTTGTATCGACGGGAGGTTT
>CAJTVE010000029.1:17457-35939 GCA_910579655.1 uncultured Allobaculum sp. | reverse complement strand
CAAAAAGAAGTCGATCTCTTCCGCTAAATTCAGTATATAGAATGCTCGATGAAAAAATAATAATTCTCAACACCCCCAGTTACATGGGGAGTGGCAGCGCCCGAGCTATGGGAATTTTTTCTGTTTTATTCCCCTTTGGGTTTTCTGTTCTGGTATCCGTTCCAGCTTGCAGAGGACATCAAGAAAGGGCCGTAACCATTTTGCTGGCTGCGGCCCGTTTCTGCTCATTTTGATTCTATTGTTGATGAGGACGTCAGATCAAAAGATCGGAACCCCGGGACTGAGAATCTTCTGGGATTGCCTGCGCTTTATTGGATACGACCTGCTCTTCAGTCACTTTCCTGCTCATTTTGATTTGATGAATCGGAAATCTATTCTGGATCAAAATCAATTTCACCTTCAAACAGATCAAAATCCAGTTCCTGATCGAAATCAAAGTCCTGTTGTGGATCGGGCTGGGCAGGCATTTCTGAACTGACCTTGATTTCCATGCGCTCCATCCTGGGCAGGGCAGCTTCAAAATGAATTTCGCCACTCTTTCTTGCAGGATTGACCTGCTGATCAGGAAATGACATCTGATCAAAGGGTTTCTGGAATCGGTCAAGAGACAAATCCAAGTCTTCAAGTCCGTATTCCCGTCTGAGGTATTCTTTTGCTTTTTCTTCTGCTTCTCTTTGGATCCTTTCGAACGATCTTCCCTCCAGTTTCTCTTCCTCTTCTTCTGGCAGACTGGAAGATAAGGAAGCAAAGTCCTGGGGCTGGCAAGCCGTACGCAACGACTCTGGTTTCTGATCTTCCGATTCGATTGCTGAATCCAGCAAAGCTTCAGGCAGACCATCGGTTTCGACTGCTTCAGCAACCTGCCAGGCCTTAACCGGAAGACTGGAAACGTCAGGCTGGTCTTCGAATAAGGGTTTGCCAGCCGCATGTTCAAACTGAATGGAGAACAGGCTGCGAAGGGCCATAAACTGTTCCCGCTGATCAGTGCAGATCGACTAGCTCAGACCAATAATTTCCACCTGTGGAAATTCCTGATGACCGGACTGGATCAGATCATAAATCGACGAGGAAATGGAGGAACGGCCGAGAGCATCAGTCTGCTTGCCATGAAAAATATACAGTCCCGTGATTTCATCGTCCGGATCCATCGTTGACAAAGAAAACAGATACTTATACACCAATGGAATGACCTTATAATCCCGGACATTGCGATAGGTCGTATATTTGGCATCCCCAAGAATATACCTGGCTCCCTTCCAGCGCTCACTCTCGATTTTGATGACATAGTCTGGTGTATAGTAACGGCCGCTTGTCGGTTCCCCCCAGCCGCGCGGAAAGGAGAGGGATGTATTGCGGACCAGGTTGCAGGAACTTTTCATCGCCCGTTTCTGGTTGTAGATGACTGGCTGATAAAAAAGTGTAATCCGGACGTCTTCGCGCTGGTAAACGAAGACATTGTTGATGCTTGGCGGCTCATAAAAGGTTTCGTCCTGGCGGTTTGCCAGAATCCGCCGGGCAGAAACAAGCTGGAAATCCCAGTCCAGAAAGAACCGGCCAAGCTTGCTGAGAACATACACCTCGTAAAGGGTCGTGATCTGTAAAAACGTCGTCGCAAAGCGGATATCCGCCGCACCGACATTGCGCATCGCAAACCACTGGCCGATCGAGCCAAAAATCTGGCGATAGCCAGGAATCTGGCTAAACGTGGGCGTCATCTTGGGCAGGCTGGTCAGTTCAAAAGAGCTTGCCGGAATAATCGAGGCATAGATTTCATAAAGTCTTGAAAATTCTTTTTGCAATGACTTCAAATCGCTCATCATATCCTGCAACGTTAAGGAAGTCGCCCTGGCCATATAGGTCGATGAGGTCACAAAGGGGCCGCTGGAGTGGAACCGTATGGGAAGCTTGTCGATATAGGCTTTGATCGACGGGATCATATTGTTTGTCTCTTTAATGATGGCCTGCAAAAAGGAAAGAATGATCTGGTTTTCATAAACATCCGTATTTTTTTCCCTGACTTGCGAACCAAGACGGGCCAGATCCGGCACATAAAGTCGATGACCAATGCGCACTCCGCTGGCCATGGCCGTTTGCTGCAAGGATTCCGGATGGCGGTTGAGCTGCTGGAGCGTGCGGCCATTCAGAGGCTGACGATTATCCAGACGGGCTGTGGAGCTGGTTTTGGGGTTAATCCGGATCATCCGCCAGGCTTTTTCAAGCAGGATGCCAGTCTGCTTGAGCAGACGGATCTTGTCTTCCATGGAATACTGGCCATAGCCATAATGATTGGTCAGATTGATATAGTCTTTTTGAGTTCCATATAAAAGCATCCGGTTGTTGCGGGCGGCATAACTGCCCATTGTATTGACAGAAAAGTTTTCGTCATCCGGGCGGACCATGATCTGGAAATATTCTGATTTCAGGCGGACCGGACCTTCACTGGTTTTGAAGATCAGCGCAATACTGGAAAGGCCAAAACTGTCCGCAAAAATCCGCTCGCCATTTCCTGGCAGATGAAAATTGATGTTGCCAGAATGCGCATGAAAAGTGTGGGGCGCTGGATACCCGTTGATCAGAATCTCCAGCGAGCGGATATCGGTGGTATTGGCAGTCAGAAGCTGAGCCGAATAAGGGCGGTTGGCAAAAACCTTAATATCCGGAATCCGGGTCAGCTCAGCCAGCGGCTGATGAACAGAAGCGGGATGCAACTGCAGTTCGATCAACTCCTGGCTTTCTTCACTGGACAGCCTTAATTTGTACTCGCGCATCAGAAGAACTGGTAATACTGCATGGAGTCGTCCCCTTTCTCCATGATTTCTTCCAGCTTAGCTTGGCAAAGGGACAGATTGTTTTCTTTGAAGAAGTCCAGCATCTCGGCGAGCAGCTGACGAAAGCGCTCCGAGGTGCCGTTGAGTGATGGCATCATTCTCTGTAAAATCGCATAGTCTAATGCAACCAGGGCGCCCGGACGCAGTTCACTTTCCGCTTCAAACCAGCGCGCCCCACTCAGAATATAGCGGCGCATCGCCAGCTGTGAACGGATGGAAACAGGAACACCGGCTTGAGTAAAGAGAGTCTGAGCCTGTCTGAACAAAGCTTCAAGAGATTCTGGCAAGTCCAGAGTGGTTTCGAGAGGCTCAAAAGCCTCCTGGAGCTGATCGAAAGTAAATAACTGCTCCTCCAGAACACTGCCTGCAGCCGCCTGGATCAGGCCGGCATCCAGAGTGATGTTATGTTCAGGCATAGAGATGACAAAGGCCCGGTCTAACAGTCTGGAAGAAATCGGCTCGGTGGTGTGATCGTTTTGAATCGTGGCTGCAAAATGAAGAGCCTGTGGAATTGCAAGCCGATAGCCCTCACCCAGATTGAGCGTGCCGCGCACGAGGCCTGGATCATCCTGATCCATCGCCATGAAGTCGGCCCAATAGTATTCCATGCTCGATAAGTTGGCATCATCCAGCAAAACAAGGGCTGGAAGCATTTTTTCCTGGTGTGGACTTCGAGATTCCATATCCAGAATCGAAAGCAGATCAAACAGCTCTGGCCTGGCTTTATCAAACGTTCGAGTCAGCGAGTTATAGAATCCGATCAGATCGCGCCGGCTGGTCCACCCGCGCTCCACACTGATCGAAACAAACCGGCCGCAGTAGGGAAAATCCGGATGATTGAGACGGAGTGCCTCCGGCTGGCACAGACTGAGCACATCGGCAGTGATTTCGTTGAGTGAAGTTTTGCCAGATCCTGGCCGGCCGGTAAAAATCGTCAGAAATGACTGGCTCAGACAGATCAGTACGTTAAGGATTTCATTATCCGTATATTCCGGGCGCCGCTGGCGGAAGCTGTGCTTAAGCTGCAAAATGGTTTGGGCGGCATCCAGTGTGGAAACCGGAAGAGTCGCAATGGCTTTGGCGGCCATGGCATATTCTTCTTTCATCTGCCGCTGCTGGCTTCTGGCTGTTTGTTCGAGGAAGCGTTCGGAAATTAGATTATCGAAGGTCATTTCCAGCACTTTACTGGCGGAATTGGCCAGGATGGAATCTAACTGTTCCTGCAGGCCTTCCAGCCGCATGCTTAACTGGTTGCTTTGTTGAAGCTTGCGGGAATTTTCAGCCTCGAGATATTCGCTTTGCCGTTCGAGATCGGCCAGATTGCTGGCAAGACCAGTCGTGCGCAAAATTTCCTGCAGCCGCTGTTCTGAAGACTGGCGGACCTGTTCAAGGTGGGCAATCTGGTTGTTGTATTCTTCCAGACGCCTTGCCGGGTTGAGCCGCTCCAGTTCAGCCACCTGCTCAGTCAGTGCAGCTTTCTGTCTGGACAGAGTATTCAGTTCACTTTTGTATTTGGTTTCAAGCGCAGCGAATTCACGGAAGGTTCCAATCTGGTCTAAGAAATCTTCATCTTCACTCAGTGCCCGGATCACAGAGGCATAAACCTGCTGATCCTGAAAGTTCAAAAGCAGACTGCCGACGAGTTTTCCGATCTGGTCAAGAGTAGCATCAAAGCGCTCGGTCGAACTGAGAACATCTTCCAGTTTCCGGGCTCTTGCCTTTGCGACTTCTTTGGAGACTGTTCCGCCTGAAAGCAGACTGTTGGTATACACACTGATCATGGAGGACGCTGCCTGCTCATCAAAGCGGTATTTATTGGACATTCGTCGTTTCATGGTCTCTTTAAAGTTGTCAATCAGATCCTCCAGTGAAATCAGATCATAAGCGTAAGGAGTGATGTCATCGCCGGCAATCGGGGCATAGCTTCTAGTGACATCTTCCTGGTCCAGTACAACATAGTGGCTGGGAATGCCGTTTGCATATTCATAGCCGTGAATCAGATGATTGGTTTTTTCCGGATTTGGCCAGACAAAAAACAGGTCCCGGTCCTCGTCATAACGAACTTTATACGGTCCGATCAGAACATTGGACTCTTCAATCGGAATGAGAATTTCCATGCCTTCATTGACATTGGGAGAATCAATCCAAAGACAGCGATCGGTTTTCCAGTCCCCTTCAATGGCTTCTCTGTCCAAAACGTAATACAGGCCTAAATCTTCCATCCGTCTTACGGTTGAACCAAAGTTGCGGGAAACATCCAGCTTCCACGCTGTCGGATAGCGAAAGCCGTCCGCTTTTAAATTGGGCTGTAAATCATCAAAAGAAAAATCAAGCAAAATATCGTCTCCATCCTGAAACAGATCTTCTAAAGAAAAGCTGGGTGAGGTGGAAACCAGGTTAATGTTTAAATACTGTGATTCTGGCAAAAGCCTGCGAATGTCCGACTGGGACAGATATACAAATTCGTCTCCAACCAGCCGGTAGCCGGGATAAAAATTGACATAATACCCGTTCTTACTGCTGACCTTAATTTCTCCAACATATGTTTCCATAGGTCAAACCTTTCTAACCGCTTTCAGCGGTGTACCTCTCTATGGTATCCATAAATTCTCTGAGCGACACGTGTTTTTGACGAATTTCTTTTTTCTTTAGCATTCATGGCAACTCACCACCGATTTGAGAGAGGATTCCCTGCTGTTTTGGGATGGTGAGTTTTTCGTTTCTTCATCTTTTTAAACAGATCCGGGCATATTTTCCATCCTTGTTTTTTGAATTCTTGTCATATTCTTTTCAGACTTCATATATTTTCTTTCATATGTTTTCTCTTTGCGCTCTGACAAAAAAGGTTTCCTGGAGTCAGGAAACCTTGGATAGAAAAAGAAATAGGGTTGCAGCGGATATAAAGAGAATCCGTTGATCTGTTGATGGACATTATCGATCAGTGCTGAGAAGCATCAAGCTTGTCGTCATGAACGAGAACGTCATGCGCACCGCCTTCAGAAATCGAAGCCGCAGAAACCAGAGTCACTTTGGCATTTTTCTGGAAATCACGCAGATTGGTGAATCCACAGTTGCACATGGTGTGCTTGATCTTGGAGATCGTCAGACCTACGTTATCAGCCAATGCGCCGGCATATGGAACATAGGAATCAACACCCTCAACAAAGGACATTTTTCCGCCATCCCCGCCGACATCATAACGCTGCCAGTTTCTGGCCCGGGCAGAACCTTCGCCCCAGTACTCTTTCATATAGCTGCCGTTGATCGTAACGATCTTGCTGGGCGATTCTTTGAAGCGGGCAAAGTAGCGGCCCAGCATACAGAAGTCAGCACCAAATGCTAAAGCCAGCGTCATATGGTAGTCCTGAACGATACCGCCATCAGAGCAGATGGGAACGTATACGCCAGTTTCTTCGAAGTATTCATCACGGGCTTTAGCGACTTCGATGGTTGCAGTGGCCTGACCACGGCCAATTCCCTTCTGTTCACGGGTGATACAGATGGAGCCGCCGCCGATTCCAATTTTAACGAAATCTGCGCCAGCATCGGCAAGGAAGCGGAAGCCATCGGCATCAACAACGTTGCCCGCACCGATTTTAACGGTGTCACCGTAAGTATCCCGAACCCATTTGATGGTTTCAGCCTGCCAGCAGGAATATCCTTCAGAAGAGTCGATGACCAGGATATCAGCACCCGCTTCAATCAGAGCCGGGATTCTTTCTTTATAGTCACGAGAGTTGATGCCCGCACCGACCAGATAGCGCTTGTCGTTATCGAGAACTTCATTTGGGTTCTCTTTGTGTTGTTCATAGTCTTTACGGAAAACGAATGCTTTTAAGTGTCTTTCGTCATCGACAATTGGCAGCTGGTTCAGTTTATGATCCCAGATCATATCATTGGCTTCGGACAGTGTGATGCCATCTTTGCCGACGATCAGCTTGTCGTACGGAGTCATCACTTCTTTAACGAGGGTATTGTCCAGATCGATTCTGGATTCACGGAAGTCACGGGAAGTCAGGATGCCGACGAGCACACCATCTTTTTTACCATTGTCGGTAACAGCCATTGTGGAGTGGCCAGTTTCCTGGCGCAGACGGATGACGTCACGCAGAGTTGCATCTGGAGAGATGTTGGAGTCAGATCCGGTAAAGCCGGCTTTGGTGGCTTTGACCTGGCGGATCATGTTGGCCTGGCTTTCGATGGACTGGCTGCCAAAGATGAACGAAATGCCGCCTTCACGTGCCAGTGCAACAGCCAGTTCCGGTCCGGAAACGGACTGCATCACCGCAGAGGTTAAAGGAATATTTAACGACAGCGCTGGTGTTTCACCGCGTCTGAATTTGACCAGCGGTGTTTTCAGGCTGACTTTATCGGGTGTGTCTTCAGGTCCGGTATACCCTGGGACAAGCAGGTATTCCGCAAACGTTCTGGATGGTTCCTTGAAAAATTTTGCCATGGATTTGTTTCCTCCCTATCGTTTTCAACAGAATCTGAAAAATGTATTTTCCTTATTTTAGTCATCTTGTGCCAGCTGTCAAACAGCGAGCTGACCAGCCGGCCGTCTTTGAAAAAGCCGAAATTTCAGGCTCTTTCACTTTCAGTGCACGTTGAGCTGGATTGAGTTGCGCCCTGAAAGCGTGCCCATTGTCAGGCAATCTTTTCTTCGCGCAGACCTCCTCTTCCTGGCAGTATCCTTTTCGGTTGGTTTTCTGCATCTTTTTGATCGATCTGTCTGAACTGTCATCAAAACGCATAAAAAATCCAGCCTCAAAAACGCCGTTTTCGAAGGCTGGATCTTGAAAAAAATCGACTCAAAAAATCTATGAAAGATCCATTTCAGAAACAGAATCTTTGCAGGGTTTCATTTTCATTCGTACCGCGATCAAAAATCCGATCAGGCCAGCTGAACGCTGATGACCGAAAGAGGCGGGATCCGGATGAAATCGGCCTGATCCGGGTTGAGGTTCTCACTGTCAAAGAGAACTCTGCCCTGGTTGGGCAGACGATATTCAAACGATTCATTTGCCGGGTTAAAGAACGTAATCAGTCTTTCCGTGCCATCCGAGGTTTTGTAGACCAGAACCTTGTCGTCGATGGTTTCAGTCTGCACGCAGGCTTCAATTTTTTCTTTGGTGTTGAGACGGAACGATGGATGTTCCTTGCGCAGTTTGACAAGGGCCTTGAACTGGTCCACCACATTTTCAAATTCATTGCGGCGATGGTAGTCGATCATATTGTAATGATCGGAGCAGTTATACGTATTGCCAAGGCCCTGCTTGGTCCGGCCAAACTCCTGGCCACAGTGGATAAACGGGGTTCCCTGGGCCAGTAAAACCATGGCGGTTGCCAGCGTCTGGCGTTTCATGCGGATTGAGCGGGGCTGGCCATTGCAGACGGCCCGGTTTTTATCCCACATCGTATGGTTATCATGGCATTCGACGTAGTTGATCGCTTTAAATGGCTGATCAAAACGATTTTCAAACAAACTGGCACGCATCACCTGCTTGGCATCGTGGATCCGGGCAAGATTGCCATTGGAATAACCCGCCTGATCGAGCTGGTCATTGCTGCCTCGGATTACTTCCCGGAAACGATCTGAAAACTGGCCGACATTTGGCATTTTGGCCTGGTTGTTCTGGGAAGCCCGCAATTCTGGCGGTACAAAGCTTGGCATATCCCAGCCTTCGCCATAAATCATGAAGTCTGGTTTTTTCGATTTCGCGTATTCGGCGATTTCATTGACCAGGTTGTAGTCAAGGACACCCATCAAATCAAAACGAATGCCATCAATATCAAAGACATCCACTAACATTTTGATGGTATCCAGAAAATAGCGGCGGCTCATTTCCGGACGCGTATCAATGTCATTTCCGCAGAAGGATCCATTGGAATAGTTGCCATTGGAATCCATCAGGAAAAAGTAATCCGGCACAAGCTGGTCGAGCGCAAACTCTTCCCGCTTCCAGACATGGTTATACACCAGGTCAAGATTCACTTTCAGGCCAGCCGCATGCAGATCCGAAACGAGTCTGGCAAACTCGACAATCCGTTTTTCAGGATCATATGGATCGGTTGAGAAGGATCCTTCAAACGAGCGGTAGTGCATTGGATCATAGCCCCAGTTGTAATAGAGGCCTGGGTATTCTTCATCTACACTGCCAAAATCATTGACCGGCATAATCTGAATGTGACTGACACCAAGTGTCTTTAAATAGGAAAAGCCAGTCATCAGACGCTTTGTGGTTTCATTTTCTTCCGTAAACGCTTCAAAGGTGCGCGGGTGGGTAAAGCCATTGTGTTTTTGCGAGGTCATATCGCGGATCGATGTTTCATAAACAATCGCATCGGTATCCTGTTCCATGGGTGGGGTGGGAACTTTTTTGGCCAGATTTAGCAGCGACAGATCATTGACCTGGCTGACGGTGGTATTGATGCCAGTAAACGGGTTCCATGGATCGAGGCACTCCTGAATGGTGCCATTCACCTTGAGCCGATAGGTATACAGAACTTTGCGTAAGTCTCCCTTGACTTCTGTGCTCCAGATGCCATGGCTTTCCCGTTTCATCGCTTCAATGCGATCCCCGTCAGGAAAATGCAGAACAACCGAAACCCAGTTGGCTGTTGGGGCCCATACGGTGAAGGTTGTCTTTTCAGGGGTATATACAATTCCGGGTTTTACGCTTTCGTCAGGAATATATTTGGCGTTGAATTCCGGAGTCTTGACGATATGCGAAAACTGCGCGGGGCAGTATTGGGCATGTTCTTCGTACATGAGATAGTCTTTTCCCACTTCGATTTTGCCATCCACGGCGCATGTGTAATGAACGTAATCGCCCTCGTCTTCTTTTGTTTTGATTGTCAGCGGCACCAGATTTCCCTCTTGATCTTTAAGATGGAAGGTTTTGGACTGTCCCTGATAAAAATCATTAATCATATAGATATTCACTGTGGAATAGCCGTCAATGTAGCATTCCAGCCGATCTTTCATCCTCATTTGTCCAACTCCTTAAAGTGCCATAAGCAGCCTTTGGGCCGCCAGCATCGTTTTGATTTTGATTGATTTTCATTGAATTCTGATTTGATAGTCCGTATTTGTTATTCAGTTTGTTTATAGAAAGAGTTCAGTCTCTTTACTTTGATTATAAGCGTATTCAGCCTTTTTCCTGATTTGAGCAGACAGGTCTTTGAAAATGTTGACGATTGCAAATTGTGCAATTTCAGCAATCCGCTCTTTCCTGTCCTTACAGGTACTCAAAACAGAAGAAAATACTATCCTCATTTTTTGTCCAAAGCAAGAAAGTTAAAAAATCTGCGAATCCATGCGGCGGGATTCTGTTCTTTAATTATGGAAAATTGCTCTCTTTTCAAAGAAAGGCCGGCCTTGTCGGCTTTTAAAATTCCGTCTGATCTGCTTGAAAGAAAAAAAGAGAACAGTGAACAAATGAAAAGGCCAGTCCGTTTTTAATGTAACCGATCCAGTTGAAATCGGTTTGCACAAATTGTCAGAGGATTTGTCACTTAGATGAGAATTTTCCTGTATGTGCGGCAATATGCATGGCTGGTTTCTGTCTGTTGCATTCATTTTCCATCCTGATGCCCATTCCTTCTGATTCAATTCTCTTTCTTTTTGAGCAGCAGAACATTGATTTGTTTTCCTGATCCAGGAAACAACTCTGAGATTTATTATCCCCCTTTTTCTGGCCGTTATCCCTGCTGACGCATGTTGGAAAAGATGACTTTTGTATCCGCTTGCGAAGGCGTAATTTTCAGGTGGAAATTTTGCGTGCAAACTCTGATCTTCACCTTTTTCGTAAAAATTGAACGCCCGTTGTCTGATTATGGCAATCTATTTTTATACAGATTCCCGTGAAATGTTCACTTCCAAAACAGAAATTGAATTGGTCCTTCCAAAGCCCTGCCCGACCCTGTCGCTGTACAAAGAACAGTCAAAAAAACAAAAACAATTCGATCCTGTTCCGTTTTAGTCCATCGTAATTTACAGGCAGCATCTTTATTGTCGGGCAATTTTTTCACCATGGTCCGCATCCAGGCTCACTCTCCCGCCCATTTCTCCATCAAATTCACGAGCGCTGCAAAAAGAAGAATGAATTTTGCAACTTCTGCAATCCGCAAAAGGAAAAGGAAAAGATCACAGCCAAAAACCGCATTTTCAAATCTGGGCAGCCTTTAAAACGAAGCCAGATGGAACAGAAAGACACATTCCAAAGCAAAAAAATAAAACAGAAACAGAGACGACAATAACAGCTCAGACTGCATCTGAAAGATTGGCAGGAAACAATCCGGCTTTTAACCTGCCTGCAAAATCCCAATCTTCTTTGCATCAGTGATTCTTTGAAAAAAAGTCGATACAATCAAAAGTGATACTTTATGAAATCAAACCCGCTCATCAATGCGGATTGTGGAAAGGAAATTAATGGATTCTATGGAATACAGAATTGAACATGATGTACTTGGAGAAGTCAAAGTTCCTGCTGATGCCTGCTGGATGTCCCAGACCCAGCGTTCTTTTGAAAACTTCAAGATTGGAACCGAAAAGATGCCCCATACGCTGATTGACGCGTTTGCCTATCTGAAAATGGCCTGTGCCATCGTCAATGAACGACAGAAGAAAATCTCGCCGTTTCAGAAAGAAGCCATCGTTTCGGTCTGCCGTCAGATTTTAAATGGGGATCTGTATGATCAGTTCCCGCTTGCCATCTGGCAGACTGGATCCGGCACCCAGACCAATATGAATGTCAATGAAGTCATCACCCACGTTGGCAACCAGGAAGCGGGTGCAGACCTTTTACATCCCAATGATATCGTCAACTGCTCGCAGTCTTCTAACGATACCTTCCCTTCGGCACTTCATATTATGGCTTCACTCGAAGTGCGCAATCTGCTTATGCCCGCTTTAGAGCAGATCATTGACGTTCTCAAAGACCTTGAAAAAGCCAACGAAGGCATCATTAAAATTGGCCGCACCCACTTACAGGATGCAACACCCTTATATGTCAGTGATGAAATCAGCGGCTGGCGTTCAATGATGGAGCATTCCAAGCTTCATATCGAAGCCGCCCTGCCGGCCCTTCATGAACTGGCCATCGGTGCTACCGCGGTTGGTACCGGCCTGAATGCCCCAAAAAACTTTGGAGGAGATGTCTGTGCGATTCTCGATAACATGACCGGCATCCATTTCAAATCAGATCCAAACTTCTTCCATGCCCTGACTTCCAAAGATGCCTGTGTCTTCTTTTCCGGTGCCTTAAAAGGCCTGGCGGCCAACGCCATGAAGATGGCCAACGACATCCGATGGCTTGCCAGCGGCCCGCGCTGCGGCATTGGTGAAATGGAAATTCCGGCCAATGAGCCCGGTTCTTCCATCATGCCGGGCAAAATCAACCCGACCCAGTGTGAAGCCCTGACCATGGTCGCCGTTCAGGTGATGGGTAACGATGCAGCCATCGGTTTTGCGGCCAGCCAGGGCAACTTTGAGCTGAATGTCTTCATGCCGGTCATTGCCTACAATCTCAACCAGTCGATCCGCCTGTTAGCGGATGCCCTGGTATCCTTTACGAAAAACTGCCTGGCCGGCCTGAAAGTCAACCAGCAGAAAACTAAAGAAAACCTTGAAAACTCCTTAATGCTTGTCACCTGCCTCAACCCGGTCATCGGCTATGAAAATGCCGGCAGAGCAGCCCGCTATGCCTTTGAACACAATCTGTCTTTAAAAGAAGCGGTGCTTGCGTTGAATCTGCTTTCTGAAGAGCGGTTTGATGAACTCGTTCGCCCAGAAAAAATGGTTCAGCCAAGATCCTGAGGCCTGAATCTGGCGCCCTCTGAGCCAGCTGTCCTTTGATGGATTGATCAAATATGGTTCATTAGAATAGGCCCATAGAGAATAAATGGTCCACAAAGCTTTTTGTTCAGCTTTGTGGACCATTTTT
Organism: uncultured Allobaculum sp.; assembly: GCA_910579655.1. Classification (GTDB taxonomy): domain Bacteria; phylum Bacillota_I; class Bacilli_A; order Erysipelotrichales; family Erysipelotrichaceae; genus Allobaculum. The sequence goes on along the minus strand of CAJTVE010000029.1, from coordinate 23,164 downwards.
CTATTTTTACAGATTGTTTTACGGATTGATTCAGTCTGATCATTACAACAATGGAGAGAACACCTTTAAAAACAGGCGGTACTGGCGAACAAAGAAATTGGTTTTCGCAAAATCTTCATTGGTTACCAGTTTAGACTCTTCAAAGATGTTTTCAAAATCCTTGGTGATATCGTCGATACAGCTCGTATCGTACATCCACATGCCGCATTCATAGTTGGAATAGTAGGACCTGAAATCCATATTCACTGTCCCGCAAAGGGCATGCTTGTGATCGACCAGGGTCACTTTGCCATGGATGAAGCCTGGCGTGTATTCATAAACCTTGATCCCCTTGGAAGTGAGGATTTCCTCATTGGCTTTGGTCACCTCATAGACAATCTTCTTATCTGGAATGGCCGGTACAACAATCCGGACATCTACACCATTCTGAACCGCCAGCTCAAGCTGGGAAACCATCTCGGTATCGAGAATCAGATAGGGTGTCGTGATCCAGCAGGAATGGTTGGCAATGGAGATCAGATTCTGATGAAACCGGCGCCCCACGTTTTTGTCATCGGTTGGGGAGTCAAAAAACGGCAGGACATAGCCATTGCTTCCATCGTGCTGGTCGGCTGGATGATCCTGAACGTCCTGCACATAAGGCTCATAAGGCGTATTGATATCGGATGAATAGTTCCAGATCTGCAAAAATGCAATGATAAACGGTTCAACAGCTGCCCCATCGACTCTGACACCCATATCTTTCCAGTAGCCAAAGCGCTCAATGCGGTTGACGTATTCATCAGCCAGGTTGCTTCCGCCAGTAAAGGCAGTTTTGCCATCTATGATGACCGTCTTACGGTGGTCACGATTGTTCATCTGGATGGCCAGCTGCGGATGAATCGGATTGAAACGATGCACTTTAATCCCCTTAGCCATCAGCTGCTGATCAAAATCTTCCGGCAGATTGAGAATACAGCCAAAGTCGTCATACATCAGGCGGACATCCACTCCATTGCGGGCTTTTTCTTCGAGAACTTCCAGCAGTTCATTGAGAACACTGCCCTCATCGATAATGTAAGTTTCAATAAAAATATAGCGCTCGGCTTTTCGGACGGCATCCATCAAAGCCTGGAACTGTTCTTCACCTGTCGAATAGTAATGGCAGCCCTCACTTGGATACACCGGAAAAAAGCCATTATTCCAGGCCATACAGGTCATACGGGCCAGAGTCGGATCCTGAATTCCCGAATTAGCCAGTGTCTGCAGATTCTGTTCGGCATAGGCGGCATAATCGGCATACGCCTGGCGGTCCTGAATCATCAGTGCTTTTGGAATCTTGCGGTTTCCAAACAGCAGATACATCATGCCCCCAAAGATTGGCAGGGCCATGATAATAAATACCCACAGAAGTTTTGAAGATGAGTCTGAGTCACGATTCATGACGAAAAATGAAACGACGATACTCAGAATCAACATAAAATAGTAAATCGGTAAAAACTCGTGCGAGAAGTAGGTCATCAAAAGAACCAGAATCAGCAGCTGAATCACCAGAGCAGTGCCCAGGTACAGAGCCTTTGATTTCAGAATCTTTTTGAATAATTTCAAATTCCCACTCCTTCCTCTTCTCTATAAACGCCGCATGCCCAAAGCTTTCCAGGACCCTGGGTCATCGTGACTCAAAAGATCTTTTAGACTGACGGCAGATTACAGGCAAATCGTATCAAAATATCCTGACAGAGTTTTTCAGCTCTGTCCAGATGGATTCTTTATCGAATCCGGATTCCTGTTCAAAGCTTTCAACGGCTTCTTTTGTCCTCCCTGTATAATTCGGACATCCTCCCCCTGAGCTGTCCTGTTATGAGGGCATAAAGCAAGGGCGATTTTCTTTGAAAATGAAGCGGCTCAGTTCCAATTGTACTGGACTGGTGTCAAAAGAAAACTTACAATCCATCAAGAATACAGATTTTAAATCCAGCTTTCTTTGAAATGAAGGAACAGAATATGACTAGAATGGAGAATTTTTCACAAAGCGGGAAAAATAAAGCCGTTCTTTCCGTCTGCAAATCAAAATTCATGGCAATATTCCATTCCTTTTCCCACAATTCGGTATACTCATATTGGAGGATTCCGTCATGCAATCTGATCCTTGTGCATTTTGTTTTCTGTCCCTTAAGGCGATAAAAGTGAATCTTTTTGAAGTGAGATCCAATCAGGTTTTCTCTGTGATGACGATCCGGCAGAAAGTCTGCTGGACTGATTTTCTGTGCGATGGTGCTCTTGATAAATCTGGAACGGAAAAACTCACCTTGATGGTCCGCAAGCTGCAGGCCGTTGTCAGTCTGTATGAGACAGACCGGCTCTGGCTGTTTTTCGATCCTGCTTTTCGGTTCCTGGCTAATTTTGAATTCATTGTTCAAATTCTTCAAAAAACGCCAGGCGTTTGTCCGATCGTTGCCAGAATGAGTCAGGATGAACAGAATCCTGATGAAAGCCGGATTCCTGCTGAAAAAGATCCGAGAGTGATTTGTTTTCTTTGCGGGCGATCTCTATTTCTCTTCGGACTGACAAAAGGAAAACTTACTTTCAGTGAGTGCCTGGAAGCAGAAGCGATTCTTGGAAAATCTCAAGGAGACAATCTTTTTTCTTTGAGTGAAAACAAACTCAATGCCGTCCAGAAAAAGCTGTACAAATCCTTTCATCGTCAGCTGGAGCCGACAGAGTTTGATTCCAGTTTTCTGCTCTATCTGATCGAAGGTCCATCCAATTCTATTCGAAAACTTCTTCTGGAAATTGGCTGGATAAAGCCGACCGAAAATACAATCAACCTGCATCTGCTGCGTGATCTTGCCCACCTGCTCGAAAGCAGCCGCAAAATCAATATTGAGTCGATCATTCAGCGAACCTTGCAGCAGACTGAACAGTTGTTTGATCAGGTTCTGCTTTTAAATACCCTGGCCGAGGCTGCTGGATTGAAAAGCATTGTCCTGCTCAATGCGTAAGAAACATCATCTGTCAAGATGAAACCCCTCTTGACCATATTCGCCACCAGGCAGCCTGTGCTCTGATACAGCCAGTCAAAGCCGACCGCAAAACAACCTTCCAAAGACAGAACGTCTTTATTCTTATCTCGTGATCCTATTATGAAAAACAAAAAATACCCTTTTACCCAGAACCGGGAAATCTCCTGGCTCAAATTTAACCAGCGTGTGCTGGAAGAAGCAGCGGACCCGCGCGTTGAGCTGCTCGAACGCCTGAAGTTTCTGGCGATCTTTACCTCCAACCTCGACGAATTTTTCATGGTCCGGGCTGGAAGTATTCTGGATATGTCCTTAGTCGACAACAAGCAGATCGACTCCAAATCCGGTATGTCCCCAAGTGAACAGCTGGAGGCCATCTGCAAGGAGGCTGAGCGCCTGTATAAGATGCGCGATAACATCTCTCGCAATTTAGGCAAAACCCTGCGCGAAGTTCAAATTGAACCACTCACCTTCAAAAACCTCAACAAGAAGCAGAACAAGTTCATCACCACCTATTTTGAAAAAGAACTTGCCCCGCTTTTAGCGCCGCAGATTATTGATGTCCATCACCCGTTCCCCTTTCTGATCAATAAGGAACAGTATATTTTCTTCCGCATTCTGGAAGATGGAAAAACAAGATATGGCATTGTGCCGATTCCAAGCTATCTGCCGCGCATTATTTACCTCAACGAAGAAAAAACGCAGTTTATTCTGGCTGAAAACGTGATTCTCGCTCTGCTCGATAAACTGTTTTCCAAGTCCAAGATTCCGTTTAAGACCATCATCCGTGTCACCCGCAATGCGGATATCAACCTGAATGCGGCCGATATCGAAGATGACGAAGACTATCGCTCTTACATGAAAACCATCCTGAAAAAGCGTCTGCGCCTGTCTCCGATCCGGCTGGAAATTTTCAAGAACATTGATCCGGAAGCGCTCGAGTATCTGTGCAAGCAGCTCCATCTGCATAAATCCCAGGTTTTCGTCTCGAAGCATTCTTCCCTGGATCCTTCTTATCTGTTCCAGCTGATTGATGATGTCCCCAACGATATCCGCCGCGCTCTGACCTACAAGCCATTGGTGCCAGCCACTGATCGCCGGCTCAATCCTGACGCTTCGATTATTGACCAGATTCTGGACCATGATGTCCTGCTGGCCTATCCATATCAGGATATTGGCCTGTTTATCCAGCTGCTCAAAGAAGCCGCTTCGGATGAGAGGGTCCTGTCGATTTCCATTACAATCTATCGTCTGGCCAAGAACTCCCAGATCGTCAAATATCTGTGCCGGGCCGCTGAAAATGGCAAGAACGTAACCGTTCTGATGGAGCTTCGCGCCCGTTTTGACGAGCAGAACAACATTCAGGCTGCTGAACGTCTGGAAGGATCTGGCGTCAATGTCTTCTATGGCTTTGAAGACTACAAAGTCCATTCCAAACTGATGCTGATCACTCTGAAGTCCGATGACAAGATTCAGACGATCACCCAGATTGGAACCGGAAACTACAACGAAAAAACCAGCCATCAGTATACGGATCTTTCCTTGATTACTTCCAATTCGCAGATCGGATCCGATGCCACTGAATTTTTCAAGAACATGAATGTCTCCAACCTTGCGGGGGAATACCAGAATCTCATCGTTTCCCCCTTTAAGCTTAAGGAGGTTGTCATCCGCATGCTCGATGAGCAGATTGCGCTGGCTGAAGAAGGAAAAGCGGCAAGAGCCTGGTTTAAGATGAACTCCGTCACGGATCTGGATCTGATCGTCAAGATTGCCCAAGCCAGCCAGGCCGGCGTCGAAATCCGGATGATCGTGCGGGGGATCTGCTGTCTGCTTCCTGGCCTTCCCGGTTATACCGATCATGTTGAAATTCATTCTATTGTCGGTCGTTTTCTCGAACATGGACGGATTTACATCTTCGGTGAAGGAGAAAACGAGAAAGTCTATATTTCTTCGGCTGACTTTATGACCCGCAACACCGAACGCCGGGTTGAAGTCGGTGTGCAAATTCTGGATCCCGAACTGAAAAAAGAACTGGTGGATTACTTTGATCTCGAATTCAGAGATAACCTCAAAGGCCGAAAGCTGCTGCCAAGCGGCTTTTATACCAAAGTCGATCAGGACAATGAAGAAATGATCGACTCGCAAGAGCGCTTTATTGAACTGGCCAAGGAAAACCGCTTCATCCCGGCCCCGACTCCAATCCCTGCTCCAGCGGCGGCCCCAGAACCAGAAAAGAAAAACTGGTTCCAGCGTCTTTTCTTGCGCAATAAAGAGCAGAAACAGCAATAGAACGCGAATAAACCTCTGTCCAAAAGAGCCCAGTTTTCAGGTTAAATCGTCTTAAAGCCTGAATGCCTGTAACTGGACTCTTTTCTGTTTTGGGCAAAGTCATCCAAGTGATGGCCGCTCACTTTTTTCTGGATCCTTCTTTTCCGATCCGGACAGATTGAAGCAGGATCAGATTCGAAAGCAGAATCTTGATCTGACCGGATGGAATCGATGTCGAGCCTGCATTTAAAGAGATCTTTTCGTATACTTGTCTCTGGACAGATCCAGTCTTCCGTTTTTTTCGATGGCCACAAGACAAAATTGAACCTCTGAAGAAAAATCTAGACCGACAAAGAAATCAAAGAAATCAAAGAAATCAAAGAAATCAAAGAAATCAAAGAAATCAAAGAAATCAAAGAAATCAAAGAAATCAAAGA
>CAJTVE010000029.1:0-17358 GCA_910579655.1 uncultured Allobaculum sp. | reverse complement strand
AGAACGACAAGCCTGGTGACAGGTTTTTACACTGGAAAGGAGGTATGCACAATCCATCTTTGTTCCGGCAAGGATAGATTGCGCCATACAGATGAATAAAAAAGAACTTGGTGAAATCAAGAAGCAGCTCAAGTTTGATAACGATAAGCTGCTGCTCAAAGGCATTCAGGAAGCCTATGGAAAAAGCCGGGATGGTGAAGCTTCGATTCAGTTTACCCGGCTGATCAATCCTGACACCCTGGAAAAAGAAGAAGGCGAACTGTATTTCGATATTTTCAAAAAGAGTCTTGGGGGCACGCCAGGCAAAAACCTGCTTGAATACGGCTTTGATGCTTCCGATCCCCAGGCCAAAGATCTTCAGAAGCGCTTTTATGACTACAAAAACGGCTCCTTATTAAAAGAAGACGAATTCAAAGCTCTGGCTGTGGAATTGCTCAAAAAAGGCGACTACCGCAATAACGTCTACATCACAGCGGGAATCTTTGAATATGCAGCCCCAGGACTCAACGCGAACAATGAGGTGCTGGAAGAAAACTCAATTTTCCGTTTCATGATTGTTGCCATAACGGAAGCAAGACTGACCGATATTGGTCTCTACTATTCCACGGCCACCAATGAGGTCGCCCGTAAAGTCAATGATGAAATGCAGATCATCCCCGCGCCGCTTGATGCCATCTTCTATCCATCCTTTTCCAGCCGCGCCAGTGATGTCAATCATTTTCTCTATCACTGCAAAGCTGCCAAAAGTCCGAACATTGAGCTGATCGAAGAATTCTTCCATATTCCATTCGTCTCTTCTGCCCCAGAACAGAGCGAAGGATTTGCGAAAGTTATCGGTGAAGTCTTCCCACAGGGCATGGAAGCCAGCACCGCCATGAAATTCCATGAAAACATCAGCGACTATGTCAGCGAAAACTCTCAGGAAGATTCGGTCGTCATGCTCGATAAGCCGCGCATTAAAGATCTTTTGCTTGCTTCGGGTGCCAATTCCGAAAACATGCAGCACTTCGACTCTGCGTATTCAAAAATCCTTGAAGACCAGGAAGTTGCAGCCGTCAACCTGATGGAAAAAGGCAAGATCTCCCTCAAAGCGCCATCAATTTCAATCAGTGTAAAAGATGATGCCCTCGAACAGATCCGTACAGAAACCATCAATGGCAAGCGCTGCCTGGTGATTGAAATGGATGAAGGCCTGGAAATTTCAGGCCTTCCATCCAACTTACAGAGTCCGAAAAAATCAGTAAATGTGATTCATGCAGCACCCGAACAAACAGCATCCCATGTTTCTTCGGCTCCAGCTGCCCCGGCTGATTCCGGTTTTGCGACAGCCTCATCCAGTTTTGATTCCGTCTCTTCACAAGGGGCAAACGTGAGTGAATCCTGGTCCGATGCCAGCCCCAGTCCTGCTGAAACGGCCAGCATGACTGACGAAGAAAACCGACCAGAAACCGAGTCTTTCTCTTCCCCTGTTCAGGACAGCCCCCAGACAGATGCGTCTGATTCCATGGTGGATGGAGATCATTTCGACGATCTGGACATCATAGACTTCAACCGACAGCCGGAGCTTTAAAACAGACAGAATTTGCAGACAACATCCGATTGGATAGTCAAAACCAGACAGAGCCTGCAGCCTTTCCCTCTATCACATTGGGAAAGCAGCTGCAGGCTCTGTCTTGTTGTCTTCTTCTTGTTGTTGTCTTCTTCTTGTTGTCTTGTTGTCTTCTTCTTGTTGTCTTGTTGTCTTCTTCTTGTTGTCTTCTTGTTTCTCTTATTCTCTTGTCATCCCGGCTTGTCTTTAACTTTGTGATGACTGTCGGTCCTTTTGGCTTTCCCTCTTTGCCCTTTGGTCAGATCCTGCCGATTCTCTTCGATCAGTTCTGGCGATGGCTCAATGCTTCAAGCGCTTGTTTCCAGTCCTCAGCACTGACAACTTCTGGATGGGGGATGACTTGAAAAGGATCATGCCGGCGATTGGTTCGCAGCCATAATGCCGGCATGCCGCAAGCCAGCGCCCCACAGATATCCGCTTTCCAGGAATCACCGATGACCAGAATCTGATTTGGACTCAGTTCGGTGTTCAAATCAAGGCTGCTCTGAGCAAGGGCCTGTTTAAAAAATGCAGGATCCGGCTTGGCCACACCCAGGCTTTCGGAAGTGAAGACTCTGGTAAAACGTGCAAGCATGCCCGCCATCTCCAGCCGGTTGCACTGCCCTTCCATGGGTCCGTTAGAGATGATAAATAAAGGAAGATGCAGGGATTCAAAGTAATCGAGGGCTTTGTTTGCCCCTGCCATGGCAAACGCACAATGGTGAAGGTCATAGGAAAAATGCTGTTCAAATTCAACAGGTGGATCAAAGGGGATATGCCAGGCTTTAAACATCACCTGGAAGCGGATCCTGCGCAGCTGTGGCCGGGTCAGATGGCCGTCTTCGATCTGGTCCCAGAGCTTGCCATTCTCGCGAAGAAAGATTTCAAAGTATTCATCTTTCCAGTCCAGATGGTAGCGTTCAAACGTTTTGATCAAGGCATAACGGGCAGACTGGTCAAAATCAAGCAAAGTCTGGTCGACATCCAGCCAGACAGCCCGTATGGACGAAAGATCAATTTTGGATTTAAAAAGTGGATTGGCTGTATTCATAGTGCCAGTTTAATGCCCTGCTGGCGCAATTGAAAAGAAATCCGTCAAAAAAGCTTCTGCCATCCGACAGAAGCAAAGTTCTCTAGAAAATTTTTGAAGCAATCTCAAAGACTTCCTGATAAGCAGGATGATTCAGAATATCGCCTTTACGCGAAACATTGGAGCCGTAAATGATGCCGGCGACGTTGCTGTCAGGGACAGAATCGGTAAAGCCATACAGGGAATCTACCGTCTGCTGCATTTCAGAACGGTTAATGGCAGCCGTCAGAATAAAATAGAAATCTTTACCGCCCAGCTGACTGAAGTAGGGAGTCATCCGGTCGATGAATGTTTTCATCATTCCTGACATGTTATAGAAATAAACTGGCGTAGCCAGAACGATGATGTTGGAATCCATTAACTCCTGAGCCGCCAGATCCGCATCATCTTTATCCTGTTCTTCACGGAAAAAATCAAAATCTTTATCTTTCAGGTTAATCCGGACAATCTGATTGTCAGGGTTTTGTGAGGCGCCTTTGTAGAACTGGGCACAAAGCAGATCACAGTTTCCTTCAGTCCGGGGAGATGAATTGATAATCACAATTTTTTTCATGCTCTTTCCTCCTGTAAACCTTTCATTCTTCATTCATTATAGGTTTCGGACAATCAAAATATTTCCCGGATGCCCCGACTGTTACGAAATGGAAAGAAGGTTTCGCAACGCCACAGCTGGCTGAAAAGAAAAAAGAAGCTGACCAGAGGAGCAGACCTGGATTGTCTGATCGTTTCTGGAAAGCTTCTCATTTGAAACTAAGGTCTTACCTGGCCATTGCCATAAATAATAAACTTGGTGCTGGTTAAAGCTTCCAGGCCCATCGGGCCGCGGGCATGCAGTTTTTGCGTCGAGATGCCAATTTCTGCTCCCAGACCAAATTCATTGCCATCCGTAAAGCGGGTCGAGGCATTGACATAAACCGCAGCCGCATCCACTTCGTTGAGGAATTTCTGCGCGTTTGCATAATTGTTGGTCACAATTGTCTCGGAATGTCCGGTGTTATACGTATTGATATGGTCAATAGCTTCCTCTACCGAACCGACCACTTTGATGGAGATCTCATAATCGAGGTATTCTGTTCCCCAGTCGGCCTGGGAAGCTTCTTTTTTCGGAGAGAGTTCGACCAGTTCCAGAACTTCTGGTTTCGCATGAATCAGTACCGGGAACCTGGCAAATTCACCATCCAGCTTCTCCATTACTTCTTTCACCCGGGATCTGTGAACCAGCAGCGATTCGAGTGCATTGCAAACCCCAACGCGCTGGGTCTTGCCATTGAGGATGATCCCAACAGCCATATCCAGATCTGCACTTTCATCCACGTAACAATGACAGTTTCCAGTTCCGGTTTCAATGACAGGAACCGTCGCATTTTCAACCACCGAGCGGATCAATCCTGCCCCGCCGCGCGGGATGAGAACATCAACATATTCATTGCAGCGCATCAGCTCACGTGATGCTTCGCGGCTGTTATCGGTCAGAATCGAAACCGCATTGTCATCCAGATTCAATTCTTTTAAAGCGTCTTTGAGCACGTCCACAATGGCTTCATTGGAACGGGCAGCATCTCTTCCACCTTTTAAAATCACCGCATTGCCAGCTTTCGTACAAAGCGCAAAAACGTCCGCAGTCACATTGGGTCTGGCTTCATAAATGACTGCCACAACGCCTAATGGAACGCGCTGGCGGCCAATCAAAAGACCATTGGGTCTTTTCTTCATTTCCAGAACTTCTCCAACCGGATCCGCCAGGACGGCGACTTCGCGCATTCCCTGGGCAATTGCATGAATCCGATCTTCAGTTAACATCAGCCTGTCCTGTAAAGGCTTGGGCATCCCATTTTCACGGGCTGCTTTTAAGTCCTGGTTGTTAGCGGCTAAAATCTGTGCAGATCTGGCTTCAAGCAGGTCGGCTGCCCGGTTTAACAGATCATTTTTGGTCTGGGTATCCAGTCTTGCCATCTGGCGGCTGGCTGCTTTGGCATTTCGTCCCAGTTCATTCATCCATTCGCTCATCATATCTTCTCCACGCACGTCTCAAAAGAAAAATTCGGGTCCGGTTTTGCCGCAAAGAAAGTTCCTTCTCTTGCACCTGCTATTAATCGTCCGATGATGTGAAAATCTCTTGCATTGGCAATAATCATATCGCAATTGCTTGCACAGGCAATGCGGGCGGCATTCAGCTTGGTGGCCATTCCCCCGGTTCCAACCCGGCTGGAAGCTCCTTTTGCTCCTTCCATCAAAGCTTCATTGATTTCATAGACTTCTTCAATGAAATGGGCATCGGGATTGGTATGGGGATCATCGTCATACAGGCCATCGATGTCCGATAACAAAATCAGCAGATCGGCATGAATCAGGCTAGCAACCAGTGCTGAAAGCGAATCGTTATCACCAAATTCGATTTCATCGGTGGCAATCGTATCATTTTCGTTCACAATTGGAATCACACCCAGATCCAGCAGTTCTTCAAAGGTGTTATGGGCATTCATGCAGGCATCCGGGCGGATCAAAGAGTACTTGGTCAGCAGGATCTGACCGCAGTTCTGATTGTATTCTGAAAAAAATTTCTGATAAAGCATCATCAGACGCGCCTGGCCGATGGCCGCGCATGCCTGAACTCTGGAAAGCACATGGGGACGGCGATGAAGGCCTAACGCCTGCAGTCCGACCATAATGGCGCCAGAGGAAACAAGAACCACATCCTTGCCGGCATTGTGCAAGGAGCTCAATTCCCGGCAGAGCAGTTCCATTCTGGTTAAATCCAGTTTCCCGGTTTCGGGATAGGTCAGCGAGGAGGATCCGACTTTGATGACGATCCGTTGTGCCTGCTGTACTCGGTTTCTAATTGATTGCATGCGTCCATTTTAACGAAAACCCCACTCAATGAAAACTCATGAAAACATATTTCGCTTTCCGGCTGCCGTTTTCATTCCGAATTCATAATCCGCTCCGCAAAAAAAATCACCTTGCACGCATCCAATAAGCCGCCAGTAAGCCGCCAGAAAAACTGCATCTTTGCTGGATTTCATTTACCTGGCAAAATGCAATCACTGGATCTCTGTACTCGATCTTCTTTGACACATCAAAAGCCACGAAAAAACTGCTACCAGACAAAAGGCAGCAGTCGATATTTCACTTTCTTCTGGTACTCTGGATATCCCTCCAGCTCTTTTTCCAGCAGCTTTTCTTCTCCGTAAATCCGTTTGATGATAATCGGCAGGTAAAAAAGAAAAACAATGGTTGAAAGCCCGGAGCCAAGCACCAGCGGGATGGATAAAAACAGCAAAATGGTAGCACTGTACATTGGATGGCGGACCAAACCATAAAGACCAGTGTCTACAACCTTCTGTCCTTTGGCCACTTCAATCGTTCTGGAGAGATAACGGTTTTCTCGCAGGACTTCGGCGTAAAGAATATATGCAAGCAATAAAGCCACGGCAGCCACATACGAAACAACACTCGGCAAAGGCAAAATATGGTAACGGTAATCAAGACCAGCCAGAACAAAGCCGCCAATAAACATCAGTCCACTTAAAGCGATGACTTTGCGTTGTTCTCCCTGCTCTTCCTTTGCCTTCATTCGGCGGGCAAGAAGTTCTGGATCTTTAAAGAGAAGAACAACTCCTCCCAAAAACATGGGGATAAACAACAGCCCCATCAAAAGCCATGCGCCCGGATACTTCCAGGTTCCCGCTGATACAAACAACAACAAGCCGACCAGCACTACACCCAGTACAAAACGCGCCAGGGCATTTAAAAACAGTTTTGTCTTCATCTTCAGTCCCCTTTCTTCCTGTCTGCTCCCTTTCCGGCCTGGCCTGCATCTCACAAGCCAATCCTCTTTTTCATCCGTCCGCAAGTCCTGTCTTCTCCGTGAATAAAACAGGCAAGTCAATCAGAAAAAAACTGGATCAGGCTACTCATGGATATACATCCGCGACAGTTTCGGTTCGCCATCCCCCTGCACCATGCACAAAAATTTCCAGCCATATCGCTCATAAAAACCAATATGATCGGTCAGCAGGTACAGCGGGCTGATTCCTTTTGCTTTCAAATCGTCTACCACCATCTCCAGCAGTCTTCCGGCAATGCCCTGTCCGCGATATTTTTCTTCGGTATAGACCGCGCAGACATTGGGCGTTAGATCCCTGCGATCATGAAAGTCATTATCAATTACACCCAAACCTCCAACAATCTTGTTCCCTTCCAGACAGAGATACCATCCGTATTCTGTTTTGCGATTGAGATAGTCCTCCATGCAGACACGATAAGCTTCCATGGGAACTCCCCATTTTTCATGAAACCAGCCGGCTGCCTGATTCTTTCGTTCTGGCTGCTGACGAAGAGTGATCCAGGTGTAGTCATCCATAGTCTTCATCCCATTTCCCGGCTTCCTTTCCATCTAGATTATTGCATGTTCCATTCAAGATCATTTAAGACAGTTCAAACCTCTCTCAATGTGAATTCAAGCAGTCACAAGTCATGGCATGATTACAACCGATGTTATCTAGTTCTGCTTTTTATAGACCGCAAGAATCAGGACATTCTCTTCTCGGACTGTCGTCATTTCCAGCTTGACTTTGGTAGATCCCTTTTCAAACAGTCGGATGCCATTTCCAAGAAGAACCGGAATCGTCGTAATCTGGTACTCGTCGATCAAATTCGCCCACATGTACCGATGAATGAGATTGGCACCACCACAGATCCAGATGTCTTTTCCTTCCTGCTGTTTGAGAGTACGGATCAGCTCCTGGATCTCTGTATTGACAAAATGAATATTCTCTGTGTTTTCGAGGTTTTCGTGAGTCAGGACATCGCTTTGCATGGCTTCGTAAGGCCATTTGCCAGGGGAGAGTTCATCCCGGATCTATCTGTAGGTTACTCCTCCACAGATGACTGTATCTATGCTTTGAGTAAAATCTTCATAGCCATAATCACTTTCATAGGGCTCAACATTTCCTGCAATCCAGTCTACACTCCCATTCTGGTCGGCAATATAGCCATCCAGACTCTGGGCAATATAAAGAATGATTTTTCGTGTCATTGATATTCTCCATTTCAATTTTTTGTACTTTTTCCACTTAATCGTAGTCCATACCGCTTCAAGTAATTGATTTTCAGAGTTGGACCTCTTTCTCCCCGGTCTAAAGATAAGCGGCAAAATTATCACTTTTGAAAATAGTCGTTAATTATCCAGTCGAAGATTAGGTAAAATTGTAGTTAGTAAAATTACGTAGCTTCATCTCTTTTTTGATTTCTATATTAATAGTGGTCACTGTTTCACTGAAAGGAGGCCTTTTCATCATGGGAAAGTATAAATACGTTGAAGTAAAAGATTTAATCAATCCGAAGGAACCCTACAAGGATGAATACATCAGAATTCAGCAACTTGTTGAAAGCGGGGATTTAGCTCCTGTTAAAAATTCCAAATTTAACGGACGCGTGCCCCCTCTTTATAATCGATATCGCAAGCCGGTTACAGTCAAAAAAATGATCAGTGAACCGAACCAGATGATCGGTCCAAACCTATCTTCAAGCTATTATATGAAGCATCCGAAGCAATGGAACGAAGACAAAGATGATGTTCTGAAGCTTCAAGACTGGCTGAATAACAGGCCGCAACAGCTTGAACCTTACCCAGAATATATCCGATCAGCTGAGATCTTCGGTAATGAAAAAACGCTATCCAGAAAAGGAGAAGCCTTATGCACTCGATTAAAAATTGATCCAGAAAGTCTTGTCTGCTATCCAGCTGCCTCAGAAATCAAAGAATTTGTCGTAAAAGATAAAGGAACAATTCTTATCACCGAAAATCTGGCTCCCTATGATCAGATCCGAAATCATCTGGCCGAAACAAATCTTGTTGGAGTGCTCTATGGACAAGGCTGGAATGTTGCCAATGTTCTTACAACCTTTCTTCATAATCATCCAGATGCAAACTACACCTACCTTTACTGGGGAGATTTGGATCCAGAAGGAATTCGAATTTATGAAGCACTCGTCCAAAAACATTCAGAAGTTGAAATTAATCCTTGTACTTTGCTCTACCAAAAGCAGGCATCAGAACCGGCTTCTCCAATTGAAACCAATCAGAAACCGTTAGTCTCAGAGCTCTTTCTTAATCAGATGCCTGATTTGCTTCGCCTCACCATACAGAACGGCTTTGATAATCGAAATCGATGGGCACAGGAGATCATCAAGAATCCGGAGAACCTTTTATGACACCTCTTGAAATCAAAAATGACCTCAAGCCACGTATGCCCATGCTTGCTTTGATCGATTGCCTGCTTTCTTCCCTCCATAGTAAGCAAGCCAGTTTTTCTGCTAATGGTCTTGAAGGAGAAGAACATCAGCTGGTTATGCTTTTTGCTCTTCTTCGCCTGATTATTGACAAAACGTTTAAAAATGAGGATTGCACAAAGACAACTGTCATGCAGTTTATCCATTCGTTTTGTAGAGATGTCTTTAATAACCCAATCACTATGGAACAAGCTGAAAAACTCACCAGTCTCTTTCTCATCAATACACTTTGCAACAACGGATCACCATTTCATTTGCGTCCAGGAATTGATGACTGGAGCGAGGGGGTTCGCTACGTAGACCGCAAAACAAAAGATGGTAACTCCGTCTATACCATAGGTAATGACGGATTTCATCTATATATGTTGACACTTGAAGTCGAAGATAATATGAAAATTTCGATAATGACCCTTCGTTTTTGTGAAGAACTTAAAAGTGCCCATTACGACAGAGCCAGTAAAACTCTCGAAGACCTTCGTCTGCAGCTCCAGCAAATGAGGCGCCATCTAAAAGAGCAAAAAAGCCATATAATCGAAAACATCCGACCGTTTACGGTTGACAGCATTGAAGAGGAAATTCAAAGAACGATCAATCAGATAAATAGCAGTGGACAAACATTAGACGAACAGACAATTGTCGTGCTCAATCGAATTAATGACCTTACACGTACAGTGCGTAGAGAAACTGATCTTAAACTTGATCAGACAAACATGCGTAATCTTTCGTGGCTGGAAACTATTCAGAAGGTTCTTGGGAAATTGGCAGTAGAGATTTCTCGCACCAGTGCAGAGTTCAGTGATTTTCTTCGTGTCTACCACGAACAGCTTTTCGAACAAGCCGCTTCTTTCTACAGTCTGCGTTCTTATAAGAAATTATTTCTTGATTCTTTTACTAAGCATCCTCACCAGCTTGAAACCATTGCTGATGTTCTCTCTTTCGTTTTTTTTGACCCAAATCTGCAGATCAATGAAGAACAAATGTTTGCCTTTCATCCACGCATTGAACATGAAGATGATATACCTGCTGGACTTATTAATGAGAATATTTCCGATACTTACAACGAGCGCCTTGCTGAGCAGAAAAAGAATCTTTCTATCATCAATCCGGCTTTAAAAGACCTCCTTTTAAAGCTGATTGAACAAGATGGAGAGCCGGTCACTCTGAAAGACGGCTTTCTTGATCGGTTCGGAACTCTGACACAAGTCAAACAGTTTCTTTCCATCTTTCGCAGGCGCGAATTCATCGATCTGGACCAACTCAAAGAAGATGCCGACTTGTACCCATTCCATGAGAATATTCCTTCCTACTATGGTCTGATTCGAAAAACCTTTACAGAATTCGACCCAGCAGGCATCTATACCAAACTACGCTTCAATAAACTCTCAGACACGATCGTTTTTCACCCCTATGAGGATGATGACTATGGTCTGTCGTGCCTTAATCTTGAATTCTATCTTGAAAGGAGAGAAGCCCGTGAATGAAGAAACGCTGAGAGTCTTTAATAAGATGCTAGTCAACCGTCATATAGCTATAGATGACGATGATTGGCAAGCCTATCTTGATGTCGATCCAGAAAAGCAGGAAATCACTCAGCTTTGCTATGGAGTCGACTGCCGGCTGCTCACCCACAATATGAGGGTCTATCTGATTCCTACTGAAAAGAACAAATGGCTCTCCTATGATAAGCAAGAACTGAAAAGAAAACTTCATTGGACAAAAGCAAATCCAGTTGAAGACGAATACCAGCTTTCTATGCTGTCAATTCTGATTCTTTTCAGCATGTTTTATCCAAGTTCTTCCAAAACGATCCGTCAGAGGGATTTTGTCCGTCTTGAAGACTGGACTAACCGCATCGCTGAAGTCCTCTCTTCCACCGAGGGATTTGAAAATGAAGAAGATGCCATGTTTATTAAACAGCTTCGTGAGTTCTATTTAAGTAAAGGTGCAGATTTTAACGATCCAAACGATAAAGATAGGGCACGATTTGTCGACAAGATTCGTGTCTTTCTATGCGCCCAAAACATTTTGGAATACGATAAAGAACTCGAGCCGGCAGTTTCTTTAACCAGCGAGGGAGAAGCCCGCATTGAAGCACTTATGGAAAATGAAGTACTTTGTGAACGGCTCTATCGGCTAGCAGAAAGGGGATCCAATGCCTAAATTAAAAGTATTGCGCTTGGTCAATATCGAATATGGCCAGCCAAAGGATAGTATGATCGATGATCTCTGCTTAGAGCCTGAAGGAAAGGATCTTCTAGTCAAACTTGTCAATGGCGGAGGAAAATCGATCATCATTCAGATGATTCACAACCTCTTCTTAACCAGAGCAGATCAGAGGGCTTTTACCTTAAATGGTAAACGTCGTGATTTCTGTGATTTTTTCAGCCCTGGTTACCCAGGGTTCATCGTTGCTGAGTGGCAATTAGACGGAAGTGATCGCTTATTACAGACAGGTATTATGGCAAGACTTCGTGAGGGAGAAAAGACTCCATCGAATATGGCAATCAAATCCTGGATTAACGAATATGATGCTGAAGATACTTATTCGATCAAAAAACTCCCTCTTGTTTATACCAAAGAAGATGGGCGCTATCTTTGTTCTTGGAAACAAGGTAATGAATGGATGAGTCAGGCGGATGCTCACTCTAAGGGATATTTTTCCAGTTATAACCTGATGGATAAAACCGGAAGAACAAGCTATCAAGAGCGGCTTGTATCTTATGGATTCTCTATTCTGGAAATGTTGCAATCCCGTGAGTTTAACCATGGAGAAAGTGGAATAACAAAATTCATGGAAAACAACCCTCGTCAGAAAAACATTATTTCCAGCTATATCTTGCCGGCAATTATTTCCAAATTAGACTATCAAAGTGGAGGAAGCCAGGTCGAAACCCTTGCGAAAGAGATGGTGGATTTTTTAACGGGCTGGCTAAGCAACAAGAAAAAGCTGGATAATCGTTCGATCACCCAGAGTTGTAAAAATCAGCTGGAAAAATCTAGAAATGAAGCTGAAAAAATCCATGAGTTATATGTTAAACGTGACGAACTTCTTGATCAATATGACGGTTATATCTGGTCAATGTTTGTTGAAAAGGAACGGATAGAAGAACTTCTCAATCAGCTTAAAAGTAAGCTAGATCTCAGCAAGAACATCATCTTAGAAGCAACTCATGAAAAGTTGACCATTGAATTTGAGCAATGTAAAGAAGACTACGAGCGTCAACTCAAAAACAAGAATAAATTACATGAGCGGATTGAAGCGGTCAAAGCAAAGCTTGATCAAGCAGAACGAATAAAAACCCTTCTTAATCTCAAATTCAACTACGACCAGCAGCAAGACCGGATCCGAAACATTGAGAAGTTGAAAGCCAAAATCAATTACGCACAAATAAGCAAAAACGAACAGCAATTGCTTCTTGATACTATCGGAAGTTGGCTTTTTGAAGAATACAAAACTCAGATTGAGGAGAAGAACACTGAACTTGAAAACTTAAATGATTGTCGAGAAGGTATTGGGAAAGAAATATCCAATCTGGTAGAGGAGATCAGAAATTTAGAAAATGATAAAAGTCGGACATCTCGTCAGATTGACAATAACAAGGAAGACGTTCGTGATTTTTGTAATCTAATCAATTCTTTATATGACAGCAACAGAAGTCGATTCCAGTATGAATCTTTTAAACCGATTGTCATAAAAACAGTTATTGCTAACGAGATTGCCTGCCAAAATGATTATCTTAAAAAACTAATAAATAGAGATAATGAATTAAAGCAAAAATATAGTAGTCTGATAAAAACCAAATCAGAACTACAGAGTAGAGAACAACAAATTTCTAATGAGCTGGAAGCATTACCCGATAAACAGAAAGAGATTCAAAACCAGCTTTCCAAGCTTATGAATGACAAAACTGAGCGGCAAAATCTCGTCAAACGCCTAAGCCTTCCTTTCGGGCATCTATGGAACACCAGTTTTCTTTGTAGTTCGATTGAAAAACGTATCAATCAGCTCAACAGGCGGATTGACCATCAGCTGAAAACCATTCCTCAGCTTGAACAGACTATGCGAAATCTTAAAAGCGGTGTCAATTCAGGTCTGAGCGAAGAGATGAAAACAAAAATCGAAGAAATGGGATACGAAGCTCTTACTGGAATTGAATGGCTCCGCCAAAATCGAGCTTTAAATCATGCTGAAAAACAAGCTATTTTGAAAACCCATCCTCTATTTGCTTTCAGCGTCATTGTAGATAAGGACTATAGAAACAAAATTCTAACAGAATTTGAAAAGTCGAACCTGCAGTCGAGCTCCTTAATTCGTTTTGACAGCCCAGAAAACCTTACAAAAGCTCCCCTTCTTTCAGATGCTTTCTATACCAGACTCGATGAAGAAATCTTGGATGCAGAAAGAACGCACAACAAAATGGTTTCTCTAGAAAATAAAGTTCAGCAAGCTGAAGAAGATATTAATAGATTCAAGAAGGAAATTGAAGAATACTATCGCTTACAGGGTTCTTTACAAAGTCAGGACTGGAATGCAGACTCTGAAGAGCAACTTATAAATAAGCTGCACTCATTCGAGCAAAAGAAAGAAGATCTTCAATTTGAAAGAATCGAAACTCAGCAGGCACTCAAAAAAAACGACTTTCTGATCGATGATCTTGAGAATTTGCAGAATAAGACTACAAATAACCTTTCGCTTACAAGAAGCCTACTCACTGACTGGAAGCAAGTTTCTGACAGATTTCCAAAAATAGAAGAAAAGTATTGTGCGATTGGAGAATTAGAAGCTTATACGGAAGAACTTACTGAGCAGATTTCAGAAGCGAATGCAGATTTAGAAGAACATTATTACCTCCAAAGTGTGACAAATAACCAGATTATCAGTCAGAGAAGTCAGATCAATAGTTTAGAAAACGAGCAACGCCAATGGAATGAAAGCAAAATGCCTGAAAATCCACCAGATTTTGAGCACAACTTTGAAAAAGCAAAAATCCAAGCCACTAGTCTGAAAAACCAACTTCGTGAAACACCGCTTAGTCAGCTTCAAGAAGAGTTAGATACTCTGAATTCACAGCTAAAATTAAGTAATGATTTTATTAGTACAGAACTGACTAACAGTCATTTAACGAAGGACGAACTTCTAAAAATACACTATGACTATCAATCTTATGATAAAGCAGGTAAAACCTGTAATCAGCTCGCCAAGGAAATAAAAGACCTCAATTCCGAGCACGAAGATCTGATTAGTCAGTGCTCCAATCTCAACAGGCGATGGGAAGAAAAATTGGAAACCATTCAGAAGGAAATAGGAAGGACCGTTTTGTTTTCTCCAGTTACTCACGATCTCAGCGGAATCAAAGAACTGCTCAAAAGGTACAAGGAAGAAAACTGTCTATTGGTGGTGCAACAGACAGACAACTTAGAGCGACTAAATAAATTAAAAAGCTATTTGCAGGCCCATAGTCTTGAAAAAGACGCTCTTACTCCAAAAATCACATTTCAGCTATGCAACGAAGATATTGGTGAAATCACCAACACCTGTAACAAGTTGCGCTCTGAAAGTTCCCGTATTGAAAAAGATATTCGTAGAAAAACCGAAACAGTTATCAATAACCTGCAGAAATATTCCGTTTCACTGCCAGTAGATCAAACGGCACTTAAAGATATCGTCAACGTGCAGATAGAGCAGCATCTTCCAGGTCTGCGAAATAAAGAGCATTTAGAAGCCATCCGGCAAAGTGTTGATTATCTTGAACGTCATCTTCAGACTCTTGATAAAAGTCTGGAAACTATTCGTGACCTTGAGAAGAAGCTGAATGATAATCTTTGCCGATTTGCCAGGAATATCCATTCTGAATTTGATAACGTAGATGCACCAATGAGCCTAAGAATTTCAGGTTCAAACAGACGTTTGTTGGACATTGACCTTCCTTTATGGAATGAGGAATTAGCCAAGCTTAAAATCAGCCAGATCATTGAAGATGGAAAGATCGAAATCCAGAAGAACAATCCATCCAGAACAATTAAAGAATATTGCGAGTTGAAGCTTTCGGCTAAATACTTTTATCCGGCAATTATCGATACCGATACAATAGAAATTTCTATCTGCAAGATCCGCAGTTTTGGAGCAAAGTCCTCTCTACTCCCATGGGATTCTGTTCATACAAGTGGAGGTGAAGGTTTTCTTTGTGCAGTTATTTTCGTATTGATGATCATGCAGTATCAGAGATCAGATCTGACCAGTTATGCTGGAAAGAAATTGCCAGGAAGCTTCTTGATTATGGATAATCCATTTGCTATGACTCAGGATTTCTCTATGCTTGACGTTTTCTCGGATATATGTAAAAAATTCAATACGCAGATTATTGCCTTTTCAGACGTAGAAAATGAAAAGATCTTTGATATCTTCCCTGTCATCGACTACCTAACGCTACTCAAAGATGATGTAGGCAAAATGCATATGCGTCTCCAAAACATTCGTGAAAACTGGGCGTCATTAGATGGTTTTGAAGTCAAAGAAATAAAACTGAAATAGGCAAAAAGTGCCCTTGAATGCTTGGGAGAGACTTTCATTGTCATTTCCATGTAAAGAATTAGAAATTGCAATTTTCACCTTCTTCAACAGATCAAGTCAAATGACCATTCGCAAATCATTTTAAGCGCTTTTATCTCTCTATTCAGGATAAACTAATAAGACAAAGAAAGAGTAGAGGTGATTTCAATGCAAAAAGTTACAATTGCGGGTGGAGGCGTTCTCGGCACGCAGATTGCCTTCATGAATGCCTACAACGGCAACGACACAACCATCTGGCTTCGTTCTGAGGGAAGCATCGGCCGAATGCAGCCAAAAATGAAATGGGTTCAGGACGCAGTCATGGCGGATCTTGAAGCAGCCAGAAAGAATCCGGCTCTGGTTCCGGCTGGCTTTAAAACAGATGAACCATTCGATGCAGATCGGGCTATTGAAAAAGCCGAAGAAGCGTTCAAAACCATCAAAATTACGCTGGATCTGGATGAAGCTGTCAAAGATGCGGACATCCTGATTGAAGCGGTCTCTGAAGATCCAAAAGACAAGATTGAGTTCTATGAAAGAATCAAACCAAGTCTGAAAGAAAATACACTGCTGCTGACGAACTCGTCTTCCATGCTTCCGTCCACTTTCGCCAAATACACCGGCGATCCAGCCCGCTACCTTGCTATGCACTTTGCAAACCACATCTGGAAAGAGAATCTGGTTGAAATCATGTCCCAGCCAGAAACATCACAAGAAGCATTTGACCAAGCCGTTGAATATGCTCGTTCCATCGGTATGGATCCGGTTGAACTGCACAAGGAAAAAGCTGGCTATCTTCTCAACTCTATGCTGATTCCATTCCTTCTGGCTGCGCAGGATCTGTACGTCACCGAGATTGCTACTCCGGAAGATATTGATAAAGCCTGGAAAAAAGGAACCGGCGCGCCGCGCGGACCATTTGAAATTCTGGACATCGTTGGTCTGCCAACAGCCCGCAACATCAACCACCAATTCGTCAACATTCCAGATGAAGTTGCTCCATTCCACTACAAACTCATCGAAAAGCAGCTCGATAAAATGATTGCCAACGGTGAAACCTTCTACGGCAAAAAGAAATAATAAGAAGCAACAGCTTCCAACACGATAAACAAGAAACGTAAAAGGACTCTCATCACAATTTACAGAGCAATTTTGAAGAACACCTGTACGAAAACAACGGCAGGTGTTCTTTTTGGCTCTGGTCTATCAGAAACCGTCTTTCCGTCTCTGACAGAGCAGAAAATGAAGGATTGGAAACATCTGGAGATATTTTGACTACATTTCTATCATCCCGAATTGTATATCTCCAATTCTGACAATGTCACTAAGTTAAGGTTTATCCACCTCGTTCGTCCAAGGAGGATTTCAAATTCTAATTCTAGTCTTTATAAAGGCAACAAGCATTTAGTTATGTTTGCTGCTTTTTTTTGTTTTTGGCCTTGACAAAATCCGTACCGTATGTGGCCGTTTCACGGCCAATCGGGAGAGGTAGATACCCGAAAGGAGCTCCTAATGTTATCTTCCAATCCCGTTTTTTCTCGGCATCGCCGAATCTTTCAGAACATCCTGAAACAAGAAGCCGAAAGTGATGAAAATCTCGTTAACCCAAAAACAAACTTTAAGCGTCATCGTAAGCTTACTAGACAAGCTGTAGCTGAATTACCGTATAAGCTTCAAGAGCGGTCAATTCAGTCCAAGATCCCCAGCCTGTTCAAGACAACTCCAGAGATTTCAACATCCGCTGTAGCGCAATCGCGAAGCAAGATTAAATCTTCTCTATATATCAAAGTCTTCGAACGATTTAATCAGGAAACATCGAAGTCAGATTTGAATCTG
>CAJTVE010000028.1 GCA_910579655.1 uncultured Allobaculum sp. | reverse complement strand
ACCAATTGTGCGAACGGAAAATCCACACAATGGTTTAGAGCCGGTGATTTAAAAACCACTTACAATTTTAGAATGCCCTTAAAAAAAGCAGGAAGGGATTTTCCTTCCTGCCTGGTTGCTTCATGTATTGATTGAATTACTTCACGAATTCAACGATTGCCATTGGAGCAGCGTCACCACGACGGATACGTGTTTTAACTACACGAGTGTATCCACCGTTGCGATCTTTATAAGCTGGACCAATTTCGTTGAAGAGCTTCTGTAAAGCAGTGGTTCCATCTTCGTCAACTTCAACGTTGCGAACGAATGCAGCAGCCTGACGGCGTGCGTGCAGATCGCCACGTTTTGCGAGAGTGACAAGACGATCCATCACTGAACTGAGCTCTTTCGCTTTCATTTCAGTGGTTTCCATGCTGCCGTTTTCGATCAGGGAAGTAGCCATGTTACGAAGCAGGGCTTTTCGATGATCGGAAGTGCGGCCAAGTTTACGGTTTTTCATCTTCGACTCCTATGCGTTTTCTCCACCGGATCTGAAGTGCAGACCCAGAGAGTAGATTTTGTCTTTAATTTCCTGCAGCGATTTCTTACCAAGGTTGCGAACATGCTGCATTTCATATTCAGTCTTCTGGCACAGTTCGTCGACCGTGGAAATACCGGCACGTTTCAGACAGTTGTAAGAACGTACGGAAAGTTCGAGATCTTCAATCATCTTAGATTTCAGAGAAGCATCACGTTCTTTCGTGGTTTCCTCTTCAGCTTCCTGAGCATTCCTCATGATGAAGTCTGCTTCAGTGATGATTGACAGGTGGTCCCGAAGAATTTTCGATGCGATCGAAAGTGTTTCAGATGGTTTCAGAGTTCCATCTGTGTCAATTTCCATGGTCAGTACATCGTATGGTTTTCCGTCCTCGTTGAATTTCTGAACGGAATGGTAAGCTACGCGTTTTACTGGGGAAAACAGAGAGTCTGTATAAATCACACCCAGAGGTGCGCTGTCGCCAGACTGTCTGTGTTTATTGATTTCCGAGCCGACATAGCCGCGGCCAAGTTTGGCCTGCATTTCCATGGTGAAATCTTTGCCGGCGGAAAGCGTACAGATCGGCAGATCCGGATTGAGCACTTCAACTCCCTCCGGACACTTGATATCCTTCGCAGTAACAACGCAAGGTCCTGTTTCATGAATGCGCAATGTGTAAATATTGTTGTCACTGATATTGATTTTTAAAATGAGCTGTTTCAGGTTGAGAATGATGGTTGCCACATCTTCGGCAACGCCTTCAATTCCTGTAAACTCGTGATATACATCATCAATACGAATGCTGAAAACAGCACCGCCTGGAATGGCTGAGAGCAGTACTCGTCTCAGTGCATTGCCCAGGGTGATTCCGAACTGATCGGGAAGGGGCGCCATCTCAAATTTTCCGGAAGTCTGGTTTTCTTCCAGGGTGGTGATTTCGTATTGTGTCATCTGCCGTACCTCCTTATTGTCCCAAAAAACTGAAGAACTGGTCTCCTGTTAATTGTTATTTCCTTTACAGTTTAACAAGTAATCAGGAAATTAGCCGCGTGGCCGCTTAGGCGGACGGCATCCGTTATGTGGGATTGGTGTTACGTCATTGATCATAGTGATATCCAGACCTGCTACCTGCAGAGCACGGACAGCGGCTTCACGTCCAGGACCTGGACCTTTCACCTCAACTGCCACGGATTTCATTCCATGATCCATTGCAGCTTTACCAGCTGCTTCTGCTGCCATCTGGGCAGCGTAAGGAGTGCTTTTACGACTTCCTTTGAATCCAAGAGCACCAGCGGAGCTCCAGGAAATGGCGTTTCCGCCTTCGTCAGTAATTGTTACGATCGTGTTGTTAAAAGTAGAATGGATGTGAGCCATACCTCTGGCAACATTCTTTTTAACGCGACGTTTTCTGACCTGCTGCTGTTTCTTTGCCATATTAGTATTTCACCTGTCCTTTCTACTTCTTCTTATTCGCTACTGTTTTAGCTTTTCCCTTACGGGTTCTTGCGTTTGTTTTGGTTCTCTGTCCACGAACAGGGAGACCTTTACGATGACGGATACCTCTGTAGCATCCGATTTCCATCAGACGTTTGATGTTGAGCTGAACTTCACGACGAAGGTCACCTTCAACTTTGATCTGGTCAACTGCTTTACGCAGAGCGTTTAACTGTTCTTCGGTTAAGTCTTTAACACGAATGTCACCGTTAACGCCTGTGTCTTTCAGAATCTTTTCGGCAGTTGAATTGCCGATTCCATAAATATAGGTTAAGGCAATGACAGTCCGTTTGTTATTTGGAATGTCAACTCCTGCGATACGGGCCATTTGTTCCTCCTGTTGTTAATCCTTTAATTAACCCTGTCTCTGTTTATGTTTTGGGTTTTCACAAATTACCATGACTCTGCCTTTACGACGGATAACACGGCATTTATCACAGATGGGTTTCACGGATGGTCTTACTTTCATGTGTGTTTACCCCTTTCGATTTTCACGTATTCAACCTGCTAAAATCCCCTCAGGACTGAACGTATTTTAGCAGAAACGTGACAGTCTGCTTGGCACGATCTACCACCATGTGGCAGAATTCCCTGTTGGGCACTGACCGCGGGCCAGACGGCGAGGGAAAAGTTTCCCATTTGCTATTAAAGCAAATTCAGAACCTTGAATACAAGCAAATTGCGCCTAGATAGTATAGACGCAATTTGTTTTGCATGCAAGCATTCTTTTTCGAACTTTTATTTACCCAAAGCTTCCGTGATCTGAGCCCAGATTGTCTCAAAATCATTGTCCGCATTGATGGCTGCTACTTTATCCTGTTCACCATAGTAATCAATAACAGGCTGTGTCATCCGGGTATATTCACCAAGTCTGGTCTTCAGGCTTTCTTCATTGTCGTCAGCTCTTGCGCTTAACGCAGCTCCGCAGTTGTCGCACACATTTTCAACAGCTGTCGGCTTGAAATAAATATTGTAGATTTCTCCACATTTCGGGCAAGTACGACGACCAAGAATTCGTTTCTTCAAAACATCATGGGGCACATCCATGAACAGGATCTGATCCACTTCGTTTGCGGTTCCTTTGGTCGCTTCGTCAAATGCTTTTGCCTGTTCGAGTGTTCTTGGATAACCATCTAACAGATATCCATTTACGCCTTCAGGCAAGTTTTCCAGCGTATCCAACACCAGACGGTTAACCAGATCATCAGGGACCAGCAAACCTTTATCCATGTAGGATTTTGCTTCCTGGCCAAGTGCAGTATTCTCAGAGATATTTTTGCGGAAAATATCACCAGTCGAAATGTGAGCCAGACTGTAGTTGTCTTTCAGACGGCTGCTGAATGTGCCTTTTCCTGAACCTGGGGCACCCATAATTAAAAGATTCATATTTCCTCCATTTTTCAGTCTTTGCCAGAACCAGTTATAATTGGATTCTGGCCAGAATCTCTTTGCTTCATACAAGCCATGTTCTTTGTGACAGACCCGAGAGCTTTCGAACCTAAGGCGTTCACAGAAGATTGAGCAGTTATGGTTCGTATGAATTTTAGCGCGGACCTGTTTATTCAACGCTTCCCCACACTCCAGATCAACTCTTTTTCTTTTGAATCGTCCATACCGCTTTCACAATCCGATTGATATTACTTTTGATTTTTCAGTTCTTCAGATCCAGTTTTAAGGCAGGCAGTCTCTTCTCAGACTGACTTATCGATCGGGTTATCCAGTTTCTTCGTTTCGTCACTTTTTCTCTTCTTCACTGCTTCTCTTATATATAGATAAGGATTAAGTATATACATCAACCTGATCTATACATAAGCATGGCTGGACCTATGAAACTGGGCGGCCCATCCTTAAAAAGCCGATTTCTGGGTTCCGTTCAAAGATCTGACAGGTTTTCTCTTCCCTGTTCTTAAAAATCCAGTGATCTTGTCAATTTGCAGCTGGAACCGATCTGACCTTTCGTTTTGAGTACTTGTAGAATCCCTTTAGAATCCCTTCTTGTCAGGAGGGATTCGGGCATTGAATTCAGACCATTCAGCCGTATAGAGCATAGAAATCTGTTGGTATCAGGATAAAAAGGACAATTGGACTGAATCGTCGTGAATCCGTCCAGATCCGTTCATAAAGTATCCAATCCGGGCATTCCGCCACGTTCCAGCCGTTATACGCCCCATTTTCGTAAAGAATACATAAAAGTCTGTCCAGCTTTCCAAAGGGCTCAACACGCCTGCATTTTGACCAGGATCCAGACCACCAGCGTTTTTCGGGAACAATAGAGCTGACTGCATCCGTGAGACTCTCGCCGGACGGTTCTGGCGTTGATAGAACAGCCCAGCTGATCCGTATTCACAATTCATCATTCACACCGAAATTCATGCCGAAATGAATACCGATCTAAATATCCGATATAAATATTATTAGGAAGAAATGATTGCGCAGGCGGCTATACCCAGACCGCTTCTGCCCTTGAAAGCATGATTCAAAAACAAAAAGAAATTGAACCTGTCAGGGGGAAAGAAAACAGACAGGTTCCACCTGTTGTCATTTTCCATCAGATGGCGCCATTTTTACAAGCCCAAAAAAGAACATAAAAAAAATCCATACCGGTATTTACCGATATGGATGTGAAGTCGATCAATTAGTCAAAGTCGTAATACTTCTTGTACGCCTTCTGGGTAATCAGACCCTGCACCTGACGAACAGTTTCAATCGCTACACCAACAACGATGATCATTCCGGTACCGCCAAGCGCCATGCTTGTTGGCATTTCCGGCCAGAGCAAAGGCATCAGATGCGGCAGAACCGCGATCAGTGCCAGGGCACCTGCCCCCAGAACAGTAATTCTGGATAATGCTTTATTGATGTAGGTTTCAGTCTGTTTCCCTGGTCTTACACTTGGAATATACGCGCCGGATTTACCGAGATTTTCGGCTGCCTGTTCCGGGTTAATCTGCATCTTCGCATAGAAGAATGTAAACAGAATAATCAGGATGACATAAATCGCAACGGAATACCAGGTTTTCAGACCCAGCCACTGTTGCATCGTCTGATACCAGCTCTGATTGCTCGCAAAGAAGCTGGCGACCTGAATAGGAGCCATCATCAATGAGGAAGCAAAGATGACTGGAATAACGGATGCAGAGTTGATCTTTAAGGGCAGATAGTTCATTTTCGAGTTCTTAGCCAGCGACATCGAACTGGATGTGTACTGGATCGGAATACGAAGTTCTGCGGTGTTGATCAGCGTGACGAAAACGATGATCAGCAGGTAGATCAGAATGTAAGCTGCAAATACCCATCCACCATTTGGATGGTCTGCACCAACAAGACTGGTCCACGCGGCACTAAACTGCTGAGGCATACGGCCTACGATTCCTGCCATGATGACCATGGATACACCATTACCAATTCCCTTTGCGGAAATCTGGTCACCAATCCAGACAAGGAACATCGATCCAGCCGTAAAGATCATAGAGGTATACAGCAGACGGGCAGTGTTTAAGCCCCCGATGAATAATCCACTGTACATATGGCTGAAGCTGTAACTGATGGAGAAGGACTGTACAAATCCGAAAACTACAGCCAGATAACGGGTATACTGGTCGAGTTTTTTACGGCCGTTGGCCCCGGATTTTGACAGTTCGGTCAGAGATGGAATAACATCCATGCTCAAAAGCTGAATGATGATGGATGCAGTGATATATGGAGTGACCCCGATCGCAAATACGGAGAACTGTTCCAGGCCACCGCCTCCAAGCAGGCTCATCATCGCAAATAAGCTGTTATTTTCCAGACTGCCTACCAGACCTTCTGTGTTTACGCCCGGGACGGTAATTGCGCAACCCAGACGATAAACAAGAAAGGCAAAGAGAGTGAACAGGATTCTCTTGCGAATATCCTTGTTCGTCCACATTGCCTTAATTGCATGCATCTTAACGGACCTCTACGGTTCCGCCTGCTTTGACGATAGCTTCTTCAGCTGATTTGGAGAATTTAGCTGCAGTTACGTGCAGTTTTTTCTCAAGAGTGCCTTCGCCCAGAATCTTAACACCAGCAAGCTGTTTTTTCAGGATGCCTTCGGATTTCAGAAGTTCTGGAGTTACATGTGTACCATCTTCGAAACGGTTCAGATCTTTAACGTTGATCACAGCGTATTCTTTACGGTTGAAGTTGGTGAATCCACGCTTTGGCAGACGTCTTGCAAGAGTAGTCTGACCACCCTCGAAACCAAGACGAACTCCGCCTCCGGAACGGGCCTTCTGACCTTTCTGTCCACGGCCAGCAGTTTTTCCAAGACCGGAACCAGGTCCACGACCTACTCTTTTTCTGGATTTGCGGGACTGATTTGTGGAAAGTTCATGCAGTTTCATTTCGTTTCCTCCTTCTTACCCGCGGATTTCTTCTGGCTTTTTGCCACGAAGTTCAGCTACCTGGTCGAGAGTTCTGAGGGATTTCAGACCTTCAACTGTAGCACGCACGGTATTGATTTTTCTACGGCTTCCCAGGTTTTTGGTCAGTACGTCAGTGATACCTGCCAGTTCAAGAACTGCACGTGTGGTACCGCCGGCGATTACACCAGTACCTTCAGAAGCTGGTCTCATGAACACTTTACCAGCACCGAATGTACCTACTACATCATGTGGAATAGTAGTACCTACGATTGGTACAGTGAACATGTTCTTTTTAGCTGCCTCGGAGGCTTTACGGATAGCTTCAGGTACTTCTTTAGCTTTTCCGGTTCCTACACCGACGCGGCCTTTGCGGTCTCCGACAACAACCAGAGCAGCAAAACGCATCTTACGACCACCTTTTACTGTTTTGGAGATACGGTTGATGGAGACTACCTGTTCGTCGAACTCTTTCGGTTCTCTTCTCTGTCTTCTATCGTTTGCCATGGCGACCTCCTAGAATTCCAGGCCGCCTTCACGAGCGGCATCAGCTAATGCCTGAACACGGCCAGTGTAAAGATAACCACCGCGGTCAAACACAACTTTCTTGATATCTTTTTCGAGCGCGCGTTTTGCGAGCTCAGCGCCTACCAGTTTCGCAGCTTCAACATTGCCACCGTTTTTGATGTCCATGTTGACGGAGGAAGCGGAAGCGAGAGTTTTTCCGTTCACATCATCGATGATCTGAGCAGAGATGTTGGCGTTGCTTCTGAATACATTCAGACGTGGGCATTCAGGAGTTCCGCTTACTTTCTGGCGCAGACGTAAATGGCGTTTCTGTCTTGCCTGATTTCTTGACTGTTTTTTAATCATAGTCTTGCTCCTTTCCCACTACTATTTCTTACCAGCAGTCTTACCTTCCTTACGACGGATGTGTTCATCTTTATAACGAATACCTTTTCCTTTGTAAGGTTCTGGTTTGCGGACTGCACGGACGTTGGCAGCGAATTCACCAACGAGCTGTTTGTCGATACCTTTTACGTTGATGGTTGTAGCACTTGGGCAAGTAACTTCCAGGCCATCTACGATTTCAATTTCTACTGGGTGAGAGTAACCAACGTTCATTGTGAGTGTTTTACCCTTCACGGCAGTACGGAAACCAATTCCGACCAGTTCGAGGTCTTTCTGGAATCCTTCAGATACCCCAACAACCATGTTGTGTAACAGAGCGCGGGTAGTGCCGTGCAGCTGTTTGGTTACCTTTAAATCATTGGGGCGTTTAACAGTGACTGTGTTTCCTTCGTTCTCGATTGTGAGAATGTCAGAAAATTTTCTGGAAAGAGTCCCTTTT
Source organism: uncultured Allobaculum sp. (assembly GCA_910579655.1). Classification (GTDB taxonomy): domain Bacteria; phylum Bacillota_I; class Bacilli_A; order Erysipelotrichales; family Erysipelotrichaceae; genus Allobaculum. The sequence continues at coordinate 29,004 of CAJTVE010000028.1, read as the reverse complement.
GGCCCCTTTACAGTCACCTCATTCCCTGGAGCAACTTCTACAGTAACTCCAGCAGGAATGGTAATCAGTTTATTCCCGATACGTGACATTCAAATTTTCCTCCTGCTAGATCCAGCATTTTGAATGAAAAAGCTGGATGGGGCAAGATCAGTCAAAGAGAAAGCCAGAAACTTCTGGCTTTTCTTTCTGATTCTTACCAGATGTAGGCAATAACTTCGCCGCCTACGTTGGCTTTTTTAGCGTCTCTGTCAGTCATTACACCATTAGAGGTGGAAATGATTGCAGTTCCCAGACCGTTGAGAACGCGTGGCAGGTTTTCTGCTTTTGCGTAAACACGGAAGCCAGGTTTGGAAATACGGCGCAGACCAGAGATAACCTTTTCGCCGTTTTTACCATATTTCAGGTCGATAGTCAGGGTTTTCTTCACACCATCAGTTTCTGTAGAGAAACCGTTAACGTAGCCTTCTTCAACCAGAATTTTTGCGATACGTTCTTTCTCTTTGCTGGAAGGCATGGAGACAGTTTCATGCTTCTGAGCAAGAGCGTTGCGGATACGTGTAAGCATATCTGCGATCGGATCGGTCATAGTCATGTTGTTTTACCTCCTTGCTTACCAGCTTGCTTTTTTGACACCAGGGATCTGGCCATTGTAGGCCAGTTCTCTGAAGCAGATACGGCAGATGCCGTATTTTTTCAGTACAGAGTGCGGACGTCCGCATCTCTGACAGCGAGTGTACTCGCGAACTTTGAACTTCTGAGGACGCTGCTGTTTTAACTTCATCGCTTTCTTTGCCATGAGTTCCTCCTACTTCTTAACGAAAGGCATACCGAGGTCTGCTAACAGAGCTTTTGCCTCATCGTTGGATTCTGCGGTTGTAACGATAACGATATCCATACCACGAGTTCTGTTGACTTTATCGAAGTCAATTTCCGGGAAGATGATCTGTTCTTTTACACCGAGAGTATAGTTTCCGCGTCCATCAAACGCTGTATCAGAAACACCACGGAAGTCACGTACACGTGGTAAGGAGATGTTGAATAACTTATCCAGGAATTCGTACATCTTTTCGCCGCGCAGAGTCACTTTGCATCCGATTGGCATTCCTTCACGAACTTTAAAGTTCGCAATGGATTTTCTGGCTTTAGTGATTACTGGAGCCTGTCCAGTAATGGCAGCAAGTTCTTCAACTGCTTCGTCCATGAACTTGGAGTTCTGAATCGCGTCACCAACACCAATGTTGACAACTACTTTTTCAATCTTCGGAACCTGCATGATGGAAGAATAGTTGAACTGCTTCATCAGACTTGGAACGATCTCGGTCTGGTATTTTTCTTTTAACCGGTTCATTGTCTATCCTCCTACTTCTTTTCCTTAATTTCGTTACCGCTCTTCTTAAAGTAACGAACTTTTGTTGCTTTACCGTCTTTGTCAGTTACGACCTTATAGCCTACACGGCCAGCTTCTTTGGCTTTTTCATCGTAAAGAGCAACGTTGGAAACGTGGATTTTTGCTTCTTTTTCGATGATTCCGCCATCAGGGTTAGCCTGAGTTGGTTTCTGGTGTTTCTTGACAATATTGACACCTTCAACGATGACCTTGTCTTCCTTCGGGAATACAGTCAGGACTTCGCCAACGGTACCTTTGTAAGCCCCGGTCATTACCTGGACTTTGTCACCTTTTTTAATCTTCACGAAAGATCCTCCTTACAGTACTTCCGGAGCCAGGGACACGATCTTCATGAAATCTGCATCACGAAGTTCACGTGCAACCGGGCCAAAAATACGAGTTCCCCGAGGGGTGTTGTCATCTTTAATCAGAACAACCGCGTTGTCGTCAAATTTGATGTAAGTTCCGTTTTCACGGCGTACACCATACTTTGTACGAACGATAACGCCTTTTACTACGTCACCTTTTTTAACGGTTCCGCCAGGAGCTGCCTGTTTTACAGTGCAAACAACGACATCACCGATGTTGGCAAATTTACGCTTACTACCGCCAAGTGGACGGATAACCAGTACTTCTTTGGCTCCCGTGTTGTCGGCAACGCGCAAACGGCTTTCATTTTGAATCATTTGCTTTGTCCTCCCAGCTTATCCACGGGCTTTTTCAACGATCTGTACCAGACGGAAACGTTTAGTTTTGGAAAGAGGTCTTGTTTCCATGATCTCTACCAAATCACCGTATCTGGCTGCGTTTTTCTCATCGTGGGCTTTAAATTTCTTTGTATATTTAACGCGTTTACCGTAGAGAGGATGTTTTTTCATCGTTTCTACAGCAACCGTAACAGTCTTGTCCATTTTGTCAGAAACGACTCTGCCACGGTAAACTTTTCTGTTGTTTCTTTCTTCCATGTTTGCGTCCTCCCTGACTACTTATTCATTTCGCCAAGAACAGTTTTGATTCTAGCGATATCTTTCTTTACGGTTTTCAGACGAGCTGTATCTTCCAGCTGTCCTGTAGCCTGCTTAAAGCGGAGATTGAACAGCTCATCTTTCAGCAGGTTCATTTCCTGAAGCAGTTCAGCTTCAGATTTAGTACGAAGTTCACTTGCTTTCATGACTATTCAGTTTCTCCTTTCCGTACAAAACGAGTCTTAACAGGAAGCTTGTGTCCTGCCAGACGCAGGGCTTCTTTTGCGACTTCTTCAGGTACGCCGGCAACCTCGAACATTACACGTCCAGGTTTTACTACAGCTACCCATCCTTCTGGTGCACCTTTACCAGAACCCATGCGGACTTCAAGCGGTTTTTTCGTTCTTGCCAGATGTGGGAAGATTCGAATCCAAACCTTACCACCACGCTTCATGTAACGAGTCATCGCTACACGGGCTGCTTCGATCTGACGGTTAGAAACATAGTTTCCGCTTTCAGCTACCAGGCCGTATTCACCGAATTCTACTTTGCGGCCGGCTTTAGCACGGCCTTCGTAGCTTAAACGGTGAGGACGACGATATTTAGTGCGCTTTGGCATTAACATAATTAATCGTTTCCTCCTTCTGGAGCAGCGGCTGGCTTAGCTGCCTGTGCACGACGTTCGCCGCCGTTTGCACGTCCGCCTTCTCTGCGTGGTCCGCGGTTGTTGCGGCCACCCTGACGACGATCATTGCCGCCGCGTCCGTTTCTGCCTCTTGCAGGACGCTGACGTCTCTGTTTTGGTGCTTCTGGTTCTTTAACCATTTCACCTGGCAGAACTTCACCGCGGCAGATCCATACTTTTACACCCAGTTTTCCATAAGTAGTCATGGCTTCTTCAAGGGCATAGTCGATATCTGAACGGAGTGTATGAAGAGGTACAACACCTTCAGAGTAACCTTCTGTACGGGCAATATCAGCACCGCCAAGACGGCCGGATACGGAAGTTTTGATTCCTTTCGCACCAGCTCTCATGGAGTTCTGGATTGCTTTTTTCTGAGTTGCACGGAAAGACTTACGGTTTTCGAGTTCGTTAGCGATCCAGCGGGCAACCAGTTTGGCATCAAGGTTAGGGTTGGCAATTTCTACGACGTTGATCTGCACGTTTTTCACATTTGTGAGTTTCTGCAGTTCTTTTTTCAGACCGGTGATGGATTTACCATCCTGGCCGATTACAACGCCTGGATGAGCAGTCCGGATGATCACGGTCAAGCGGTTCTGCGTTCTTTCAATTTCAATTCGGGAAATCTGAGGATCGGCTTTTCTCTTATCTGCTGCTGCTTTGGAGAGGTTGTCATAATACTTTTCTACGGCATTACGGATCTTCACGTCTTCCATCAGAAATTTCGAGAATTCTTTATCGTCTGCATACCATCTGGACTGCCAGTCACGGATGATACCGGTACGCATTCCAATCGGGTTTACTTTCTGACCCATGGGGATCCTCCTTATTCCTTCTCAGCCACTACAACTGTGATGTGGCTGGTGCGCTTGTTAATTGGGCTTGCGCTTCCCTTTGCACGAGGCATGAAACGTTTGATGGTTACGCCTTCGTTCGCATAGCATTCTTTAACGTACAGTTTGTCTTCATCCATATCGTGGTTGTTCACTGCGTTAGCGACTGCGGATTTTAATACAGCACCAACCATTTCCCCACCTTTGTTTGGTGTGAACTTGCAGATGGCAGCTGCTTCTTCTACGTTCTTGCCACGAATCAGATTCAGAACAAGTCTGGCTTTACGAGGCTGAATGCGAAGTGTTTTTGCTGTTGCTTTTGCTTCCATGCTGACCTCCTATTTTCTGCCTTTCTTATCATCCGATGCATGACCGGTATATTTACGGGTTGGAACGAACTCACCGAGTTTGTGACCAACCATATCTTCAGTTACGTATACAGGTACGTGTTCTTTACCGTTGTAAACGGCAAATGTGTGTTCAACAAATTCAGGGAAGATTGTTGAACGGCGGCTCCAGGTCTTGATGACTTCTTTTTTGTTGGAAGCGTTCAAAGCCTGTACTTTTTTCATCAGGTGCTCATCAATGAATGGCCCTTTTTTCAAACTACGACTCATTTCAACGTTCTCCTTGTTCTATTTGCCGTTTCTTCTGCGGACGATCAGTTTGTTAGAAGCTTTCTTCTTATTGCGTGTCTTAACACCAAGAGCTTTTTTGCCCCATGGAGTCATTGGCGCTTTACGTCCGATTGGGGTACGGCCTTCACCACCACCATGTGGATGATCGTTCGGGTTCATAACGGAACCACGAACAGTTGGGCGTACACCTTTCCAGCGAGTACGTCCTGCTTTACCAAGGTTAACCAGGCTGTGGTCTTCGTTGCCAACGGTTCCGACAGTCGCGCGGCAAGTGCCGAGCACTTTACGAACTTCGCCAGAAGTCAGACGCAGGGTTACGTATTTTTCTTCGATACCAAGGATCTGAGCGGAAGCACCGGCAGCACGTGCCATCTGTCCACCCTTGCCAGGTTTGAGTTCAACGTTGTGAACGATTGTACCTTCAGGCATGTTTCTCAGTTCAGAAGCATTGCCGACTTTGATATCTGTTTCTGGACCAGAAACGACTTTCATTCCTACTTCCAGGCCTTTTGGAGCGAGGATGTAGCGTTTTTCACCATCAGCGTAAGTCAGCAGGGCAATGTTGCAAGTACGGTTTGGATCGTATTCGATTGCAGTGACTGTAGCTGGGATGTTGTCTTTATTCCGTTTGAAATCGATGATTCGATAGGTTCTCTTGTGTCCACCACCCTGATGACGAGTAGTGATGCGGCCGGTGTTGTTACGTCCGCCTTTGCTCTTTAATGGAGCAGTCAGGCTTCTTTCTGGTTTTTTCTTTGTGATTTCTTCAAAGGTAAGACCAGACATTCCACGACGGCCAGGTGTAGTCGGTTTATACTTTTTAATTGGCATAAACTTTTTCTCCTCTCATTCGCGATATTTATTCAGGAAATAGCGTCTTCTCCCTGATGGGCAGAACTATTCTTCTTCCCCGTAGATGTCAATCTGATAACCAGGTTTTAAAGTAACGATGGCTTTTTTGAATCCATGGATTGTGGATGTGTGGCGGCCATAACGTTTTGGTTTATCTTTTGTATTGACGATGTTTACTTTTTCGACTTTAACGCCGAAGAGGTTTTCAACAGCCTGACGTACTTCTACTTTGTTGGTCTGTTTTGGAACCTCGAAGGTATATTTACGAAGGTCATCCATCGCTGCAACAGACTGTTCAGTTACAACTGGACGGATGATAACATCTCTGTAGTCTTTCATGTTAAGCGAGGGCCTCCTCTACTTCTTTCACTGCCTGTTCAGTCATGTAAACTGCGTTGGCATTGAGCAGATCGTATACGTTGATTGCTTTAGAGTTCATCATCATTACGTCTGGAATATTGCGGGCAGACAGATAAACGTTGTCTAATCCTTCTTCATCCATACCAACGACGAACAGAGTTTTTGTTGGCGCCTTCACTGCTTCAACGATTGCCGCGAAGTCTTTTGTTTTTGGCGCATCCAGTACGAGCTGGTCGATCATTCCGAATTCTTTATCAAGAACTTTGCTGGACAGAGCGGATTTCAGAGCCAGTCTGCGAACTTTTTTATTGATTCGGTAAGAGTAATCTCTTGGTTTTGGTCCGAATACGATTCCACCGCCGCGGAACTGAGGTGCGCGGATGGAACCCTGACGGGCACGGCCTGTACCTTTCTGGCGGTAAGGCTTGCGTCCACCACCGGAAACTTCGGAACGTCCTTTTGTGGAGTGAGTTCCCTGACGTTTGCCGGCCTGCTGCATTTTTACAGCTTCATACAGAGCTTCTGTATGAGGTTCAATGGCGAAGATTTCGTCATTCAGATCGTACTGTCTGATGACTTCACCTTTCTGGTTCAATACGTCGATGAGTGCCATTATTCAGTGACCTCCTTTTCAGTACGGTCGATCAGAACAACTGGAGCTTTATCGCCTTTGCTTGTTTTCGCAGTGCGGATCATTACCATGCCTTTTTTAGGACCTGGAACGTTACCTTTGATCAGAACGTAATTGTTTTCTGTATCAACTTTGATAACAGTCAGGTTTGGAGCGGTTGTTCTCTTATGACCTTCATGACCAGGCATTGCTGTGCCTTTCATGATGCGTCCCTGACGGGAAGTAATACCGTTGGTAGCCAGAGATCCGATGTGACGGATGTTCTTGGATCCACCATGGGATTTTGGGCCCTGGTGCGCATTGTTGCGGTAGATGGTACCCATGTATCCTTTACCTTTGGATGTGCCGATGACATCGACCTGTTCTCCTGGGGTAAAAATATTTACGCTGACTGTGTCGCCTGCTTTGACATCGAGGTCGCAGTCGCGTACTTCTCTGACAAAACGTTTTGGACCGGTACCTGCTTTGTTTGCATGTCCGATTTCAGGTTTTGTCGAATTTTTTTCTTTTACATCTTCGAAACCGAGCTGTACTGCATTGTATCCATCTGTATCAACAGTTTTAACCTGCAGAACTACGTTTGGTTCGGCTTCGATTACAGTTACAGGAATCAGCAAGCCATCTTCTGTGAAGACCTGAGTCATCCCTAACTTTCTTCCTAACAAACCTTTCACGATGACTTCCTCCATTAAAGTTTGATTTCGATGTCAACGCCGCTGGGCAGTTCCAGTCTCTGCAGTGCATCGATAGTTTCTTTGTTCGGTGCAACAATATCGATCAGACGCTTGTGCGTGCGGATTTCGAACTGTTCCCGGGAATCTTTGTACTTATGTACAGCGCGAAGGATCGTAACGACCTGTTTTTCTGTAGGCAGTGGTACAGGTCCTACAACCTTTTTTGCACCATGTGCCTGTGCAGCTTCTACAATTTTCTTAGCGCTGTCGTCCAGGATACGATGCTCATACGCTTTTAAGCGGATTCTCATAGTGTTTTTTGCCATGGTTGCTCCTTTCGTTTATTCAAGATAAACATGCTCCATGCGAATTCCCTGACCCATTCCATGACAACGTCTTTCAGTGGGTCAGCAACCTCGCACTTCCTTGCAGTGCTTTGGTATTCTAGCATTCCCTATCCAGCACCGCAAGTAGAAACTCTACGATTTCTTCATTTTTTTATCACTCAAAACTCCGAAACCTAAAGGGTTATCCCGTTTTTAATCTTGGAAATGCTTTCAGACTCATGTAAGCGGGCTTTCAGAAGGTCTGCGCCAGAAAGGCCATAAGCGCTTGGTTTGAGCCGAAAGGACGTCGTAAAAGACGTCGCGATCGTCTTCAAAACGAAAATCGGTGTCCAGATTGGCTTTCATGATCTTAAAAGGTCCAGATTGATCATTGCCACCAAAATGGATGTTTGCAGTCATCGGCATGTTTATGGGCAGATCATCCATCGAAGAGAAGAGGGAAGAGATTTCGCAGCTTTCCAGTCAAATCATCCGATTAAGATTTCTTTATCTGCCTGGCTCAATTCTACTCAACAAAGTCCGCTTTTGCATGGTTTGAAAGCTACATGCTCACAATTCACAAAATCCGCCGGATCTTATGGCAGGCAGAAGACCAAATTGAGTATTTTTTACGGAAGCCGCCACAAACAAAAAAAAGAGCCATCCTGCAAGACAGCTCCCTTTCCTGTTTCCCTTCTGTTTCTATTTTATTCTTCTGGTGATTCTTTGCCGATTGTGATGATCTTGTGGTTCTTCGAATCTTCTTTCTGTTAAAATCCGTTTCTCTAACCTTTTCCTTGTTTATCCAAATCAGATTCTTATCTGGTTCTGATTCTCCGATTTTCCATCCGCCTGTGAATCCCGCTGCGCTTTGGACTCTTTTTGGATTCCATCTGTCCTGCCGCCTGCGACCATCCCCGGATGATCTGGGCCTGCTTCATTGAATGGCAGATAAAACGTCTGGGTCGGTCCGGTATCCAGCATCAGCAGTGCAGGTTCCGGAAACTTTTTATACAAAAGATAAAGATCATAAATATCTCCCACGCAGCCACCCCAATGGCTTGCCAGAAGCAAAATGAAAACCTCCCTGAAAAACCAGCCCGGTGAAAGCAGGATTCCCAATCCAAAAACAATTGTAAAAACAACAAGCGGGGCTGCCAGAGCTTCAATGGCAACTTTACGGCTGACGTAAACATCTTTTACGCCGCACCAGGCAATCATTCCATTGAATCCAAACGAAAGCTTCTTGTGCGTCCTGGCTGCATAGACAACTCCATGAGTCAGTTCATGGGCGACCGTGTAAACCAGCAGCAGAATATAAAAGACGCCAAGCATCCCCAGAAAACTCCAGTGGTCATAGGTTTTCGTCTTCAAGTCATAAACGACCACGCCAATCAGGGCTGCAATCATGGGGACTGCCGCTGCAATATTCATTTTGACTGCCAGTTCCTTATTGGCTGCATCTACCTGAAAGACTTCCTGATAGTCTTCAGGCAGGGTCTCGATATATAGAGGAAGTTTCATATTCGTCTCCTTCTTCTTGGATCTCTCCTAGCGCTTTCCTGGCATTCAATTCCATCCTGGGCTTCGGTCCTTTCCAGGACCTTCATTCTCGATCCTATTTTACGAATCCTGTCGCTGTTTTCTCATAAAATTTCGTTTTGGCTGACTTCATGACCGGAATCGACTGGCTTTCTGATGATTTTCTGAACGCCGCTGGTGCCTATCCAAAAGCACACCAAAAAACCTGGATACGACTCCTCCCTCTTTCAGGAAAAAATCATTATCCAGGCGTTTGGATCTCAATTCAATTTCTGGTCAGAAAACCGGATCAGCTGCGCACATCGTGCCCTTCAATGGAAATCTTGTTTTCACTCAGAAAAGTATCCTGCATTTTGACAAACTTTTTCTTTTCAAAATAGTAAGCAGCAAAGAACACGATCAGTGAAGTATCAAAAGCAGGCAGCAGATAGGTCAGCAGCAGCCAGAGGACAACCGCCAGCCCATCAAGCAGTACGAAATCTTTGATCGAACCGTAAAAGCCGACTGTCCTGAGCTGGGAGGTCAGATCCAGCAGCAAAATAACCAGCGCTGCAGTGGCGATCAGAGCATCCACGGAGAAGTTGATCAGATAGTTATTGCTCAAAACCGCCTTGATGAACATGCACACCAGCGAAGCGCAGATCATATTGATCATGCCGCTGATGCGAAAGATGGTCAGGTCATCCCGCAGGGTGGCTGCTACGCTGTCAAGAAACGAGGCGCTTTTCTTGCGGGAGAGCAGTTTATCCGGAATCTTTTTATTTTCCAGGCGCAGGTCTGTCACCCAGTTGATGAGCAGATGCTTCATCCCGACGGATTCATTCATCTTCTCAATGCCCTGGAAAGCACGAGTGTATTCGACATCTTCACTTAATGGAGCTGCCTTCCGATTGAGCGCTTTGGTATTCCAGTCTGGAGTGAGAAAACTCATTCGAAGGATACCGAATCCGCCCCATCGATCAGGATGTTGGTGCTGAAGTATTTCTTCATGGCTTCATACAGATAGTATGGGTCTTTCGCTCCACCTGTTTCGAAGGAAGAGTGCATGGCCAGCTGAGCCAGACCAATATCGACGGCATGAACAGAAACCTGCGTATTGGACAGATTGCCCAGTGTCGATCCACCGGCAATGTCAGAACGATTGGCAAAGCACTGAACAGGGATGTCAGCCATCTTGCAGATCTGACTGAAGATAGCTCTTGAGAAAGCATCGGTTGTGTATTTCTGGTTGGCTGCTTCTTTGATGATTGGGCCTTTGTTCAGTTCAACCGCATTTTCAGCATCTGTTTTTTCTGGATGATTGGGATGAACGGCATGACCATTGTCAGCAGAAACCAGGAAACTTCCGGCAATTGCGCGGTAGTAATCTTCATCAGATTTACCCAGGGAGTCATTGATGCGATGCAGAGTATCCTGCAGCAGCGTAGACATCGCACCCTGTTTGGTGTTGGAACCAACTTCTTCGTTATCGAAGCAGCAATAAACATCAATCTTGCCACCGTGTTCGGCATTTAAGAAGCCCTGCAGCGTGGTATAGGCACATTCAAGGTCGTCCAGTTTTGGAGAGGAAACGAATTCATCCGCATATCCCCAAACAACACCAGGCATACGGTTCACTAAGAACAGGTCTTTTCCACGGATGGCGTCAACATCAACGCCAAGTTCTTTGGCGACCATGGCATCAAAGGATCCTTTTGCCATTTCGCCAGCAGACATCAATGGGCAAAGGTCAACCTGACGGTTGAATGCATAGCCATCGTTGACCTGACGATTGAAGTGGATGGGCACGTTTGGAATCGTAAGGATGTCGCGATCGATGTAGAGCAGTTTGCTTTCGATGCCCTGTTCGGTTTCAACCAGAACACGGCCGGCAATGGATAATGGACGATCCAGCCATGTGGAGTCAATCATGCCGCCATAAGCTTCAACATTGAGTTTGAGATACTGCGCCGGGCCTGTCAGTTCAGGCACAGCTTTAATTTTGTAGGTTGGGGAATCAGAATGAGCAGCACTCATCTGGAAATGATAGTCAGTCAGATTCTCTGGAATATAGAAGCCAAGGATGGAACTATTGTTGCGGATTACATAGTATCCGTGGCCCGGTTCCAGATTCCAGGCCTCTTTTTCTTTTAAATGCGTGTATCCCTTTGCCGCCATCAGTTTTTCAATGGATGCAACGGAATGGAACATACTGGGGCACTCAGCAATAAACTGGGTCAGCTCCTGAGCGAATTGTTTGTAGGACATAGATAAACCTCCACCATCACAATAGCACATACAAATCTGCCGATTAAGTAATAATCACAATCCTCTTTAGGTTTTTCTTATCCCTGAACCTGCTTTAATCGCGATGAATTATACGAAAACGATTTCAAGGACTACCTTCTTAGGCTACAATTGCGATAACGCTCTGCGGACGAATCCATCTTCATTCTGTTTTTGTTTTCAGAAGTATGCATCTATGATCCAGGTCTGAAGAAACAGTGATCAGGCTCCATCACGATTTGAATAGACAAGAGTAAATATCCGTCTCTTCACCACGGCCTGCAAATCCAGCAAGATCATCCAGCACTGTCTGGATCCATGATCTGCCCGCGTCCACGAGCGAAAGAAACATTTTGTTTTTCAATCCCGGTCCAGTCTTTTTCAGGCTGCCTGGATATACCCGACAGAAGACAGACAAGATCTTTTCTTGTACAGAAAGGAGAGCCCGCCAAGATATGTACCATATTCCCAATGACAAACGGACCATCCGCTCTGCCACACATATTTATGCCGGCCTGCAGGCGTGCCTGAAAACCAAGTCTTTCGAAGAAATTACCATCACTGACATTCAGAAAGCTTCGGGCGTTTCCCGAAGCACCTTCTATCGCCTGTTCGATAATCTGAGTGACGTCATCTACTGGACGTGCGACACGTATTTAGCCCGCTCTTTTGAGGCCATCAGTGAAGAAGACCAGCATGACGAACTGGCTTTGACCCGTCACTTTGTAGCGTTCTGGATGGAGCAGTCCGAATTCTTTGAGCTGATGCTTCAAGTCAGACAGCCCTTTATTCTCTATCAGTGTCTTTTACAGACCTCCGGGAAAATGCGCAAAGATGAAAAAGTTCCCTTGTGTGCTTCTTCCTGGACGGATGATACAGAAGCCCGCTATGCGCTCAACCTGCATGCTGGGATCATTTTCAGTCTGCTGAAAACCTGGCTGGAAGGCGGCCGCAAAGAATCCATTGATGAAGTCATGATAATCCTTGAAAAGCAACTGGATACCTTCTCAAAAACAAGAAGCAGCCGCACCACCCTGCCCGACCAAATCCCTCCAAGCAAAAAAGTCCTTCATGACCATGGGGAGTCATGAAGGACTTTTCATTTTGATTTCAGTTTTCAGTTGCAGAATTAGTTCACTAAGAATACATCCCGCCCGAATTAGTGGAGAGCAGCCTTTTCAGCCTCATCCTGTTGTTTACGGATAGCCGGCATGATCAGACCTAAAGCCAGTAAAACAAATGGCATAACGATGTTCAGGATTGTACGCAGCATATCCCCTTCCTGGTAGACACCCAGGATGCAGCAGGCCGCTGTAACAAAGAAGCACCATCCGCCAAAGAAGATCGCCAGATTTTTATTCTTAACGAAGACATAATCACTGTGGAATTTGCTTCCAGCTTTGCGCAGCATGATGTAAGCAAAGAATACCCATAAGTAGCGCATTGGCATACATACAGAATTCAGCTTGGTCAGCCATGTGATGATGTCGGCTGCAGATTTACCTAACAGCTGAATTGCGATGATGGATCCGGACAGGATACCGATCAGGATGATACCGTTGACGTAAGCACCATTCTTGTTCTGTTTGAGCAGACCTTTTGGAACAAACTGTCTGGCGGATTCATCATCGAGCAGCATACGCAATGGAGCATCGATCGAAAGAACCAGAGTCGAGAACTGACCGATGGCGTTGCAGGCACCATAAACAATAACAAAGAAGCTGCCCACATGGTAGTATTCACCAAGTTTCTGGAAGCACTCGTAAGCACCGTTGGCAATGAAGGAAGCCTGTGCTTCACCAGTGATTTCAGCCGCAGGAATCATCATACCCATTGCGATGGTACCGAGTACAGCGCAGATCATAACCATGATCGCCAGGGCAATCATGCCTTTCGGGAAATCTTTTCCCGGATTGTTTACCTTATTTACATAAGGAGAAATCTTTTCACAGCCGCCGACCGCAAAGACAAGGATCGAAAGGCTGGTAAAATACTGAACATTGAATTGTGGAATTAAATGTTCCCAGCTCCAGTCAAGTGGAACATAAGTAGCCGATGGGTTAATCATTGGCGCCGCAAACATCATAACGATGTAAAGCAGGGACATGACAAACATCGAGCTTCCAGCCAGGGAGGTCAAAGCTTTTAAAGGCTGCAGACCTTTGGAAGCCACCCATAAGAAGAAGACAAAGACAACACCGGTTGCCAGCTGAACCTGCCAGGAAGGCAGAGAATCATACCATTCATTGCGTAAGAACATCCAGGCCAGTGCTTTCAGACCGCCGCTTCCTTTCGAAGCAATGTATGGGATATGAACAACCCAGTAAGTATAACCAGCGTAATAAGCCAGTTTTGGGTTCGTCGTTTCCAGAACCCAGCTGGTAACACCACCGCCTGCGTTTTTGAACGCAGAACCGAGTTCACCAACCATTAATGCATACGGTACAAAGTACAGGGCAAACATCATGATCCATGAGAAGATGACCTGTGTACCATTGAAGTAACCAAATCCGTTTACTACGTTACCAAAGCCCCAAACAGTGGAAAACGCCATAAACGCAAGGGTAATCCAGCTGATCTTCTTCGCATCCGAAGCAGCTGTAGTACCTTTGTTGGAAGACATAGAAAAACACTCCTTTCACCCGGTCATTATCCCATAAAAACAGTGAAATGTGACCTATATTTGAAATTTTGTGATGGTGTCCAAAAAGATGGGAATCCTGTTTATGAAATTTATTATCTCTGAAAGGCAATAATTTACATTTCATACAGAAACTTTCAAAAGAATGGTTTCTAAGATTGTCATAATTTATCAAAAAAGGCGGATTTTAATGTGATTTCGAATTTTCATACTTATTTCATCTTCTTTTAAGAACCATATGTTTTTCTTAAGATTGATATTGGCTTATGTGTTGAGTGATTGTTTTGCGCTTTCATATTTCAATGTAAACAGCACGCATTTTTATTTTGTTCAGATATCACGGACATTTTAATTTTCGCTCCATATTGTTTTTGTTCAGTATCTCTTTTATTCAGGCAGGTTTTAATGGACACAGCCTCTTTTTGGGATATGGACAGTGCATGCCCAAGACGGTTAAAATAATAGGCACCCCCTTAAAAATAGATCCCTGAGCACCCAACAGCTTCATGACGCATGCTGGCCTGTGTATCCTGCCACAATTGCTGCAAGGAACCGCCAAACCTGGTTGTCGACCACTTGCTTTCAGGATGGGATCTGATGGCGCCATGATTCAATCCGGTCTATTCCTGGCCGCAAATCCTGAACCATAAATACTGATTTCATCCATGTTGATTTGATAAGGAGCGATTATGCCAATTTCTTCTTTGCGAAAACCAAAGTCTACTTGCTGCAAACGGGCCGCCAGATCCCGCGCAACCTGCCCTGCCTTTTTCGCAGCTGCCCTTGCTGCCTCCATGGCGCTTTACGGCTGTCATGGATCCACAAAAGAATCCACTTCCTCTGATTCTTCTGTGGCCCTCTCCGCCTCTTCCCCACAAGAGAATTCTGCCTCCCAGATAATTGCTGATCAGGCTGCCCAGGAGGCTCAGGCCAGACTGGATCTCATTAACCAGAGCCCTGCGCAAACGGTTGTTGATGTGACTGGACTGGATCCGGCTTTGATCCGAAATGCTTTTCACAGTATTGAACTGAGCGAAGAAGAGCTGCTTGCTTATGGCGATAGCATCTATTCCAGCGACCAGTCCTTTATCGCGCCCGATCAGCTGCGTCTTGTCCGGGTCCTCTTCTGCGATTTTTCCGGTCAGAGCCGCGTTGGGGAGCTGATTGTGAACGAAAAGATTGCGCAGGATATCGAAGAAATCTTCTACGAACTGTACCAGAACGCCTATCCGATCGATCACATTTATATTCCAGTGGAATATGGCCAGGATGATAATGCGATCATGGAAGCTGATATTACCCGTGCGCAGGCCTTTACCACTGGTGAAGATGGCCAGTATCAGGAACATGAGCATTCATTAGGCCTGGCCGTTGATCTCAACGCCCTTTATAACCCGCAAGTCATCGTCGAAGAAGAGAGCATCACCGTTTTGCCGCCAGCGGCCGCTGATTATGTTGATCGTGAAAATAAGCGCCCATATATGATGGACGAAAATGACCTGGCCGTTCAGCTTTTTGAACAGCACGGCTTTACGTGGGGCGGCATCTGGCAAGGCCGCAATGACTACCAGCATTTTGAAAAAGGTTTTGATCACGAAACCAACCATATCGATCCAAATCTTCATTATGGAGCCGACTGATGATCAAAACCAGTCAATTGGATTCTCTGTCCGGACTTGGCGCCGGACTTTTTTCTGTGGCAAAGGCAGACTGAGAGCGCTGGAAAAGAACGACCGTTTCATCCTGCTGCAAGCGAAGCAATTATGGTAAAAAAAAGCCGCGAAACGAAGTTTCGCAGCTTTGAAGTCTATTGATGATTATTCAACGATTTCAGTAACGTTTCCGGCACCTACAGTGTGTCCACCTTCACGGATAGAGAATGTAGTACCATTTTCGATAGCGATAGGAGCGATCAGTTCAACGTTCATTTCAACGTTATCACCAGGCATAACCATTTCAACGCCATCTGGCAGAGTGATTACACCAGTTACGTCAGTTGTACGGAAGTAGAACTGAGGACGGTAGTTGGAAACGAATGGAGTGTGACGTCCACCTTCATCTTTGCTCAGTACATAAACGTGAGCTTTGAATTTTGTGTGAGGATGTACGGATCCTGGTTTTGCCAGAACCTGTCCACGCTGTACCTGGTCACGTGCAACACCACGGAGCAGAGCACCAATGTTGTCACCAGCACGAGCTTCGTCGAGCTGTTTGTGGAACATTTCCAGACCAGTCAGAACAGTTGTACGAGTTGGTTTGATACCAACGATTTCAACGTTGTCGGACAGATGAGCAGTACCACGTTCAACACGTCCAGTTGCAACAGTACCACGACCGGAGATAGTCATAACGTCTTCGACAGCCATTAAGAATGGTTTATCAACGTCACGAACTGGGTCGTCGATCCAGTTGTCAACAGCTTCCATCAGTTCATCGATAGCTGGAGTCCATTTTGGATCGCCTTCGAGAGCTTTCAGAGCGGAACCGCGGATGATTGGTGTGTTGTCACCGTCGAATTCGTATTCATCGAGCAGTTCACGGATTTCCATTTCAACAAGGTCGATCAGTTCTTCGTCATCAACCATGTCGCATTTGTTCAGGAACACTACCATTTTTGGTACACCTACCTGACGAGCAAGCAGGATGTGTTCACGTGTCTGAGGCATTGGACCATCAGTAGCAGCAACAACGAGGATTGCGCCATCCATCTGAGCGGCACCAGTGATCATGTTTTTGATGTAGTCAGCGTGACCCGGGCAGTCTACGTGAGCGTAGTGACGTTTGTCTGTCTGGTATTCAACGTGAGCTGTGTTAATGGTGATACCACGAGCTTTTTCTTCTGGAGCACCATCGATCTGATCGTAGTCAGTTTTCTGAGCCATACCTTTGTTAGAAAGAACGCTGGTGATAGCTGCAGTCAGAGTAGTTTTTCCGTGGTCAACGTGGCCGATTGTACCAATGTTGACATGGGTTTTACTTCTGTCAAATTTTTCCTTAGCCATTATATCCTCCTAGAGTAATTTTCAGACTGTTGATATTCTATGATATTCGGGAACCGAAATCAATCATTACCGTCCTTTGGATCAGGCAGACGGCCAGCCCGCATTCTTTTTTAACAGCGAATGAACTGTTTTAAACAAAAATCAGATAAGACTTAGCGTTTTCAGACTCCGCAGGCCGGTCTGTTACAGACTACTTGCCAGCTTCGGCAATAATCTTTTCAGCAACAGATTTTGGTACTTCGGAGTAGTGGTCAAAGTGCATGGAGTAGTTTCCACGACCCTGAGTGAAGGAACGCAGGTCAGTTACATAACCAAACATTTCAGCCAGTGGAATCATGGCACGTACAATTGTAGCGTTGCCACGTTCTTCCTGGTCAGTGATCTGACCACGACGGCTGGATGCGTCACCCATTACAGAACCAAGGTATTCCGATGGTGCTGTGATTTCAACGAGCATGATTGGCTCTAACAGAACAGGGTTGCACTTCTTGGCAGCTTCACGAAGAGCCATGGAAGCAGCAATCTTATAGGCCTGTTCAGAGGAGTCGACATCATGGTAGCTTCCGTCGAACAGAGTGGCTTTAACGTCGATCATTGGATAGCCGGCAAGTACACCTTTTTCCAGCGCATCCTGCAGACCTTCGTTAGTTGGTTTGATGTATTCTTTTGGCACGCTTCCACCGACAACAGCGTCGATGAATTCGTAACCTTTACCTTCTTCGTTTGGCTCAAATTTGATCCATACGTGACCATACTGACCTTTACCACCGGACTGACGGATGTATTTACCCTCACACTCAGCCGCTTTGCGCAGAGTTTCACGGTAAGCAACCTGTGGTTTACCAATCTTGGCATCTACGTTGAACTCACGGCGCAGACGTTCTACCAGAACATCCAGCTGAAGTTCGCCGACACCAGCGATGATGGTCTGACCGGTTTCTTTATTGGTGTATGTTTTGAAGGTTGGGTCTTCTTCAGCCAGTTTAGCCAGAGCAAGACCCATCTTATCCTGGTCAGCTTTCGTTCTTGGTTCCAGGGACAGTTCGATAACTGGTTCCGGGAACTGCATCTTTTCCAGAATAATTGGGTGATCCGGATCGCACAGGGTATCACCAGTTGTGGTGTTTTTCAGACCAACAGCGGCAGCAATATCACCGGAGTAAACCTTCGGAATTTCGTGACGCTGGTTAGCGTGCATCTGCATGATACGGCCGAAACGTTCTTTCTGGTCTTTAGAAGAGTTCAGAACGTAGCTTCCAGAATCAGCAGTACCGGAATATACACGGAAGAACGTAAGTTTTCCGACGTATTTATCAGTCATAACCTTGAATGCCAGAGCCGAGAATGGTTCGTCATCGGAAGCGTGGCGTTCAGCAGGTTCGCCATCCATCAGAGTTCCTTTGATTGCTGGAACATCCAGTGGGCTTGGCAGGTAAGCGACAACTGCATCCAGCATTGGCTGAACACCTTTGTCTTTGTATGCGGAACCGCATAATACAGGGAAGAATTCACCAGTGCAAACAGCAACACGCAGAACGCGTTTGATGTCTTCAATGGATGGTTCTTCACCTTCAAGAACCTGCATCATCAGATCTTCATCGTAGTCTGCCAGGTATTCCAGCAGTTTTTCACGATATTCTTCCATCTGATCGACCATGTCTTCTGGTACAGGTCCTTCTTCGACGATAATTCCCTTATCGCCTTTGTTATAAAGGGCTTTGCGTTCGATGATGTCAACAACACCTTCGAAGGCAGTTTCAGCACCGATTGGCAGCTGAATTGGGCAGGATTTAGCACCGAGACGATCTACGATCGTATTGCAGCTCATGATAAAGTCTGCACCGGTGGAGTCCATTTTGTTTACAAATACAATACGTGGTACACCGTATTCAGAGGCCTGACGCCATACGGTTTCTGTCTGAGGCTCAACACCGGCTTTGGCATCCAGAACGGTTACAGCACCATCGAGTACACGCAGGGAACGTTCAACTTCTACTGTGAAGTCAACGTGACCCGGAGTATCGATAATGTTGATTCGGTTGCCTTTCCAGTGAACGGTTGTAGCAGCAGATGTAATTGTAATACCACGTTCAGCTTCCTGATCCATCCAGTCCATTGTGGATGCACCATCGTGAGTTTCACCGATTTTATGGTTTACACCTGTGTAGTACAGAATTCGTTCAGTGGTTGTTGTTTTTCCGGCGTCGATATGAGCCATGATACCAATGTTACGGGTATCGTTAAGTGAATATTCTCTTGGCATGATTCGACATCCTTCCTGATTCAAAATCTATCTTAATATAAAACGGAAATTCAGATTCAGCAGTGCTGAAGCAATTGCCACAAAATTACCAGCGGTAATGAGCGAATGCTTTGTTGGCTTCAGCCATGCGGTGAACGTTGTCACGCTGTTTTACAGAAGCACCGTTGCCGTTGGCAGCATCGATGATTTCAGCAGCAAGACGCTGTTCCATTGTTTTTTCGTTACGCAGTCTTGCGTAGTTGACTAACCAGCGCAGACCTAAAGTCAGTCTTCTTTCTTCGCTGACTTCAACTGGTACCTGGTAGTTTGCACCACCAACACGTCTAACCTTCAGTTCGAGCTGAGGCATGATGTTTTCGAGAGCCTGCTCGAAAACTTCCATAGGCTGTTTGCCTGTTTTAACTTCGACAATGTCAAATGCATTGTACAGAATTTTCTGGGCTGTTCCTCGTTTACCATCAATCATGATTTTGTTGATTAAACGAGTTACGAGTTTGGAATTGTAAATAGGATCTGGTAAAACATCCCGTTTTGCAATATGTCCTTTTCTTGGCATTGGTTTATTCTCCTTTCACGATTGACGACTATTTCTTAGGTTTCTTAGTTCCGTATAAAGAACGGCTCTGACGGCGTTCGTTAACACCAGCGCAGTCAAGTGTTCCACGGATGATATGGTAACGAACACCTGGCAGGTCTTTAACACGTCCGCCGCGGATTAATACAACAGAGTGTTCCTGAAGGTTGTGTCCGATTCCTGGAATATATGCAGTTACTTCCATGCCGTTGCTCAGACGAACACGGGCATATTTACGAAGTGCAGAGTTTGGTTTTTTAGGGGTCATTGTACCAACACGAGTGCAGACACCACGTTTCTGTGGGCTAGTCTGTTTCGTAGCTCTGGACTTTAAAGAGTTGTAGCCGCGGTTCAGCGCAGGAGACTTAGACATGTTCTGGCTGGACTGGCGGCCTTTACGAATTAACTGGTTAATTGTAGGCATTGCTTCTCCTTATTTATCCTTTTAATCTAACGTTTCATGCAAACGAATCCGGGTGGTTCATAAACATCCCTTTAAAAAAGCGGGCGTGGTCACCCATTTGCATGCTCAGAAAGCTTACAAAATTCACAACCTCATGTCAACTGCAAATCTTTATGAAATTCATGAAAATTTTATGGAAGCACAGTTTCATTTGATGGACAATTTTCTTCACCACTTTCATACGGTTCGTCCTGCAGAGTGCGACGTTGTGTCCTCCCTATCCTGATCAAACGGGTATTTTTTTGCGGAAAACAGGCGAGAAAGCAATCTGCGAAATTCTTCTGTCCGCTTTCCTTTTCCCTTCCTTTTTCCTTTTCTTTGACTTCATCGAACTTTCCGATTTTCCAACTCCATTTCTATACCATGATCCTTCACTAGGCGCTGCGACAACGCCGCACCTCCAGCAGCAGCCTCTTGGGTTTTCAAAAACAAAAGCCGCTGCATTTCCAGCGAACATGCAGCAAGCAGATTGTCATCCTCATCACACCGACTCTGAATTCGAAACGTTCTCAGGGGCACGTCTCCAAGCCATGAAGACGGAGTACCGAGTCAGAAGATGAGGTAAGAAGATGAAATCAGAAGGTTGTGATAGATCCATGAGATCCTTCAACCAAAAGCGGAAAAGCCTCTTTCGATACTCTACCATCTTTGACTTGAATTTCGTTCTCATCAAAAAGATTCAGATACATTCCATCTTCAAGCGGCAGTTTGATCTGGTCTGCCGGCTTCTCCAGCAAAAAGAAGCCAGTCAGACCATCCCGCATAACGCTCAGCAGATGCTGCTCCTCATCAGGTCCGTATTCGATGACGCTCTGGGGATGAAAATAAGTTTTATGGATCGTACTCATGCGCCGGATCCAGCCGGCTGCTTCCTGATCCTCTTTCCAGCGGATTGGATCCTGGTCAAAAATACTTGGCCGGTGTGTTTCCCGCTGCTCCTGGCCATGATAAACCAGCGGCAGGCCCTTTAACGAAAACTGCAAAGCCGTCCAGTTTTTCCACAACAGGAGGTCTGAAACATATTGGGCAATGCGGTCATTATCATGATTTTCCAGATAGCGCAGTTTGATCGCATTGGCTGGCAGCGCGGCATCCTGGCGAATCAGGGCATCGATCCATTCCTGCATAGGTTTATGCTCTTTAAAAATCTTCTCGGCATAGGGATACGCATCGTAGTCATACAGGACATCAAAAGCCTGGTACAGATCGGCATCACATTCGGCAGTCCGATGATGATCGCGAATAAATTTGGTGAAAGGCAGATGGCAGCTTTCAGCAAGCCAGAAAAGATCAGGATTGACTTCGCCACATTCTTTGCGTGCCCGCCTCCAGAAGGAAACCGGAATCCGGGTTGCCACATCACAACGAAATCCATCCAGGATTCCGGCATACAGTTTCAGAGTATCAATCAGGTAGTCCTGCAATCCCGGATTAGAGAAATCAAGATCGATAATATCGCTCCAGTCTTCAACGATTGAGGAAGGTTTTCCCTGCTCGTTGCGATAAAACCACTCCGGATGTTCATGATAAAGAACGGAGTCCGGTGAGGTATGGTTGAATACGATATCGACAATCACCTTCATGCCCAGACTGTGGGCTGTTTCAACGAGTTTTTTGAGATCGTTCCAGTTTCCCATGGCTGGATCAATCGCTCGATAGTCACGGATCGCATAAGGACTTCCATCCTTTCCCTTACGACATTCCTCTCCAGTTGGATAGATTGGCATCAGCCAGAGAATATCTGCGCCGAGTCCATGGATTCTTTCCAGATCCTTTGTTACCTGTTCAAAAGTTCCTTCCTGGGAATGATTGCGAACAAAGACCGAATAAATCATGTTCTGTTCAAGTTCAGGATTTGTTTGTTGTGCCATAAAAATCACCTGTCATTTCTATCTCTTTACTTTTATCTTTTTCGTTTTTTTCTTTTCTCTACTCTTTTTTCTTTTTCGTTTCTCTACTCTTTTTTCTTTTTCGATTCTCTGCGGCAGGCTATCGATTGATTCAATTTTTGCGCCCACTGTTGTGCTGAAACCGGCTTTATTCCTTATCCCTTCTCAGCTATGGGTATTTTTCATTTCGGACAGCATTCAATTCTGATTTTTTCCATTTCGGCTTTTTATTGAGCAGACGGTTCCAGCTGAAAAATTTCAGCCCCAAAAAATTCTGCTTCAGAGGGATCATGGGTGGCAAAAACAAGAGCAATCTGTTTTTTCTGGCAGATGTCTTTGACCGTTTCCATAATCTGTATTCGCAGCTGGCTGTCCAGGGCATGAAAGATTTCATCCAGCAAGAGCAGCTGCGGCTCCTTCATCATGGCTCTTGCCAGAGCAATCCGTTTTCTCTGCCCAGCTGAAAGGGTAGAGACCGGCTGATCCCAGAAGGATTCGCAATTGAATAACTTCCCCCACTTTTGGGCTTTTTCTTTTCGTTCCTTGCGAGAGCAGGCAGACCAGTCTATCCCGAGCTGAATATTGGTCATAGCAGAAAGCATCGGGTAAAGTCCTTCCTGGTCAAAAACCATGGAGATTCGTTCAGGGCGAACAACTTTTCCCTCAGTGGGCTCAAGAATTCCTGCCAGAAGCTTGAGAATGGTGCTTTTGCCAATTCCGGATTCCCCCATCAGGGCGATCCGGCTGGCTGGATAAATCTTCAGATCGATTCCTTCCAGGATTTTCTTCTGGTCCAGTTCAATTCCCGCCTGCTCCAGGCCGGCCACGACTTCTTCTTTTGGATCGAGAGCTTCTTCCTCCAACCCGGATCTTTCCGGGTTCGGATCTGTTGCAATCTTTCCAGCCGCTTTCTGGTCTCTTTCCATATTTTCTCCTCCTTCAGGCATGACTTTGACTTCCAGCTTCTTTTTCTGCTGCTTGGGCCGCCTTTATTCACGCTATAGCGCACACCCTGAAAAAATCAAGCAAAAAATTGAATATTCAATCCCGGAATATTCCTTTTTCAATCTTAAAGAAATTCGTTGTCAAGAGAGACATTGAAGAAGTGATTTGCTATAATGATGTCGCTTGGAGATATAGCATTTTTCCTACAATTGAGATAAGGTAAACTGATTCCTCTTATTTGTTGTCGAAAACCGTCAACATGGTTGACAGTTATTCTCGTAATAACCTCTTCCATGTTCCGTCGGTATCCTTATAATTTGAGTAAGTTGACCACTTGACGGCATGTCAGGTAAAAATCTCGTCTTCAAGTGCCGGATTTTATTCCGGCTTTTTCTTTTTATTGATCTTCAGCGTTTTGATCCATCTGGATTGGAACGTTTTTTCTTTATGATGCTCTTCCATGATTCTATTTCCTATCGATACTCTTCGCGATTTGTCTGTTCATTCCAAAGAAAAACGCTCCGGCCGTCCTTAGACTTTGCCAGAGCGATATTCCCTCTCATATTCAGATTTGAATGCTCAGTTTAAAATTATTCCTGTTTTTCTGTATGTATTTTTCTGAATTGATTTTGAAACTGAGATTTCTGTTTGGAGAATCCAGCTATTTTCCTGTCAACCAAACTCCATCAAAGACCAGACACCGTCAAAGATCAGACTCTGCCAAATAAATAAGGAGCTGGGGTTCCATCAGGCTTTTCAGGAGAATCAACCGGATAGAATCCGATGGGATCTCCTGCACAATACATCCAGTCATTTCCGATATAGATGCCGACATGGGAAATATAATTTGGATTTTCGCCATAAGTTCCCTGCCAGAAAACCAAGTCTCCTGGCTGTTGTGATCCTTTTGCAACCGGTCTGCAATAGGCGGAATAAATTTTGGCCGCATTGGTCATCATCGGATCCACATCAATTCCCCATTTGGCGCGCATGCTCCAGGTCACAAGTCCCGAGCAGTCAAATCCAGTCTGTGGACTTTTACCAGCCCAGACATAGGGAGTGCCTTCATACTTGAGAGCTTCCTCCATGAACAGATTCAGCCTGTCATTGCCAAGGCGCGGCATCAGATACTCACGAACAGGAATTACAGCTCCAGTCGAAGAATCTGTAAACCAGGACTTCCCGTCGGCTGCCCAGGTTTCAAAAGCTGCCTGTTCTTTGGCGGTTGAGGCATGGCCTGTTTCTTTTACGCCTTCATTATTGAACCAGGCAAAGTCAATAGTTCCATCATTGTGGTCAGCCGGAAGCAGGCGGAACTGATTGCGGGCTGCTTTTCCACTTTCAGTTAAGAAGCAGTAGAGTTTTCCGTCGATGACTTTGAGTCCAGTATAGAGCGTTCCATCCCCGTTGCCGTAAATCAGATCATTCTGATCCGTCTTTTTCAGCCCGGTAAATTCAGCTTTCTTGCCATCCTGGGCCGGATCGAAATAGTAAAACTTGTCATTCAGTTTCTGAACACCGGTATGTTTTTCACCATCTTCCGAATAGCAATATCCATCTTTTTCAAAGCGAATCGTATTGGAAAGAGTGTGGAGGCCATACCAGCCAATCTCTTCATCTTTCCAGCCGGCACCAATCAGAAACTGTCGTTCATTGGTATCAACTGTATAGTGATGGTTTCCGGTTTCAGCATTCGGATTATAAAGACGATAGAGCGGAGTACTCTTTTGCGGATCTGAATACCAGCCCGTTCCTTCATCATCCCAGCCAAATTTGACCAAATCATCCCGTTCTTCAGTACTCAAGGTGTAGTGATGATCGCCAGAATTTGGATTGTAAAGACGATAAACAGGATCCCCCTGATCAGGGGCAGTCCAACCCATGCCTTCGTCATGCCATCCAGCTTTCACCAGGAAGTCTCTTTCCGCCTGGGAAGCCGTATAGAAATGTTCTCCGGAATTTGGATTATAGACACGCAGCATCGAAACACGGCCAACTTTCTTATCGTTATCCTCTGATTTTTGCGAATCCTGTCCTTGCGATTCCATCTGGAATTCACTCTCCAGATCAGCCTTCTGTCCATAGCGGCTTAATACGGTTTCTTTTGTGACTGGGGAAGTTTTTCCTTCCTCGCTGACAGAGGATCGCCCATCTGCATCCGGTGCCGAAGGCGTTGTCTGTGTTTCATCTTGGTACTCCTGCGCAAGCAAAGGCTGAATCGGGCTGACCAGTATTGAAAGGGCCACTGCCCCGACAGGCAGCATATGTCCGGGTCTTGATTTCATTCTTCTCTTTTCTCCTTTTCTGTTTCTGAACCTGCAGATCGATTTCTATAGCAGACCGATCTTATTTTCGCGTGCCGATCGATCCTCTTTTCTGCTGATCGTTCTTCTTCTCATTCTCTCATTCTTCAATTCAGATCTGCTTGAAATTCAAAAGAGACCAAATCCTCTCAAATTGAAGCAAATCTTCGTTACCTTACCATATTTTTCAAGATAGTGAATTGATCCTTTCGAATTTGAAGACAATTCATTCATTTCATAAGCAACAAATTCAATTTTGATAAGAATAAATCTGATTAAGAATCAAATATCCTCAAGAAGATACGCAGCCAAAGAAACAGGAAATCGAATGGATGCAGAATGGAAATCCTGAAAGAGAAGGAATCAAAGCACAGGTGTCCAGGATGGAAAAGAGCATGAAGAAAAGCAGAACAGATCAGATCAGATCAAACCAGGAACCAGAGACAGCGCATCGTCCAACAAAGCAGAAAAAAAAACGCAAAGCGTTTTGCCTTGCGTTTATGGTTAGGTTTTGACTGTGTGTTCGATTACTTAACAGTAACAGTTGCACCAGCAGCCATGAGTTTTTCTTTGATTCCGTCTGCTTCTTCTGGAGCAATGTTTTCTTTGATGACAGCTGGAGTGGAGTCAACGAGTTTCTTCGCATCAACCAGACCAAGACCAGTGATTTCACGTACAGCTTTGATAACTGCAACTTTAGTTCCACCAACGTCAGTCAGGGTAACAGTTACTTCACTTGGTCCTTCGTCAACTGCTTCAGCACCAGCAGCTGGACCTGCTACAGCAGCAGCTGCAACAACGCCGAATTTGTCTTCAATTGCTTTTACGAGATCGTTCAGTTCAAGAATAGTTGCCTCTTCGAGGTAAGCAAGGATATCTTCCTGAGTTAATTTAGCCATTTTCTTTTATCCTCCAATTACGCTGCAGCTTCTTCTGCAGGAGCGCCGGACTTACTGTCAGCTAAAGCTTTCAGAGTCAGCGCGAATTTAATAACAGGTGCATTCAGGGTAGATGCAAATTTTGCAATCATGCCATCTTTGTTTGGCAGACTGGAAAGAGTTTTGATGGTTGCTTCGTCTACGACGGCTCCATCGACGATGCCGGATTTTAAGACCAGTTTGTCATGTGTTTTTGCAAAGTCAGCAAGAACACGGGCAGGAGCAACCTGATCAGTACCAAATACCAGAGCGTTTGGACCTTTCAGAGCAGCTTCAAGACCTTCATAACCAAGCTGATCTACCGCACGCTGAGCGATCGTATTTTTAAATACTTTCATTTCAACGTTTTCTTTGCGCAGAGCGTGACGTAATTCAGTGATGTCAGCTACGCTCAGACCACGGTATTCAACGACAACGACAGAACTAGAGTCAGAAATCTTTTTCGACAGCTCAGCAACATCAGCTTCCTTTTGAGCAAGGACGTCTTTGTTCATGAGAATTCCTCTACTTTCTGTATTTTGCATCAATATTCAAAAGAAAACCCGCTAAGCGGGCTTGATTGGCATAGAAAAAATGCGTATCAATCCCTCGGTAACATAATTAAGCTCTCGCCGTTACTGTCTTTGGAATATTGAGAACAAACTAAGTTTAATGACGAAAAACTAGATTGTCAAATCAAGATTACTTGATTTCAACATGGATACCAGGACCCATAGTTGTAGACAGAACCAGGTTTTTCATGTAAGTACCTTTAACTTTTGCTGGTTTCGCTTTTTTGATTACATCGTAGATCGCATTGAAGTTTTCTACGAGTTTATCATTGTCAAAGGATACTTTTCCGATCAGTACGTTGATGTTTCCAGCTTTGTCAACACGGTAAGTTACTTTACCTTTTTTTACTTCATTAACAGCGTTAGCAACATCCATTGTTACTGTACCGGTTTTTGGGTTTGGCATTAATCCTTTAGGACCAAGCACACGACCGAGACGGCCGAGTTTACCCATCATATTCGGAGTAGCGATCAGGACGTCAAATCCGAACCATCCACCCTGAATTTTCTGGATCAGTTCGTCGGAACCAACGAAATCTGCTCCTGCATCTTCAGCTTCTTTTGCTTTGTCGCCTTCAGCAACAACAGCAACAGTCTGGCTTTTACCAGTACCGTTTGGCAGA
The DNA here is from genome assembly GCA_910579655.1 of uncultured Allobaculum sp. Taxonomy (GTDB): domain Bacteria; phylum Bacillota_I; class Bacilli_A; order Erysipelotrichales; family Erysipelotrichaceae; genus Allobaculum. The sequence goes on along the minus strand of CAJTVE010000028.1, from coordinate 1,657 downwards.
ACCATAGCACCACGGATCTGCTGGTCAGCGTGACGTGGGTCTACGTTCAGGTTGAAGGAAACTTCGACAGTTTCATCGAATTTAGCGGAGCTGGCTTTTTTAGCCAGATCAACAGCTTCTTCAACGGTATAGACTTTTGTACGGTCGATCTGCTCTTTAGCAGCTTTATAGCGTTTACTTACTTTTGCCATTGTCTTCTCCTCTCTTATCCTTCGTATCCTGTTACTTTGATACCCATATTTTTAGCGGTACCGGCAATAATCTTCATCGCAGCTTCAACGTCATTGGCATTGAGGTCTGGCATTTTGTATTCAGCGATTTCTTTGAGCTGATCTACAGTAATCGTTCCTGCAGTCTGCTTCTGGTCGCCGGATGCTTTTGCTACACCTGCAGCCTTTTTGATCATCTGAGCGGCTGGAGTTGTTTTCAGTACAAAATCAAAGCTCTTATCTTCGTATGCAGTAATCACTACTGGTACGATATCGCCTCTGCGTTCTTTCGTTGCATCGTTGAATGCGCTGCAGAACTGAGGCATGTTGATACCAACACCTGCAAGACCTGGACCTGGTTTAGCTCCACCTGCAGGGAACTGGAGTTTTACAACTTTGGTAATCTTCTTTTTCTTTTTCTTTGCCATAAGACACTCCTCCTGTATTGGGTCTTATGCAGTGGTTTCCGGGCACAGGGCCCTCCCACGCATGCCCGTGTATAATACTCGTTTTCGAATCGATTTACAACTATTAAATGAAGAAAATTCACTTTATTTATCGACAACAATTTCCATGTCTGATCAAATAGCTCTAAATGAACTATATCCGATTTTCTTTGCTTATTTGGCGGATTTACCACCACAATCAGCCAGAATCAAGGGACAGATATCCGATGGAAACGGGAATTCTGATCTTAGAGATGGAAAATCAAAAATTGTCTGGTCACTTGGCAATGTCCGATTCGGATTTGAATTTTCCTCTTTCAGGTAAATCAGGAAAGAGAAAATGCAGCCTAAAGATTTTGGGCCAATAAACGGCCAGACGCAGCAGATCCAGAGCAGGCCCGGATCATACTGTTAAAAGCCGTCTGGAATTCAATGAACCGCTCTTTGTGCGCCCTGCGTTTGATCTGTTTTATCAGCAGAACTTCTATAAGCAGGATTCAATTCGGATCCTGTCTGTTTTCAAACCGATTTAAATGACTCGAACGCATCAGTTGTTCATGCGTGCGGGCAAAGGGACTGGAAAGCAGCAGACTGCCAGACTCGCTGAATTCACTGACAGAACAGGAAGAAAAAACACAGCCTTATCTCTGCTGTTCTGCCTGTTCTCCCATGCATAGGACCAGCCAAAGAAAAACGGCAGATCATCTGATCTGCCGGTTGATTTCAAATGGTGACGCGTACGGGATTCGAACCCGTGAATGTATGCGTGAAAGGCATATGAGTTAACCGTTTCTCCAACGCGCCAGTTTTTGTTTCGCGCTTCAATCAGCGCTTGTTTAGGATACCATATCCATTCAGGATTGCAAGGACTTTTTTCAATTTTTTTGAAATTTGGCCCTGCCGAAATCCAGCATTTACTCTTCCCGTTACTGTTCACACCCCTGCTTTAGTCCAATGGATTAAAGCGGTTTTTTTGTTTTATTACCGCTGCTGGCAGTGTAA
>CAJTVE010000027.1 GCA_910579655.1 uncultured Allobaculum sp. | reverse complement strand
TATGAACTGAGTCCTTTATTGAGTTCGATTCACCCATTTTCATTGCGGCATGTGGCCGAAGGCCATGGCGTCTTTTTACAAAAAAAAAAAAAAAAAAAACGGTCACTTCTTTTCAGACACGACAAAAACAGGTGCCCAAAGAGATCTGGGCACCTGTAAAATTCGTTTGATCTTTTTCAAAGTAGAAGAACAGAAGCAATCAGTCAGCTTTGTTCATGTCGTCTAAAAGACCCATTGGTTCGTCTTTGAAGATTCTTTCATCCATTAACTTCAGATCTTCTGCAATCGCTGGAGTGAAGTCCATCTGATCGAGAACATCTTTCTGTAAATCGATTCCAGGAGCGATTTCAGTCAGTGTGAAGACGCCATCGCGTAATTCAAAGACAGCGCGTTCAGTGACGTACAGAACTTTCTGACCGGCATTCTTGGCGAATTCAGCGGAGAAAGTAATCTGTTCAACGTCGTTCATGAACTTCTTCACTTCACCTTCGTTGATGATTTCAAGTTTGCCATCGCCAATCTTTTCTTTTAAACCTTTTGCAGTGAACGTTCCACAGAAGACAACAACTGGTGTGGACTGGGTGATGTTAATGAAACCACCGCAGCCAGCAATTTTGGGTCCGAAACGGGAAACGTTGATGTTCCCGTTACGGTCACATTCAGCCAGACCCAAAAAAGCCTGATCCAGGCCGCCGCCATCGTAGAAATCAAACATGGCAGGAGAATCAATTGTACATTCAGGGTTAGTGGCCGAACCAAAGCCAACGCCTGAAGAAGGTACACCACCGATATTTCCGGCTTCAACAGTCATTTTCATGCCTGGCAGTTTTTCTTCGTTGGCAACTTTAGCAATTCCTTCTGGAATACCGATTCCAAGGTTTACGATCGCATTCTTGGAAAGTTCCATGGCCGCACGACGGCTGATCACCTTACGGGCATTGAGCGGCATCTTTTCCATCGCGCCAAGCGGCTTTTTGATCTGGCCGGACAGTTCAGGCAGATATGGATTCATATAAGTCTGCCAGGAGTTATCCGGTGTTCCCTGAACGATGTAGTCAACCATGATTCCAGGTACTTTAACGTCTTTGGGATTGAGCGATCCATTCTGGACGATATTTTCGACCTGAGCAATGACGATACCGCCAGTGTTATGAGCGGCTTCAGCCATAGCCAGAGCTTCCAGGAAGGCAGCTTCTTTATCCATGGTTACGTTGCCGCTTTCATCGGCTAATGTACCACGGATAACAGCAACATCAATTTTCTTTGGTGATTTGTAGCGCAGGTACTCTTCCCCATCGATCACCATGAGTTCTACCAGGTCATCTTTGGTGATATCGTTCATTTTGCCGCCTTCTACGCGAGGGTCAACAAAGGTATTCAGACCGATCTTTGTAATGACACCTGGACGATTGCCGGCAACTTCACGAAGCAGCTGGGCCAGCGTTCCGATTGGAAGGTTCCAGGCCTGAACTTTATTGTCTGTAACCAGTTTCTGTAAAGCAGGGACAAGGTTCCAGTGACCACCAACGATGGAACGCAGCAGACCTTCGTGAGCCAGATGATTCATGCCCAGCCGGTCTGTTCCATCCCCAACGTTTGTCGGGAAAAACAGATCGATATCGCGTGGATGTCCAGTTTTGAGGAAACGGTCTTCAATGGCATAGGTCACTTCCTGAGGATGACCCATTCCGATAAAACCAAGCATAGTCAGCCGGTCGCCGTCTTTGACAAGTTCAGCAGCCTGAGCTGGAGTAATGACTTTTGACACAATGATTCTCCTTCTATTCTTCTTGTTTCTTATAATCGTGAAATTGTTTGACTCCAAAACTGTCTCTACTGTCATGAAAGAGGCAGCGGATCCAAAAAAACGAAAGACCAGCAGCTTTTCACACAGGCAACGCCCGAAACCGCTGGTCTGATCTACGGGCCAGACACAACGATAAACGTCAGTCCTGACTGTTGACAGATTTCAGATCAGGAGCCAAAGACCTGATCCAGATCCATCGTTATTCATCTGAACCTCTTTCCATATATGTCGAATATGTAGATCGTACGCAGATCGATACGATATTCACCGATATTCTCTCGAGATATCCTATCACGAAGACTGCATCTGTACAGATTGAGATTCAATATGCAAAGGTTGTCCTTCGGCGCTGAGATGGTGGACATGGACAGTGAAAAACTGTACAATCCATCTTCGAAAACACCTTAAGTCTGCTTTTTTGCTTATTTGTTTTTGAACTGTTTGTCTTTAACTTTATTCAGGAAGCAATCCATACCGTATTTCTGGTCTTCAGTAGCGAAGCAGCCGGAGAACTGTTCAACTTCAGTCTGAATACCCTCATCGATGGTTTCATTCAGACCGTCGTTGATTGCTTTCTTAGAAGCGGCTACCGCTTTTGGAGCGTTTTTCGCAATCCCCTTAGCCATTTTTAAAGCAGCTGGCATGAGTTCTTCATGAGGATAAACCGCATTCACCAGACCGATTTCAAGAGCTTTTGGGGCTTTGATATTGCGGGCTGTATAGATGATTTCTTTTGCCAGACCAACTGGAATCAGGCGAGCCAGGCGCTGAGTGCCTCCAAATCCTGGAGTGATGCCCAGACCAACTTCAGGCTGTCCGAATACTGCATTGTCAGCAGCCAGACGAATATCGCAGGACATGGCCAGTTCGTTTCCGCCGCCAAGAGCAAAACCGTTTACGGCAGCAATGACTGGTTTGTTCAGGGTTTCAATTTCACGGAAAACTTTGTTTCCGAATGCGCCGTATTTGGCAGCTTCTTCAACGTTTTTATCTTTCATTTCGGCAATATCGGCACCGGCAACGAAAGATTTATCCCCTGCACCAGTTACGATGACTGCATAGATGTTGTCATCGTTTTTAACGTCATTGACCGCAGCGTCAAGATCTTCTAACACTTCAGTTGACAGAGCGTTGAGGGCTTTTGGGTTGTTGATGGTAATGATGGCCACTTTGCCATCTTTTTCAAGAAGTACTTTATTCATGATTTATCCTTTCTCTCTATTTCAGTCTGCCCGGAGATGATTGTTAAAAAGCGGGCTGATCAACTCTGAAAAAAAGGGGAAACTGCAAGTTCCCCCTTAATTTGTCGGTTCTTATTTCTTGTAGCTGTAGAAGCCTTCGCCAGTTTTGCGGCCGAGTTTTCCAGCGCGAACCATTTTCTTGAGCAGAGTTGTAGGACGGTATTTTGGATCACCAGTTTCGTCATACAGAACGTTCATGATTGCGAGGCAGACATCAAGACCGATTAAGTCACCAAGAGCGAGAGGTCCCATGGGGTGGTTGGCACCAAGCTGCATAGCTGTATCGATATCGGAAGCAGAAGCGAGGCCTTCTTGCAGAATGCCAGTTGCTTCATTGATCATTGGGATCAGGATGCGGTTAACAACAAAGCCAGGTCCTTCTTTAACTTCTACTGGAGTTTTACCAATTGCTTTAGAAGTTTCGATGATGGTTTCTTTCACTTCGTCAGGAGTATTAGCACCAGAGATAACTTCTACCAGTTTCATACGGTCTGCTGGATTGAAGAAGTGCATGCCGATGACTGGATGTTTAATGCCGTTAGCGATTTCAGTAATGGACAGAGAAGAAGTATTGGTAGCGAAGATAGCGTCTTCTTTAACAATCTCGTCAAGTTTGTGGAATACTTCTTTTTTCAGAGGCATCTGTTCGAGAGCAGCTTCAACGATTAAATCGCAGTCTGCGAGATCTTCGTATTCACCAGCTTTGAGGTTGGATTTAGCAGTTTCAGCAGCTTCAGGAGTGATTTTTCCTTTCGCAACGAGTTTGTCTTTGGATGCGCAGATTTTGTTTACACCGTTTTCTGCCCATTCTTTTTTAACATCAACAACGGTTACAGGGTTTCCAGCGGATGCAAATGCATTTGCGATGCCCTGGCCCATAGTACCAGCGCCGACTACGCCTACTTTTGTCATGATATTCTCTCCTTTTATCTTTGAAATGATGCTGTTGCAGTCAGAATAATCTGAGCGGCTGACGGCAACAGAAACAGAATAAGGAACAGGTCATGACGAATCGTCCTAGAACTGATCCGTCATGCCTGTAGAATGCAAATCTCAGTTTTGATGCTGATTAAACGATCTGATTAAGCAGCTTTGATTTTTTTGATTTCTTCAATCAGGACTGGCAGAACCTGTTCAACAGTTCCTACATATCCCTGGTTGGCAATCTTGAAGATTTCAGCTTCTGGGTCACGGTTGATCGCGATGATGTAATCGGATTTTTCCATACCCGCTACATGCTGAACGGCACCAGAGATACCGCAGGCAACGTACAGATTTGGACGAACTGTTTTACCAGTCTGGCCAACCTGTCTTTCTTTTGGCAGGAAGCCATCTTCAACAGCAGCACGAGTTGCAGCAACTTCACCACCGAGCAGGCTGGCGAGTTCTTCAACCAGGTCAAGAGCACCTTCGGCCCCACGGCCAGCACCAACGAGAACGTCACATTTTGTGATATCTACGCCAGCAACTTCTTTTGGTTCTACGCCTTCAACCACAACTTCTGGCGCTTTGTCATCCCATACTGGAGCAAATTCAATGACTTCACCAGTTCTGGAAGCATCTGGTTTTGCCATGTCAAATACTTTCGGACGGATGGTAGCCATCTGTGGACGAGTATTTGGGCAGACGATTGTACCGAACAGGTTACCGCCGAAAGTAGGACGGGTAACGAGCAGCAGTGCATCATCATTTGGAATTTCACGAACGCCTTCACGGGAGTTCAGTTTTACATCTTTACCAATTTCAATACCAGTTGCATCAGCAGTCAGACCTGCATTGATACGGGCCGCAACACGTGGAGCAAGGTCGCGTCCGAGAACAGTTGCACCTGTTAACAGAGAAGATGGTTTGAATTTTTCGATCATCTGAGTCAGTGCGTCTGTGTAGTACTGAGTGGAGTAGTCTTTCAGTTTTGGATCATCAATGACGATCACTTCGTCAGCGCCATGAGCGATGACGTCCTGTGCTTTATCCTTAACATTTTCGCCAAGGAGTACACCAACGACTTTGTAGCCGAGTTCCGGAGCCGCATCAACCAGCTCTCTGGCTTTGTTGATGAGCTCGTAACCAACTTCAGCTGGTTCGGAGTTTTTCTGTTCTACAAATACGTAAATATCTTTGTAATCTGGAAATGTAGCCATGACGTTCCTTTCTACTTCTTAATCAGCTGTTTCTCTTTCAGAGTTTCAGCAATCTGTTTTCCGGTTTCTTCTGCAGGCAGGTTAAAGGTTTCTGTAGCAGCCGTTACATCTTTTGTGAAGGTTCTGAATACCTGAGTTGGAGATCCGGCAAGACCGATCTGTTCCATTGGCAGGTTTTCAGCAAGATCATCGTAAGTCATGATGACAACTGGATTGTTGAAGGAATCAACAATATCCACGCAGTTCATGTAACGAGGTTTATTCATACCGGACAGAGTTGTAATAACAGCCGGGAGTTGAACAGAAACAATCTGGTCTTCATCTTCGAGGGATTTTTTAACTTTGATATGGTCTGGAGCAACTTCCAGAACTTCATCAACGTAAGTTACCTGAGGAATGCCAAGACGTTCAGCAGTCTGAGGACCAACCTGAGCGGTGTCACCATCAATAGCCTGACGGCCGGCGATGATCAGGTCGTAGCCAATTTTATCCAGAGCCGCAGCCAGGGTTCTGGATGTTGCGCATGTATCCGCACCACCAAGTCTTCTGTCAGTCAGCAGGTAAGCTTTGTCAGCACCACGTGCGATTGCTTCCTGGAGCATGCCAGCAGCCTGAGGTGGACCCATGGAGAGAACTTCAACGACAACGTCGTCGGATTTATCTTTTAATTCAAGAGCCGCTTCGAGACCAGCTAAATCATCTGGGTTGATGATGGAAGGAACGCCATCACGAACCAGAGTACCGGTTTTTTTGTCGACTGTAATTTCAGTTGAGTCAGGGACCTGTTTAGCTAAAACAACAATTTTCATATCGTTCCGTTTTCCTTTCCACTACCGAAGCACTGCGCCGGAGATAACCATGCGCTGAACTTCTGATGTTCCTTCGTAGATCTCAGTGATCTTGGCATCACGGAACATTCTTTCAACTGGCAGGTCGCGGGTATAACCATAACCACCCATCAGCTGGATGCACTTGGTTGTTACTTCCATAGCAACTTCAGCTGCGAACAGTTTCGCTTCAGCTGCCAGTACTGTATACGGTTTGCCTTCTTCTTTTGCCATTGCAGCACGGTAAACGAGCATCTTCGCTGCATCGATCTTTGTCTGCAGGTTGGCAAGGACAAACTGTGTATTCTGGAATTTAGCAATTGGACGTCCGAACTGCTTTCTTTCCTTAACGTATTTAACGGTTTCTTCTAATGCGCCTTCGGCGATGCCAAGAGCCTGAGCTGCGATACCGATACGGCCGCCGTCAAGAGTAGACATGGCTACTTTGAAGCCTTTGCCTTCGCCGCCTAAAAGGTTTTCTTTTGGAACGCGGACGTTGTTGAAGATCAGCTCGGATGTAGCGGAACCACGGATACCGAGTTTCTTTTCATGCTGACCAATGGTAAAGCCCGGAGTGTCCTTTTCAACGATGAAAGCGGAAATTCCTTTGTTGCCTTTGGATTTGTCAGTCATTGCGAAAATGATATAAACATCTGCTTCACCAGCGTTGGTGATGAAGATTTTTGTACCATTGATTACATATTCGTCGCCATCAAGAACAGCAGTTGTCTGCTGACCAGCAGCATCTGTACCAGCGTTTGGTTCTGTTAAACCAAATGCACCCAGTTTTTCACCGGAAGCCAGTGGTCTGAGATATTTTTCTTTCTGTTCTGGAGTACCGTACTGGGCAATTGGCCAAGTACCTAAAGAAGTGTGGGCAGATAATACAACACCTGTGGTTGCGCAGGTCTTGGATAATTCCTCGACAGCAAGGATGTAAGACAGATAATCTGCACCAGCTCCACCGTATTCACGTGGATAAGGGATACCCAGCATTTTTGCCTGACGAAGAATTTCTACGTTTTCTTTTGGGAAACGTTCTTTTTCGTCGACGTCAGCAGCATTGTCTTTTACTTCTGCCTGGGCAACTTCCCGGAACAACTTCTGCATCAGTTTCTGTTGTTCTGTTAAATTGAAATCCATAAAATTGAAGTTCTCCTTTCTCTTCAGCCTGAACTTTGGATTCTCGGGCAAAGACGCACCTCCACAGCGGACTTTGCACTACCCAAATAATAGCCCTTAAAAAAAGACTGTCAATTTCGGATGTGAATCATTTCACTAAGAAATTGCATTTTCGCGTTCCTTTTCTTGGGTTTTCTGCGTTTTTATCAGGTAATTATGGCGAATTGTGCGATAAATATCTTGAATCCGATTTCATCTGAAAAAGTGAATTAAATCACAGCTTTTTCGTACCAAATTTCCATACAGTCAATGTATGCGATTTCAATCGTGACAAAAATCACAACTGGGTTTATCGTAAAGAGCCGTTTTTCAGGCGCATGCTCCTCATTAAAACAAAGTCGAATTCAGACACCAAGTTTTTTCGTTTTTTTTATGGAAAATCGTGGCTATTTTATCGAAAATCTATGGCCGCTATTCCGAATTTAACCAAACTGATCAGGAGCATCCCGCTCTCTTTTCTTTCTTCTTCCCTGCCTTCCGCCCTTTTTGCCAGATCCAAATCTGACTTTGTTCTTTTTTGGACAAGCCAATCCTCGTTCACTGCCGTATTCGATCCTGTCTGCTTTTTTCAAATTTCAAAATCCAAATCTTTCTCAAAACGCATTCTGTCTTATCGAACAAGCCATCGCCCATACCTGACTGTTTGACTGGCGGCCTGGTTTTGTCTGGAGTTTTCCTTTTGCGCTGTAATTTTCAATTCAGACTTCTTAATCAGGCTTTTCTTTTCCCCTGACTCATGAGCCAGGACGGAATCCAGACTTTCCACAAATCATTCTGACTTGATTTTTCATAGTCTCTGTTCAAGGATTTACTCATCTGATTCGATTTATTTTCTAAAATCGAAAAATTTCGGACAATTTCAAAAAAGAAAGAAAAAAGACAGATCAAAAACTGATATTCCATCCTTTGTGCCTCTGAATATTGCAAGATCGGATCTTTTTTTGACCAGAATTTCCAATTTCCAGCTTATTCAGCGCTTTTTCTTCCTGATTGTGAATCCAGAAATTTTCCGACAGGAATTCCATTTTCAATTCAATTGACCGGCTTTTTGGAAAAACAGCAGTCGGTTGTCAGGCATTTAGTGCCGAAAGCGTATTCTTTTTGACTTGTTTCCTGTTACAATGGGTTTGTGCATGGCCGTTCTGAACAGTTTTTCTGTTTTGTGTGAATTTATTCACATAAAAGTTTGAAATTCGGCGACGAGTGGTCTAGTATGGATGAGCAATCTCATAAGAGTAGAAAGAGGCAATAAAAATGAGTGAAAAAGCTTATATCGTTGGCGCGAAAAGATCGGCCATCGGCAAATTCATGGGATCTCTGACAAGTGTATCCTGTGCAGAAATGGGTGCAACAGTTCTGAAAGCAGCCCTGGAACAGGCAAACGTTAAACCTGATCAGGTCAGCGAAGTCATCATCGGTAACGTTATCTCCGCTGGTCTGGGACAGAACATTGCCCGTCACGTCTCCTTAGATGCAGGCATTCCAAACAGCGTACCTGCACACTCCATCAACATGGTCTGCGGTTCCGGTCTGGAAGCTGTCATCGAAGCGGCAATCCGAATCCGTGCTGGCTGGGGCAAAGTCATCGTAGCCGGTGGTGTTGAAAACATGTCTGCTGCTCCATTCCTGGTAAGCGGCAAAAACCGTGTCGGATCCAAAATGGGCAACCAGGTAATGGTTGACGCCATGATCAACGATGCTTTAACTGATGCAATGAATAACGTTCACATGGGCGTTACCGCTGAAAACATTGCAAAAAAATATGACCTGACTCGCGAAATGCAGGACGAATTTGCTCTGGCTTCTCAGCAGAAAGCAATCAAAGCCATCGCTGAAGGCAAATTCAAAGATGAAATCGTTCCAATCGAAATCAAACAGCGCAAGAAAACCGTTGTCTTCGATACTGACGAAGGACCTCGTGAAACTTCCCTTGAACTGCTGGCTAAATTAAAACCAGCCTTCATCAAAGACGGAAGTGTTACTGCTGGTAACGCTTCTGGTATCAACGATGGTGCTTCCATGTGCATCGTTGCTTCTGAATCCGCTGTTGAAGAATATGGCTTAAAACCAATCGCAGAAGTGGTTGCCTTCGGCCAGGGCGGCGTTGATCCATTAACTATGGGTCTTGGTCCTACTCCAGCCATCCTCAACGCTCTGAAAAATGCAGATATGACTCTGGATCAGATGCAGTTAATCGAACTGAACGAAGCTTTCGCTGCTCAGTCTCTTGGTGTAATCCATGAACTGATCGAAAACACTGGCATTGACAGAGAAGTTCTGTTAGAAAGAACAAACGTAAACGGTGGTGCAATCGCTCTTGGACATCCAGTAGGCGCTTCCGGAAACCGTATCCTGGTTACTCTGCTCTACGAAATGGCTAAACGTCACCTCACTTATGGTCTCGCTTCCCTTTGCATCGGCGGCGGCATGGGTGTTGCTGTTATCGTTAAAATGTGCGAATAATCTTCTAAACGATAGAACGCAAACTTGCAATTCAAACAGGCTGATGGATTCAGCCTGTTTTTTTTGCGCTCTGATTGATCAAATCCGTCTTGGGTTGGCATGTTGAAAAAGATAGCACGTATCCCTGTCTGTCGATTCGCTCAGAAATTGTCGAAAATCCAGAAAAATCAGGAAATCGCGATTGCTTTGGCTCTTATGCCAAGTTGCGGTTTTCTAAGAAAATTCTGATCAGTCTCTCTTAAAATCCTTTCAGTAAGGATGGAATACCAGACACTCTTAACAAACAGCACCGATTGCCCCCTGCCAGAAAGTATGAAAGACCTCAATTGAGTTTAGAGAGCCAGACCAACCACTTGCGATCCTGGATATTCAAAGCCGCTGTTAGAGTTGAATGGATCGAGTTCTGTTCACCTTATTCACTTGGGGAATGTAAGCGAATCGATTTTTATCTGTTGAGGATACTTTTTCAATGATTTCTATCAAAATATCCTTCGCCTTTTCAATTTTCTTTTCATTTTCCCTTTATCTAAAAGTCAATCCATCAAGATCAAAGATTTGGCAAAAAGTTAACTTTGACATACTCAACGATTCTGGCATAATGAGTTAGCGAAAACTAATCATTCAGTAGAAAGACGATGAATACGCCTGATCTACAGGCTTTTTCATTGAAGAGGTATGAAAAAAATGTTTAACAAACGCTTGATTCAATCTGTTCCAGAAGCGATGAAATACATCCGTGCAAACGTCATCGACCAATGGTTCGGATTGATCTGTTCAGTTGGCACAACCCTGATTCTATCTGGAATCTGTGCCGGCTTTTTAGTGGGAAATCCTTTTTCGACAACCACTCTAGTGATTGCCTGTATTGGACTGGCGAGTCTGAGTGTGCTGCGTTCTTTCTTTACCCGAAGAGCGCAAGCCAATGCGGTGGCCAGCAGCCATTGCGTCAAGCAGACGATGCGTGAGCGTCTGCTGGCCAAAGTAGCTGAAATCGGGCCTTCCTATGTTCACTATTTTTCCAGTGCTGAAGTCATGCAGCTTTCCAATGATGGAATTGAGCAGCTGGAGAACTATTTTGCAAATTATCTCCCCCAATTTTTCTATGCCCTGGCTGCTCCCGTCACCCTGTTTGTGCTGCTGGCTTTCTGGGATCTGCGTTCCGCATTCATTCTGCTGATCTGTGTTCCTCTGATTCCGGCTTCCATCGTGATGGTCCAGAAATTTGCCAAAAAACTGCTCGATAAATACTGGGGTCAATACGCCGGTCTTTCCGATTCTTTTCTGGAAAACCTTCAGGGCCTGACGACACTCAAGGTCTACAACGCAGATGCACGTAAACATCAGAAGATGAATGAAGAAGCCGAAAACTTCCGCAAAGTCACCATGCGGGTTCTCATCATGCAGCTCAACTCCATTTCTGTCATGGATCTGGTGGCCTATGGCGGAGCAGCTGCCGGTATTGTTTCAGCCTTGTTCTCCTACCGAAATGGAAACATCAATCTGTTCCAGATCCTGAGCATTGTGCTGTTATCGGCTGAATTCTTCTTGCCAATGCGCTTGCTTGGCAGCTATTTCCATGTTTCCTTAAATGGTTCGGCTGCAGCTGACCGCATGTTCAAGATTTTCGATGTCCCAGTCAAAGAACGTCAGGCATCCTTTCCTCAGGGAACACCTATCTATAAAGCCGAGAATCTGTGCTTTGCCTATGAAGACAATGAGGGCAATGAGGGCAAACAAGCTCTTCGTCATATGGATTTTGAACTGGCTGGCCCTGGTTTTGTCGGCATCTGTGGAGAATCCGGGTCCGGTAAATCCACTCTGGCCAACCTTCTTTGTGGAAAACTGGATGATTCCAGCAAGGCTTTAACCCTCAACACTGTTCCAATTGAAAATATTGCTTCAAGTGAACTTTCTGATCACATCACTGTCCTGAGCTTTGAAAGTACCCTCTTTTCTGGAACAATTCGTGAAAATCTGCAGGCTGCCAAAGCCAGTGCGACAGATGAAGAAATGATCCAGGCCTTAAACCAGGCGGGTATCTGGAACGATCTTGAAAAGATAAACGGTCTGGATACCCACCTTTCCGAACAGGCCGCTTCGTTATCTGGCGGTCAGCGCCAGCGGGTCAGTTTCGCCCGGGCACTGCTTAAAAACGCGCCCGTCCTCATTCTGGATGAAGCGACCAGTGCAGTGGACTCCCACGCTGAACATCTGATGATGAAAACCGCTCATGAAGCCAGTAAAGATCGTCTGGTGATCTGCATTTCTCATCGTCTGGCCAATCTGGATCTGGCCGATGAAATCCTTGTCTTAAAAGAAGGCGAACTGGTTGAGCGCGGCAAAGCAGCTGATCTGAAAAAACAGAATGGTGAATATGCCCGCATGGCCGGCCGTCAGGCTGAGCTTGAAGCCTACTCCGCTGCCTTGGACCAGAAAGCTCCAGCAGACGAGAACAGAAAGGAGAACCAGCATGAAGTCCGCTAAACTCTTACTTTCAATGATCAAACTAGCCCTGCCCATGTGGGGCTGGATGCTTTGCGCCATTACGCTTGGTGTCCTTGGATTTCTGGCTGCCAGTGCCATTCCGGTGCTTGGAGCCTGGGGACTTGGGGTATTGATGAACAATCCTCAGGCTTCCCTTGGCAGCGTGATCCTTGCCTTAGTCGTCTGTGCAATCCTGCGCGGAATTCTGCGTTATGGCGAGCAGGCCTGCAACCACTACATTGCCTTCAAACTGCTTGCCCAGATTCGTGACAAAGTCTTTGGGGCTTTGCGAAAACTTGCCCCCGCAAAACTGGAAGGGCGCAACAAGGGCGATCTCATTTCGATGATCACCGGAGATGTGGAACTGCTTGAAGTCTTCTATGCCCATACGATTTCTCCAATCTGCATTGCGCTGATCTGTTCTTTGATCTTTGCGGGGATTGGAGCCGCTATCCACTGGTCGATCGCTCTGCTGCTTCTTCTTTCCTATGCTGCGGTTGCCTTTCTTCCGGTGGCAGTCATTGGCCCCAAAGCTGCAAAGGCTGGCAAGAAAATGCGCGATCTGTCTGGAAAACTGGGCGGATTCGTTCTGGAAAGCACCCGTGGGATTTTTGAACTGCTCCAGTTTGGCCAGATCCCTTCCCGGATTCAAAAGCTGAATGCCAGAACCGAAGAACTCTATACAGAAGAAAAGAAAATACGCCGCATGCAGGCCGATTCCACTTCGATCGTCAACAGCCTGATCGTTCTGTCTGGACTGGCGATGACTTTGCTTTGCGGATTGCTGTATGCAAGCAGCCAGATCAATGCTTCTCAGGTTCTGGTGGCCATTGTCGGCCAGCTTTCTACCTTTGGTCCCGTTGCCGCCATGGCAAATCTTTCCACCGGTTTATCCGCCACCCTTGGTGCCGGTGAGCGTGTATTGGCTTTACTGGAAGAAGAACCCCAGACCCATGAAGTCAAGGATGGCAAAGACGGTCAGTATGGTCGCTTTGATCTCAATCATCTCAGCTTTGCCTATAACAAAAAGACACCTGTCTTAAAAGAGTTGGATCTGGATATTGCTCCCAATCAGATTCTGGGTATTTCGGGTCCATCGGGCTGTGGAAAGTCTACTCTGCTGCGGCTGCTGATGCGTTTCTGGGATCCAACAGCTGGAACCGTTTCGCTGGCCGATCAGAATCTGACCGTAACCAATACAGCTTCCCTGCGTGATCTGGAGGGCTGCGTGCTCCAGGATACGATCCTGTTTGCGGACACAATTGAAGAGAACTTGCGGATTGCCAAGGCAGATGCCACCAGAGAAGAAATGATTACAGCCTGCAAGAAAGCCAATATCCACGATCTGATTGTCTCCCTCCCCCAGGGCTATCAGACACCAGTGGCCGAAATGGGTTCTTCCCTTTCTGCGGGTGAACGCCAGCGTTTAGGTCTGGCCCGGGCTTTTCTGCATAATTCAAAAATTCTGCTGCTTGACGAACCAACTTCCAATCTGGATGCGCTCAATGAAGGAGCTGTTCTGAAAGCCATTGTCGATGAAAAGAAAGACCGGACCATCGTTCTGATCTCTCACCGTAAAGGAACGTTAGGCTTTGCTGATCGCAACATCAAGATGGCCGATGGTAAAATCCAGAGTTCACAAATAACCCCTCAGGCTGGCTAAATCTGAAATCCATCACTCATAACAAACGATCAAAATATCGAACTCCAGAAAATTAGAAAGGAAAGGACCGACCATGAATACTCAGTCCACCCAACCTGTCAATAAACTCCAGCCCAGCCCAGCCGGCCTGGATGAAAAGAAAACAAAAAAAATTAAAGACCGCCGCGCATTTGAAAAGAAGATCGTCTGCGAAATGATCGATCTCTATGAAAAAGGAAATCCCAATACCATCAAGACTGAAGATCTGAAAACATACGCCCGCTTGCGCATTGATAAATGTCCGTTTATGGAATCCAAAACCTTCTGCTCTGCCTGCAAAGTGCATTGTTACCAGGCACAGAAACGGGATGAAATCCGTCAGGTCATGCGCTACTCCGGGCCACGGATGCTGCTTCACCATCCTGTGATGACGCTCCATCATCTATGGATCGAACATCATGATCTTTTCAAACGGATGTTCTATCTGCTGGTAGGCTTTATTGGATTAATCCTTGGCTTTATCGGGGCTGTTCTGCCTCTGCTGCCAGCGTTTCCCTTCTTGCTTTTAGCGGCATTCGGATTTGGCCGCAGCTCAAAAAAGCTCAACGACTGGTTTTTACAGACCAATCTTTATAAAAACAACATCAAAGACTGGCGTGAACAGCGAGGGATGACCACCGCAGCTAAGCGGCGGGTGCTGATAACCATTTCTCTGGTGATGCTCTTTGGTTTTCTGATGATGAGCAAAGTGCCATGGGCCCGCTGGATTCTGGTCTTCGTATGGCTTGGCCATCTGGCGTATTTTAAATACAGGATCAAAACCCTCCCGGCAGGATCTGCTCCACAATAATCCACACTTCATTCCTTCTTTTTGTTTCTGGTCGATTCCATTAAAAGGATGAATTCTGACTGGTCAAATCTAATTTCTGATCACAGGCTGAACAGGTCTGTGATCTTTTTTATTTCTGCCAACGCTAAGGAAAAAACTGTCTCCATCGGCTGAACTCTTTTGTGACCGTTTGCCCCGGAGTCGGGGGGGCAGAAAAGCTTCCTGTTCAATATTCTTGTGATCAATCAACCCAGTCTGCTCCTCACTGTTTTAGTCCTTATAGCCGATGTACAGACCTGTTTTGGAGGAATGCCATTAGAACTCGCGGTATCTCTCTTATTCTTCAGATGGTTTTTGGAATCACGATTCATTTTCCAGCAGGCTGTTATCAATCGAAACCCCGCTTTACTCAAAGGTCGGAACGAACCCTGAAATTTGTCTGACCTCTATATTTATACTGAAAATTTGTCAGATGTTTTCGCTTTGGCCTGGTGCTGGCCCGATTTCTTTCCATCCAGTTTTCTTACCACCAGACGAACCCTCCACAAGCAGCCTCTCCACAGCCTGAATAGAACTGGAACAACCGGTTTTGCTTCTTTGCTTTTTGGATTGTTTCCTGATATAGACATCAGACTCAATCTGTCTGAGGGGACTTCACTTGACTTTATCCTTCTCTTATAGGAACATCAAAGACATCACTGCGCATGGGATACAAAAAAGCCCGCCCAGACATACTGGACAGGCCATTATCAATCTTCGTACCGATGTTCATGAATCGACCGGATTGTTTTTTATCAGGATTAGTTCAGATGGATTGCCATCGAGGATGGATCTGCATAGAAGTTATGATCCATTTTCCACAGGGATCTAATTACGCTGACTTTGCGGGAGTCCGTTCTTAACAACTCAGAATCAATGACTCCAAAAAATGTCTCATTTGAATTCTTTCGGGCTGACTGCCAGGCTTCATCACGGCAGATGACTCTCATCAGCTGTTCATGGGAACAGTGGCCATATTGCTCAAGGATTGAATTCAAAACCAGAATGGTCTGGCGGGACATTCGTAAAGTAATTGGGAACAGCTTTTTACGCTGAATCGACATTGCGTTCAGTTCCACACAATATGGGCCGGTCTTTTGGCTTACAAAAGAGCCTTCAAGGATCGGTTCCTCAAAGATTGCATACCCTTCTTTCAAAGAAAGGTAAAGAAGATCGTGTATTTTTTGTTCATCTACGCAGTTCTCATTACTTTGTTCGATCAGACGTTGTTCAAGGTACTGCATGCAGTCAACTGCGGAATCGGTTCTTTTGCTCATGCCTATACTTTAGGTAAAAAAAACATAAAATACAATGTTGACACAGGATACAAATCGGATAACGGCAATCTTTAGTGTGATCTTAACATTGCACGCTTACATTTTTTCGTTTTTTCATACAAATACGGGAAAACGATCTGGTGATTTTGTTCTTGTCTCCCGATTATTTTACTTATTTCACATAATTCAGATCTGCTTTTTTCTCCAGGGGAGATCATAAATCATTAATTGGGGTAGAATGGCTCTTTTCGGACGATGTTCCTGTCTGCTCTTTCGCCCTTTCTTCCCATATTTTCCACAATTTCCGATCAGCCTTTGTTCGTTTTCAATCATAGATTTCCGTCTTCGTCAACCAAATTCCAGATATTTATACATCCTGCTCAGCACGCTGGTCTTGTTTTCATTTTCAGAGCCTTTCAGACTGCCTGGGTTTTCCTATCTCATTCATGAAATAGACAGCTCTGGCAGTCTGGACCTACAATATTAAATTACTGCTTTGGAATGCTCTTATCCACCTTCCTGGTCCCTGCATCGGCCAGTGCATTCTTTCTGATCCACAAAACCGATGGTCCAATTCAAATTTCTTATTTGTCTTGCTGTCTTTTGTCTGAACCATTTCATTTTCAAAACTATTGCTCTTTTCGAACGATCTTCAAGCTGGCTTTGCTCTCTCTTGTCTGCACACCTATTGTCTCGATGCCACTTCTCGGCTGGATCCTTTTGACTTTGATTGGCTGTCAGAACTTAAAAAGCCAGACTTTCATCAGGCTGAAAGTCTGGCAGATTGGTCACAAACCAATCGTAAACATCTGGAGCAGATTGTTTTAAAAGTTCCGGATACAGAAAATAATAGGTTCCTGCTTCCGCAAAGAATTCGACCGGATCGGTAGCAGCGTACTCACTCAGATCGTACTGATGTTTCGTAAACAGATCCTGCCAGTCTTTAGAATCAGACAGGTAAACGTTTTTGCCTTCGTACTGAATATCCAGCAGGTGGACCAGTTCATGAATCAGTGTTTCCTTATACGTTTCCGCCTCGCCCCATGGAATTTGTTTGCCATCATGGCAGACATATAGATACAGATCCGCTTCAGCCGGATCATGCATCTTGATATACATCGCTGATTGTTCCAGGCGGACATAACCGGCAAAAGCATCAATGTTCTGCTTGCCTGCAGCATTGGCCTGGAATTCATCCTCTTCAACAAAATAAATTCCGGCTGCTTTCTGGGTCAGTGTATCTGGCAGGGCATTAATCAGGTTCACCAGATACGCGATGGATTCATCATCCAGCGGGTTGGCATTGGAACGGGTTTCCACATACAACGGGATCTTGCTTTCCGAAATGCGGGTGACATCGGCAATCAACGGTTCTTTCTGTTGACGGGCAATCTCTTCAGCATGCGATTTGATAAAGCGAAGCTGGGCAAACTGGTCAGGCGGATTGAGCAGGAATACAGCTTCTATCCCAACCAGAATCGCGATGGCAATTCCCCACATCCAGTAGGCATATTTTCGGTTGCGCAAAAGGGTATCCAGAAAGAAGCTGATCGCGATGACCAGCGGCATGATCCACAGAACGGAATATCGAATGGCAATCTGCCAGTAAGACAGCATGCCGGTCACCAGCAGCATCACAAAAAGGCCGCCGATAAAAATTACGATTGCGTAAATCAATGCTTTGATGAAAAGACCAAAGGCAGAAGAGTCTTTGTCCCTTCTGCCTTTCAGGTCCAGTGTTTGCTTTCTTCTCATATCGGTTTCCGTTTCGAATTGTGATCGACTGTGACGCCCAGTCGATAAACCGGAATCTCTTCCCGTTTCCACAAAAGAGAAAAAGGAAAGTCTGAAACTCCAGGTTTATCTTCAGGACCTGAAATCCGCTGGATTGTTTTCGGTCCTGGGCAGAGTCTTATCCACGATTCAGCGAGGCTGATTCGTCACGGCTGACACAATACTGATTGTTGATTTACTCTTCAGCAGCAGTTTCTGAAGAGGGTTCAGCATCGGATTCAGTGTCTTCTTTGGCAGGCGGCAAATTCGAAATAATCGTATCGATCTTACGTCCATGCTCTAAAGACGTATCCTGAACAAAAATCAAATCCGGCATCTTTCTGGCTTTGATGTTTTTAGCCAGCGTCGAACGGATAAATCCTTTCGATGCACGCAGTACTTTCATACCCGCATCGTTGCGTTCCTGTTTTCCTAAGAAGGAAACATAGACTTTAGCCTGTGACATATCACGGGTGCATTCAACATCCGTAACAGTCACGAAACCAAGTTTCGGGTTTTTCAGTTCGAACTGCAGGATCCGGCTGATTTCTTTTTTCAGAATCTGATCCATTCTGTCCTGTTTAAGCGTCATTTTTAACTTCCTTGTCTTCGAAAGCTTCGACAATGTCGCCAACTTTAATGTCATTGAAGTTTTCGATGGTCAGACCACACTCGAAGCCCTGGCTGACTTCTTTGACATCGTTTTCGAAACGACGTAAAGAACCAAGACGGCCAGTGTAGACAACGATGCCATCACGAATCAGACGGCAGCGCGAGTCACGTTTGATTACACCATCTGTAACGTAACATCCGGCAATGGTTCCAACCTTGCTGGCTTTGTAAATCTGACGAACTTCTGCCTGGCCAGTCACAACTTCTTCGTAAACTGGGGCAAGCATACCTTTCATCAGACCCTCAATTTCTTCAAGCGCTTTGTAGATGATGTTGTGCAGACGGATTTCAACTCCTTCTTCTTCTGCTTTCTTACGGATTGCAGCAGTAGGACGGATGTTGAAGCCGTAAATAATCGCATTGGATGCGGAGGCAAGCATGATATCCGATTCGGTGATTGTACCGACAGTCGAGCGGATCACGTTGACTTTGACGGTATCGACATTCAGTTTCTCGATAGAAGCTCTCATGGCTTCTGCAGACCCCTGAACGTCCGCTTTGATCAGGATATTGATTTCCTTCATATCCCCTTCAGAAATCATACGGGCCATATCTTCTAAGGAACGGGCAGAGGTTGCCGAACGTTCCTGCTCAATCTGTTTCTGGGCACGGCTCTGGGCAATTTCAGCTGCACGTTTGTAGGAGTCGTAAACCATGAACACATCACCGGCTTTTGGCACTTCATTCAGACCGATGATTTCGACTGGAGTAGATGGACCAGCACTCTTGAGTTCCATTCCTTTATCGGAAGTCATCTTACGGATTCGGCCATACGCACTGCCAACAACGACAGAATCGCCAGATTTCAGAGTTCCCTGCTGAATAAGCAGGGTAGCCACTGGACCACGGCCTTTATCCAGTTTGGCTTCGATTACCGTACCAGAAGCAGGTACATCCGGGTTGGCTTTGAGTTCCTGCATATCAGCAACTAACAGCAGGGATTCAAGCAGATCGTCAACACCCTGTCCGGAACGGGCAGAGATTTCGTTGAAGATCGTATCTCCGCCCCAGGCTTCAGGCATTACACCCTCGTTGGCCAGTTCGCTCATGACGCGATCCGGGTTCGCACCTGGTTTATCGATTTTATTGACAGCAACAACCATTGGCACCCCAGCGGCACGGGCGTGGTCAATAGATTCTTTGGTCTGTGGCATGACACCATCATCCGCTGCAACAATCAGAACAACAATATCGGTGATCTGAGCACCACGGGCTCGCATGGCAGTAAAGGCTTCGTGACCCGGAGTATCCAGGAAGGTCACCTTGCGGCCGTTGACGGATGCCTGGTAGGCACCAATATGCTGGGTAATGCCGCCAAATTCGCCTTTGACAACATGTGCATTTCGAATGGTGTCGAGCAGAGTTGTTTTACCATGGTCAACATGACCCATGATTGTAACCACTGGTGGTCTTGGTTTCAGGTCTTTTTCATCAAAGACGCGATTTGCGATCTGGTCTTCGATATCGTCTTCTGCGATAACGACTTCTTTGTGCGGCTTCACATGGAATTCTTCACAGATCAGTTCGATTTCATCGTCAGTCAGGCTTGTATTAATGGTTGACATATTGCCAAGCAGAAACAGGAACTTGATGATTTCGGAAGAGTTCCGTTTCATCAGTTCAGCCAGCTCGCCGATGGTAATCGGAAGTGAGTAGGTAATTTCTTTTGGATACTCAATTCTTGGTCTTGGAGTATGGTTATTGCGGTTGTTATTCCGGTTATTGTTGTTGCGGTTACGGTTGTTTGCCGGTTTGCGTTTTACTGGCTTATTAGCCATTTCACCACCATCCTTCTCTAATTTTTTCCCTGCATGAAACTCTGCTTCCAATCAAAAGCAGAGCTTTTGGAATTAGAAGCAGGGCCTCATACAGGAGGCTATTGACTGGTTTCAGGAGTTTTGGTCTTTTTCAGATTGAAGGCTTGAACATCTTCACGATGCATCGCAGCCTGAATGATTCCTTTAGCAAAGCCGGGATCGAGAATCGCAAAGGCTCCATTAATCTTGGAGCTGATGCTCTCAAATTTTGCTGCCGAAAGAAGAATCAGCGGAATCTGATAATAGGCACATTTATCCTGAATTTTTTTGGCACGATTGGCTCCGCATCCATCACTGAGCAAAACGATTTTTGCCTGTTCTTTCTGAATGGATGGGATTAAAGCATCTCCTTTGGCAAAGCGGCCGGTGCGGACACACAGCTGCGCTAAAGAGAGAATCTGATCAGCCGGCACGGATGACCAGTTCCAGCTTATCGTAGACTTCCTGTGGAATTTCACATTCCAGAGCACGTGCCAGTGCTTTGTTTTTCTTGGCTTTTTCCAGGGTTTCTAACGATTTCTGGATGTAGGCGCCATGGCCGTTTTTCTTGCCCGTGACATCTACAATAACTTCATTTTCCGGAGTGCGGACCACCCGGATCAGTTCCTGTTTGGGGAAGCGTTCCTGCGTGACCACGCATTTTCGCATTGGAATTTTACGCATATCCGTTTCCTTTCTTCCTGAAAACCACCTGATCGGGCGTCAAGGCCCAATCAGGCAGAGTCCAGACAGTCTATTGTGACTGGAAAGTTTTGCAAGATCAATTAAAATCCGACTTTTTTAGCAGAGATTGTCATTCATGATCAATGCCAAAGCTTTGGGTATCGCTTTCTGTCTGGTCAGGGATATCCATTTCAATCTGCATGGACCGTATGGTTTTTCAATCCGGCGATCCATTTTTCAGATCAAAGCCGTGTTTCTTTTCAGCTTTCTTTTTAAGGCCTTATCAAAGCCCGACAGGCTTCAGGCCTAATATTCATCGTCGTAGTAAGAATCGTATTCTTCGTAGTCGATGTCTTCATTCCAGGAAGCGTTCATTTCTTCTTCGAGTTCGTTATTTTCGATCTCCTCGAGTTCATCTTCCGTATAGATTGGATGCATCGTATTGAAGGCAGGTTTCTTCTTTTCAAAGCGGCGTTCTTCCTTCTTGTTGTCGTCTTTAGAACGATAAGATTTGGAAGGGCGGGCTGGAGCAGAAGGTTCTGCTTTGGCAGGCTCTACGGTTTCAAATTTAAAAACGTAGTTGGTGCGTCTTTCTGCAAGAGAACGACGATTTTCCTTGGCAATACGGGCTGCCTCTTCAAGATCCTGAGCATTTTCAGATTTTGGAGCGCCGGCTGCTGGAACTGCTTCTTTTGTCGGAGCAGTCTGCTTCAGGGCTTCATCTTCAAAGACTTCATCCGATTCGAGTTCGCTCAGATGCGGCATCACAGCCGTCTGGCCAGAAGTGTTTTTGAGTTCTTCAATTCGCTGAGCCTGTTTATAGGCATGTTCCTGGGCTTTCTTTTCTTCGTATTCGTTATGCATCTTTTCGACAAGAGAGCGCCAGTCAAGACCAAGTTCATCCAGTTCTTCCTGAGAGCGAATATCGATTCGATGACCGGTTAATTTATAAGCCAGCTTTGCGTTCTGACCTTTTTTACCGATCGCTAAGGACAGCTGATTATTGGGAACAGCGGCCACCAGCGTTTTGCGCTGATCTTCGCGGACTCTTCCATCTTTCATAGGGCGGCGCGGGTTCTTGTCAGAAGGCAGTTTGTCGCCAGCATCTTCCGCTAAGAAAATTTCAACTCCCTGAGCTGGAGAGAGTGCGTTTTTCACGAGTTCCTGAATATCATCAGACCATTTGAAGATATCGATTTTTTCACCCTTCAACTCTTCAGAAATAGCGCGCACGCGCATACCGCCCTGGCCAATGCAGGCACCGATCGGGTCGATATTTTCGCGTTTGGAAACAACAGCCATTTTTGCACGCTGGCCTGGATCGCGGGCAATGGCTTTGATTTCGATTGTTCCCTGGTAGATTTCCGGGACTTCTTTTTCAAACAGACGCTTGATCATATCGTTGTCAGCACGGCTGACCATCACGATTGATCCTTTGGATTCTTTATCGACTTTGGAGATGATGACCTTGATCATTTCTCCTTCTTGATAGGTTTCAGTTGGAATCTGGTCAGATTTGCGCATGACGGCATCCGTAGCACCAGGCTGCAGCTTGCCATCTGGAGTTCCGCCTAAACGGACCATGACAAACTTGTTTTCAACAGATTCAACTTTACCAGTGACCATATCGCCGACTTTGTCCGAATACTTGTCGATGATTTCTTTCTTTTCGGCTTCCTTGATCTTCTGAAGCATAACGCTTTTTACAGTCGAAATATCACCACGGACAAAGTTGTCAATATCCGTTTCTTCTTCCAGAACATCTCCCACTTTTGGATTTGGCGTGATGTCTTTGGCTTCATCCACATCGAGCTGATAGTCCGGGAATTCAACGGTTTCTACGACATCCCACAAACGGTAAGCTTTAATGCGGCCATCCGTATCAAAAACCGTTTTAATGCGGGCATCATCAAGATCATTGCGTTTGCGATAGGCTTTTTCGATGGCTTCAGACAGGGCTTCTTCTACGACTTCCTTAGGCAGGTTGCGAAAGTTATGAAGGTTGAGAAACGCTGCCTGGGCGTTATCATTTTTCTTTTTTGTGTTGTTAGTTCCTTTTTTAGGCATATTTTCCTCTGTTGTTTTTTACACTTTGACTGCACTTTTAATCAGCGCAATATTGGTTCGATCCACGCTCAGTTTCTTTGGGCGTCCTTTGATAAAGAAGCTTAATTTTAAAGCTTCTGGGCTGACTTCATCGAGTTTGGCAAGAACTTCATGAAAGCCGTCAACTGGCTCTTTCATTTTGACTGTGACATACTTGCCAACTTGAGCCTCGATCTGTTTTTCAGTTCTCAGTTCACGCTCAGCTCCCGGACTGCAGACTTCAAGCATATATTCCTGTGGAATTTCATCGGTTTCATCGAGACGCTTGGAAATCTCTTCCGAGCAGGCTGCACATAAATCAAGATCTACACCGCCATCTTCGCGATCGATCATGACGCGTAAAACTGGAGGTTTCATCTTTGTATCCCATTCGAGATCATACAAAGAACAGCCCTGTGCTTCGAGCAGTGGTTCGATCCAGGTTTTCAGATTCTCCATTTATACTCCTTATAAACCTTAGCGAGAATGAGTTTTTCATTCTCCAGACAAAATCTAAGGGAGCGGACCCCCGCTCCCTCAGGATTGATTCTGAAATCAGTTTAGCACCTGTTCAATTCTCCATCAAGCGAGGACAACCGGATGATTCTGAATTGAAAGTTTGATTTCTCTTTTACCTTGGCGGCTTTCTTTATTGGCTTGCAGGCCGCCTGCGAGTTGGTCAAAGATATGGATCCATTACTTGCCAGAAGTGCAGCTTTGAATAATCTTCGCGACTTCTGTGGCGGCACGGTTGGCATCATCATTGACCACCTGGTACTGATAGTTGTCTTTCTGGTCTAATTCCTTTTGCGCGGCTGCAAGTCTTGCCTGAATCTTGGCTTCATCTTCAGACTTGCGGCCGATCAGACGTTTTCTGAGGTCTTCCATCGTTGGGGGCACCAGGAAAATCGAAACAGCTTCAGGATATTTTTCCATCACCTGCTTAGCGCCATTCACTTCAATTTCCAGCAGGACATTTTTTCCCTGGGCCATCCAGTCTTCCAGCTGTTTTTTAGGCGTTCCATAAGCATTGTTGGTATAGCCGGCATATTCAACAAAGCCATCTTCGTCAATATTTTTCTGGAATTCATCCTGGCTGACGAAGTGATACGTTACGCCTTCGATGTCTTCAGGCCGGGGATCTCGGGTAGTCCAGCTGACCGAATTGACTAGATTCAGGGCATCAAGATCCAGCATTTTCCGGATTGTTCCCTTTCCGACGCCACTTGGGCCGCTTAAAACAATAATTTTTGGTTCACTCATAAACACAGACTCCTTTTCTGAACAAAACGGGTTGTTTCAACTTGGGTTGGATACTAACAGTTTAACTGGAATGCATCCAAAATGATTCCAGAAGCCAGCTGGAAAGCAATTCTTGATGCCTTGCGTTCATCTGCTGACTGCTCATCGATCAGCCACCAGCCGTTTTCTGAAGATTTTTGGCCATTGGCTGAAGTCATCCAAAACTCTGGTTTGTCACGCGTAGTTTAAAAATTATATAATAGCACTCTTCTTTTGCAGCGGCGTTCTTTTGACCAGGTTTAGAAATTTCACATCTTTCTTTTCTGACTATGCAAATTTTTTACCGAACTTTTTCCAGTTTCTTACCAAATCTGTCTTCAGGATTAACATCAATCTTCTATACTGGCCGCGTGAAAACGAGGTATGAACATGAAATCCAGAAAAACAACTCTTCAAAAACTTGGGGCCGCTGCCTTAGTGATGATGCTTAGCGGCTGCAGCCAGTCCCAGCCGGCTTCTTCTTCAGCCAGTACAATTTCTGTATTGAGCCGGGAAGAGGGCAGCGGAACCCGATCGGCTTTCAGCGAATTGTTCCAGCTGGAAAAAGAGGGTCAGAATCTGATCGTTCCTGATGCTGAAATCACCAATTCAACCGCAGTCATGATGGCCACCGTCAGCCAGAATCCAAACGCAATCGGCTATATTTCGCTGGGCAGTCTCAATGACAATGTCAAAGCCTTAGCCATTGACGGCGTAAAACCCAGTGTTGAAACCATCACTGATGGAACTTATTCTATCAGCCGTCCGTTTCTGATTGCCCAAAAAGAAGGAGTCCAGAACGCTCTGGCTGATGATTTTAAAGCCTTCATTCTAAGCTCGCAGGGGCAGAAAATTATTGCGGATGCAGGCTATGTGCCTGCTGGTGACTTGGGTGAGTGGGCCAACGCGGGAATCAGCGGCTCCCTGAGTGTCGGCGGATCCTCTTCGGTCACGCCAGTGATGGAAAAGCTGGCTGAAGAATACCAGAAACAAAACGACCAGGCAGAAATTTCTGTTTTACAGACTGATTCTTCGACTGGAGCAAGTTCAACCGCCCAAGGTGTCTATGATCTTGGAATGCTCTCGCGGCAGCTGAACGATGAAGAGAAAAGCCAGTCTTTAACCAGCACACCAATCGCTCAGGATGGAATCGCCCTGATTGTCAGCCAGGATAATCCGGTGGACGGATTAAGCAAAAGTCAGGTTCAAGAAATTTATTCCGGGGCCATTACGGACTGGAGCGCCCTGAACTAGCTATGGAATCGAATCGAAAAGAGACCTGGTTACAGCTTCTGTTTGCCGGATGCGCTGCTCTTTGCATTTTGAGTGTGGCACTGATCTGCTGGTTTCTGTTTGCCAATGGACTGCCGGCCATCGTGGAAATCGGCCCGCTGAACTTCCTGTTTTCGACAGACTGGTCCCCTTCGCAAGGACAATATGGAATATTTGCCATGATCGTTGGCTCCATCTGTCTGGGACTGGGAGCCGCCCTCTTTGGTGTCCCGCTTGGGGTCCTTACAGCAATTTACCTGGCTTACTATTGCCCGAAAAAACTTTATGGCCCTTTCAAGTCAGCAATTGATCTTCTGGCTGGGATTCCAAGTATTGTCTTTGGATTTTTTGGTCTGGTCGTTCTGGTGGGATGGATGCAAAAAGTCTTTGTTGGATCGAGCGGCAAAGGGATTCTTTGTGCTTCCCTGCTTTTGGCCATCATGATTTTGCCAACAATTGTGTCCGTCAGCGAAAACGCCCTGCAAAGCATTGATCCTTCCTTCTATGAAGCCAGCCGGGCTCTGGGCGCCGGGCATGACCATACTGTCTTTTTTGTCTGCGTGCCCGCGGCTGCCCGCGGAATTGGAACCGCCATCGTTTTAGGTATCAGCCGGGCGATCGGAGAAACCATGGCCGTCATCATGGTGGCTGGAAATGCAGCCATTCTGCCCACCAGTATCCTTTCCCCGGTCAGAACTCTGACCACAGGAATCGTACTGGAAATGTCCTATGCATCCGGACTGCACCGCCAGGCGCTGATTGCGATGGGCACCGTCCTGTTTATTCTGATTCTGATCATGAATATCGGATTTTTTAAAACTCGTCATCAAAAGGGATGACAAGGAGAATCAAAGTCAATATGAAACCTTTATTGCCGACAACTGTCATCACGCAGCCCGCCTTCCTGCCTGTTTCCAAATCGCGCACCCGGTCTGGCGCTGATCTGTTTAAAAAGAAGACGGATCGCATTGGGCTGGCTTTACGAATCCTCTGTTCTCTGGCTGCTTTTTGTTCCATCATCATTCTGGCTGGACTGATCCTTTACATTCTGGTCAATGGGATTCCATGGCTGAAAGCAGATCTGTTTTCCTGGACCTATACCACCGAAAATGTATCGATGATGCCGGCCATCCTCAACACGATACTGATGATTGCGGCTACTCTGGTGATTGCTTTGCCAGTTGGCATTGGGGCGGCCATCTATCTGGAAGAATATGCCAGACCTGGTTCAAAATTCGTGGATCTGGTTTCCATCACTGCCCAGACGCTGGCTGGAATTCCCTCTATTGTCTTTGGTCTGTTTGGCATGCTGTTGTTTGGCTACGCTCTTCACCTCGGACTGTCCTTGCTTTCCGGAATTTTGACCCTGGCCATTCTGGTGCTGCCTTTGATTCTGCGAACTGCTCAGGAAGCCCTGCATGCCGTACCGACATCCATGCGTGAAGCCAGTTTTGCATTGGGAGCCGGCCGGGTGCAGACAATTTTCAAAGTTGTTCTGCCCCAGGCGGCCAGCGGTATCTTTTCCGGAATTCTGCTGGCCTCAGGTCGAATTTTAGGAGAATCAGCTGCGTTGATCTACACTTCAGGAACGCTTGCCAAAGCGTCCTTCAATCTGCTCGATCCAGGAGCCACTCTTTCCGTTCATCTGTACAAGCTTCTCAATGAAGGTCTGTATATCCATCAGGCCAATGCGGTAGCTGTGGTGCTGTTAGTCTTCTGCATATTGACGAACCTGGCTCAGAAACTGATTCAAAGAAAAATGACGAAAGGACACTGATGATGAATCCAAACATTTTACAGGCTCATGACGTTCAGGTCAGCTACAACGGTAAGCCTGCTCTTCATAAAGTTTCGATGGAAATTCCTGAATATTCTGTCACCGCCCTGATCGGCCCAAGCGGATGTGGAAAATCTACTTTTCTGCGCTGCCTAAATCGAATGAATGATCTGATTGCGGGCTGTAAAGTTGAGGGAGAAATATTGCTGGATCAAAAAAATATAAATGGAAATGTAAACCTCAATGCTCTTCGCAAACGCGTTGGCATGGTCTTTCAGAAACCCAATCCATTTCCGATGAGCATTTTTGATAATGTCGCCTATGGTCCGCGAACGCATGGCGAAAAAAATAAAGCAAGACTGGAAGCCATCGTGATCGAAGCACTCAAACAGGCTTCTCTGTATGAAGAAGTCAAGGACGATCTGAAAAAATCCGCCTTATCTCTTTCCGGCGGGCAGCAGCAGCGCTTATGCATCGCCAGAGCTCTGGCGGCCGAGCCGGAAATTCTGCTGATGGACGAGCCAACCAGCGCACTGGATCCAATTTCAACCGCGAAAATTGAAGAACTCTGCCTGGAACTGAAGAAACACTATACAATTATCATCGTCACCCATAACCTTCAGCAGGCAATGCGGATTGCCGATCAGACAGCTTTCTTTTATCAAGGCGATCTGATTGAATACGCTGACTCGAAAACATTATTTACCAATCCTGCTATGCAAAAAACCAAAGACTATATCACTGGCGTCTTTGGCTGATTGTTTATTATTATTTGGAATTGATACCATCTGGCAATCAAAGCAGATCCTCTTTTTTCAGCTCAGATCAGCTCTTTGACTGGTCTATCCTCTGGATAAAAATTCGATTGCTCATGAAACTTTGCGGCAGATGAATAAGCAAGATACTGGATACTTCAACGTATCCTTTTTTTCTGCTTTGACTTTCCAGTCTGATCTTTCCAATCCGGTTTCTCTTTTGAGTCCTTTCAAATTCTAGAAGGCAGGCAGATTCTCCGGCCATGCACCAGCCAGATCCACTTCGCTTTCTTCCTGAGGAAGCGGTTGATTAAAGAAATCAATCCAGAACTGTGTATTCATCCCTTCAAGAACTCGAATCGCCCCAACGTTCTGTCTTCCTTCAAAATCTGTATTGCTCCACTCGATGACAGCCCCGCTTGAAACGACGGTAAACGTGCCCACACAATCAGGCGGGATGGTATTTCCAAGTTTAACATAACGGGAATTGCTGATGGCATCGGACAAGGCTTCACGATCTTTCACTTTCCAGGCATACTGGCGATGAACATCAGATCTGGCATTCTCCCAGACGTCAAAATAGTCTGGAAATTCGCGAAGAAGCAGAAATGAGTCCAAAGACAAGACTGCCTCAACATCACTTTGAATCTGCGCATTAAAATCGTCTCCAAACTCAGAATCTCTCTCAAAGCTGCTTCCAACGTGATAGATCGTTCCCTGATTTCGGCCCATATTCACCTGCGTCCGGCGGCCATTTCTGGTTTGGGCAACATAACACCAGCCAATTCCGCCATTTAAGTAGTCCTCCATCAGGGTAATCTCATATAAAGCGTTTTCTTCCTTAAAGATGATGGTCCAGTGTCCTTGCAGCGTTCGATAGTTGACAATGACTGCCGGGCTTTCAAATTCCTCTTTTGCGCTTTGCAGCGCGCAGGAACTCATCAGCCGATACAGCAGTCCCTTTTCTGTTGAGGCATTCGCTGTCAAAGACTGCTGGTCTGGGATTTTCTCTGCCAGATCGGCGTAGGATTCATCAACGGCTTTTAATGGCAATAAATGGCAGCCGCCTAACCAAAGACTGGCGGCAAGCAGAGTAATGAGTGTTTTCTTGGTCAAAGCCATATGTTGTTCTCCTTTTTTACAGCCAGAAGTCGATGATCGCTTTGAGGCTTTTAATGGTTCAAAACCTGAATTTGTCTCTGTTCGTCAAAGCGAGCGGCTGTTTTATTCTTATTTTACAGGATGTTCAATCGTTTTAGTTTAAACGATTGATACGTCAATTCTATTTAGCGAAGAATTCAATATATCAATCGCCGGTTTTAGTTTTTGCTCTGGTTTCAACTCGTGCTCTTGGATACCGGACTTTTCATTTCGACCAGTTCTCATCTTCCTGACAACAAGCCTGTCACCTGATATATTGAAAACATCCTGTCAAAATGGTCATTGGTCCTGTAATATAAGGACTTATGATCGTCTGGAAAGGAGTTTTTTATGCCTTTTGATGGAATGCTTCTCAACCGCGTCGTTCGTGATTTAAAAAAATACGAAGGCGCAAAAATCGGAAAGATTCAGTGTCTGTCTGATGAAGAAGTTCTGTTTTATTTACATAAACCCCAAATGGGGTCCACCCGCCTGGCTTTGTCGGCTCATTCCAATACATGCCGGCTCTATCTATGCTCAAACCAGAAAGAGCCGCTTCCTAACCCGAGCGCATTTGTCATGATGCTGCGCAAACGGATCAGCCAGGGATATATCACTGAGATTGAACAGATGGGATATGACCGTCTGGTTCGATTCCATATCAGTGCTGCCAATGAATTATCAGATCGGGTTGAATACGATTTGTATGCAGAAATGATGGGAAAATATGCCAATCTGGTTCTGGTCGATTCTGCCACCAATACCATCATTGACTGCCTCAAGCGAATCCCAGTCTTTGAAAATTCAAAGCGTCTGCTTCATCCTGGTGCCGAATATACTCTGCCGGAAAAACCAGATCGCTATGACCCCCTTCACCCGGGTCCTCTGAACCTTGAAAAGAGTCTGGTCAGCCAGATTGAAGGCTTTTCCCCAACACTTTCAAGAGAATTTCTCTTCCGCATGCAAAATGGACAGTCCTATGATCAGATCATGGAAGAACTCGAAGCGTCCCCCAGTCTCTACACCTATAACAAGGAGTATCACTGCCTCCCTCTGACTCATCTTAAGCAGCCAGAAAAAGCAATGCCGCTGATGGAAGGACTGGAGCGATTGTTTGAAGCCGATGAAACCCGTAAGCGGATTGCCTTACAGTGCGGGGATGTCTTTAAAGCGGTCGACCGAGAAGTCAAAAAACTTTCCCGCAAACTGCCCCGGCTGGAAGAAACCCTGGAGCAGTCCCAGGACTATGACCGCTATCGGCAGTATGGCGATGTTCTGTTTGCCAATCTGTACCTGGAAAAGAAACCCATTATGGAACTGCCTTCTTTTGAAGAAGAGGGGGTTATACTTTCCATTCCGATTGATATGCGCTATTCACTGAAAGACAATGCCAATCTGTTCTACAAGAAGTATCATAAGCTCAAACGCTCCATTGAAATCCTCAATGAACAGATCGAAGAATGCCAGGACCAGATCGACTACTTTGAAACGCTCAAAGAGCAGCTCAACTATTGCACTGCAGATGACGTTCTCGAAATCCGTCAGGAACTGGCAGGCCGTCATTTCATGCGTCTGAAGCAGGGCAGCACCCGCCAGAAACGCAAAAAGATGCCCAACATCATCGAAATCCGGATGGGCGATGCGACGATTTATGTGGGCAAGAATAACCTGCAAAACCAGTACATCACCTGGAATCTGGCCCACCGCAGCGATTTATGGTTCCACGTTAAAGATTACCATGGCTCGCATGTCGTGTTACGAAGCGAAAATCCCACGGAAAATGAGATTCGGTTTGCGGCCAGCCTGGCTGCCTGGTTTTCCAAAGGACGCAATTCTTCAAGTGTACCCATCGACTACACCCGCATCTCGAATCTGAAAAAAGTTCCGAAAAAAGGACCTGGATTTGTCACGATGAAATCCTATCAGACCATTTATATTGATCCGGATGCCCAAAAGATCGAAGCGGCCATCAAATCCCGCCGGGTCGATGAAGAGGAGACGTTCTAGTCTGTTTTTTTCTGGAAGTGCTTTTCAAAGCGATACTGGGGCTGCGCGATACTGGGGCTGCGCGATACTGGGGCTGCCCCATTTCTTTAGCCATTCCACCTATACCAAATATCAAAAGCAAAACCGTCGTCTGTTTTCAGGCGGCGGTTCTTTTTGGCAGCAGCATTTTCAGAAAGTCCAGACTCTTGAGGCGATAGTCATTGTGATAGACCAGCCAGTCTAACAAAAACACCAGAAATGGCAGATCCCATTGAAAGGAATAGAGCGCATCGAGCTGATCCTCCCTGATCTTGACCAGACCCCGAAGTTTGATCAGGTCATCTCTGGAAAAGATCTGATCTCCCTGCTCTGGATCCAGATGTTCTTTACAGACAAAGCCGCCGTTTTCGATTGAGATACCGGCAATCTTGGTTTTTGTCTGGCAGACTACACATTCATCGACATCCATAATCGTTCCGGTTTTCTTTAAAATGCCCGTCACAATCCGGCAGGCATGAAGCAGGGCCCGATTCATCTCGCTTTGCTGGACACTCGACCAGAAGGCTTCCAGATGAGCGTAAAGATCCGGGTCAATGCCAAATGATTCAATCAGGCTGGTCAAGATCGAACTGACTGTCTGCATTTCCAGCGATTCCCCGACTTTCCAGTACGACTTTTCGACGGAACCATTGATCAGAAACATCATATTTTTCGAATACTTCGGATCATAGTTGAGAATGACCCGTGAAAACGGCATAGCCAGTCTTCGGTTTTTAGAAGACTGCGACTGGATGCCGCGGGCATAGACCGAATAGACTTTTTCTGGCGTGGCGATATGAAGAATTCCATTGCGGTCTTCATAATCGATCATCGACAGAACCAGACCTTCAACTTTTGGCTCTCCCTGTTCACTGACGGGAAACTGCAGCACTTCATTCATATTTTCGTCCTTCCTGTTTTGTTTCTTTTGTTCCTGTTCCAGTTCTGCTTTCCGTATTCATGGTGGAAAAAATCCCGGCAGGCAAATTCCTGTCGGGAATGTTGGTGAACACAGTTCTTCGGATCAGCCAAAACACAGAAAGCGGGCCAGAATGGTTAGTTTTCAGAAAGTTCATCCAGACCGAATTCTTTGATCTTGGACTCTTTGTTGCGCCAATTCTTTTCAACCCGGACATATAATTCCATGTTGACTGGCTTTTTCAGCTTTTCCTTGATTTCTTTTTGAGCGGCCAGGCGGATCTCACGAATCATATCGCCGCCTTTGCCAATCAGGATGCCTTTTTGAGAATCACGGTCGACGATAACCAGAAAGGAAAGATAGACTTTGCCATTCTTTTCTTCCATGCTCTCAAGCAATACCGCGACCGAATGCGGAATTTCTTCATGGGTTTTCTGCAGAATTTTTTCCCGGACGAGTTCACAGAGCTGGAAAACCAGTCCGTGATCACTCTTCATCTCACTTGGATACAACGGCATGCCTTCTGGCAGGTACTTACGGAAGACTTCCAGAACCGTTTCCAGGTTGTCATGTTTTAAAGCCGACAGAGGAACGATGTCTGCAAAATCATAAATTTTGCTCCAGTAAGCCAGACGTTTGAGCAGTTTTTCTTTGTTGAGGCGGTCAACTTTATTGACCAGCAGAACAACTGGTTTGCCGGCCTCTTTCAGACGGTTTAAGACAAACTCATCGCCAGGCCCAAAAGCCTGGGTCACATCGACAATCCAGCCGATGACATCCGCATCTTCGATGGCAATATAGGCATTTTTATTGAGCACTCGTCCCAGTTCCTGCTGGGGTTTATGAATGCCCGGCGTATCCATAAAGACATATTGGGTATCATCATTGGTCAGAATCCCCGCAATGTTATTGCGGGTTGTATTCGGTTTATCGGACATGATGGCCACTTTTTCATGAAGCAAAGCGTTCATCAGAGTCGACTTACCGGCATTTGGCCGGCCGACAATGGCGATCACGCCAGATTTAAAATTTTCCATTCAAAAAACCTCACTTAAATCCACTTCGTCATCCATTGGATCAATGGTGGAAGAAAAACAACAACACCGACCAGAAAGGCAAAGCAGGAAACGACAAAGACAGCCGAAGCAGCCATATCTTTGATGACCCGTGCTTTTTCGTTGCGCTCCAGACTGATATAGTCGATGGTTTTTTCAATGCAGGAATTAAAAATTTCTGCCATGATCACCAGCGCCACCGCTAAAGCAACCCATAACCATTGGTCGATGCGAATC
Source organism: uncultured Allobaculum sp. (assembly GCA_910579655.1). Classification (GTDB taxonomy): domain Bacteria; phylum Bacillota_I; class Bacilli_A; order Erysipelotrichales; family Erysipelotrichaceae; genus Allobaculum. The sequence goes on along the minus strand of CAJTVE010000027.1, from coordinate 3,605 downwards.
TGAAAAAGAAATCCAGCTAAAACTGTAATCCCTGCTGCAATGAGCTGCCAGCGGATACTTTTATCGTGCAGCCAGCCATAGCGGATTCCCGCAAATGCATACCTGAATCTATCGATCAGCCACGCCATGCAGAATTTCCTTCTGGAGGCCGAACATGACTTCTTCGTCTTCCTTTGTCATGTGGTCATAGCCCATCAGATGAAGCAGCCCATGACAGAAAAGGAAACAGGATTCCCTGCGGGTGGAGTGACCGTACTCTTTGGCCTGATCTTTGATTGCCTGAGTGTTGATAAAAATATCTCCCAGTTCATTCTCCTCTTCTTCGATCAGGATATTACTCGCATCATCCTGCATAGCAAAGGAAATCACGTCCGTCGGCCGATCGACATTTCGATAGTCCCGGTTCACTTCATGAATCTGCTGGGGTGAGCAGAAAATCACTGAGCAGACAAGATTCTCGCTGCGATTGAGAAGCTTTCCTGCTTTTTCCATAATCGTCAGATAGTCCGTTTCATAGTCATGATCCGGTACTTCTGGATTGAGTTGAGTAAATACGATTTCCATGTCTCTATTCTATACCACGATTGATATTCGGCCCGGTCTGTGGCGCCAATTCCCTTTGGCCGATCCGAGTGCGGGGGTTTACAAAATACAAAAAGGCGATTTTCCGAAGTGGAGAATCGCCTGAATCTGTTTTGGTCAGAGATCGAAACGAAATAAAAGTGGAAATACGGTTCGAAATTACTTGGTGGTTTCGCGAATCAGCGGCGAAGCCTGAATTTCAATGCTCTTTTCAACACCTTTATCATCGTTGCTGACTAGCATTTTCGTTAACATACGCATAGCCAGTGCACCCATATCGTAATCTGGAATGTTGTAAGCCGTAATGGTCGGCCGCATCATTGGCAGATATTTGGAGTCGAGGATGGTGATGATCTCGAGATCTTCCGGAACTTTATAGCCGTTTTCTTTGGCGGCATTCAGCAGGGCAATAGCCTGGGAATCACGGAAGCAGATATTGAGCTTATGAGGTTTATTTTCTTTGAGATAATCAGAAAAATATTCGTAGCTGGTCTTGTAGGTATCGTTGTAGGAAAGATAGTTCTCAAACTCTTTTCCAGCTTCTTTAAAGGCCTCTTCAGCCCCTTTTTTCATCTGCTTCATCATGGAAAGATTCAGTTTATCTTCCACGATGGCGATATCATCGATTCCTTTGGCAAAATAGTCCTTGACCAGCTGACTGGCAATTTTTTCAATGTCTACATAGACATTGCCGACATGGTCATGCTTTGGACCGTCAAATTTACCACCGACAATCACCATTGGAATCTTATATTCATTGAGGACATTCATCTCTTCTTCGGAGAAGTTGTCATTGAATAAAATAACACCGTCTACACGGGATTTAATGATGGATTCAATCACATCCTGCATCTTGGAGATGCCTTTGGATGTGGTATGAAACATGACATTGTAATGGTAGATATTGGCAACGTCCATCAGACCATTGAGAATTTTGGCGTTGTAAGCCAACAGCTTTTCCGACATAACGATCGAAACCGTTGTAGTTTTGGACAGAGCAAGCCCCTGAGCAACTGCGTTTGGTTTATAGCCAAGTCGTTCGATAACTTCCTGAACGCGCAGCCGAGTATCTTCTCGAACAACGCTCGAATCGTTAATAACACGGGATACAGTGGCCAGAGAGACATCCGCCTCTTTGGCTACATCATAAATTGTGATTCGCTTCATTGATGATCCTCGGTCCTATCATCCTGTTCTGGTAAATCAGGCAGGTCTTCATCTTTATGGGCTGGTTCAAAGAATGATTTCAGTCCGCTGAAGATCGATTCATTCAGACGGCTGAGTCCTTCTTCGGACCGGTCAACAATTGTTTTCAGTGTTTCACTGTGGCGCAGATCGTCAACACGGCTGTCAACAAAGTCAGCGGCTTTCTTGAACTCTGGAACTTCCATGAGTTTGTCATAACCATACTGTAAGCCATCCGCAATCATGCTGCCGGCACCGATTAAGAAATCATGGCCAGATTCCATGGTCTTTTTGAACTGTTCACTTTGGGCAACACTGATTACACTGGCTCTTGTCTTTTCAAGCACATCATTGACTTTCGTCGCCGCTGCTTTCATTTCAGCTTTAATGCGTTCTGGCTGGGTGTTGTGTTTGAGCCATTCATCAAGCTGGCTGAAGATGTCTTCGAGCTTCTTTTCCGCATCGTCGACAACTTCTTCATTCTGTTCGTTTCCGCTTTCCCGCATGGCTTCCAGTGCCTTCTGGCTGGCTTTTTCCATTTCGTCAATGGCAGCAGCGCGGGCATCTTCGCTTGCGGTCTGCTCAGAATCAGCTGGCGTTTCTGGAGCAGTCTTGGCTTCTTCTGGTTCAGATTCAGCCGGGGCTGTCGTCTCAGGAGCCTTTTCAGATTCTTCTTTTGGATCTGGCAGATCTGGCAGTTCGTTTTCGATTAAATTTTTTTCTTCATCCATATTCAGTCTCCTGTTCTTGCGGGTTTATCGGCATCCTTAGAGGAGATGTCTTTGGCAATGACATCTTCATCCTTGACAATGCTGTTGAGATCTTCAGTGATTTTCTGAAAATCTGCCTGGATTGCATCAGCGTCACGGACTTCCTGGGTCTGTGATGGAGTGCTGGCTTGCTGACCCGTCTCTTTTTTCAGCTTGCCGCCAATCACTTCTGTTCCTTTGGAGAACACATTGATGGCACCCATTGCTGCACGTTTTGCGGAAGCCTGGACTTCGTTAACGGTATTGGATACTTGGCCGACAGTGTCCAGCGGGGTTTCCAGTTTGATCAGATCCCGGTTGACCGCTTTGAGTGTCTCCTGCAGTTCGCCCATCGTATCGATGACAGACTTGAACAGCAGGACCAGATAGATGACTGCAATCACGCCGGCAATGCATAAGGCGATCCTTGCAAGATACATCAGGACATCCAGATTAATTGTCATACTCTTCCTTCCTTAACAAATGTTCTATTACCGTTGGATTATACCATCAATCAACGATTGTTATTTGCTGGAATGAAAAAATTTTCAAAGCTTGAAAGGAACAGGGCGCTTTATGAGGTTTCCTGACCCTTCGATGGTCATCTAATGCGGCAAGGAAACCCCATAGCTTGCTGTGGGGAGGAATTGCCGCCAAGCATCTGCTGTTCGATATTTACAATGCTGATTTTTGTTTATCAATAAGCCATCCATTCGATGACTCAAGCCTTTTTAATTTCTTCCAGGAAACAGAAGCAGATACCTTGGTTCCATCAAGCATTCGGATATCGAATCGTCCTGATGTTTGTTTTCCAAAGATAAAGCATTCCGTTTTCTGGTATCTGATCTTATCGAACAGCTGAAATCCCATAATGACCTTCGCTGACTGGTTCAGTTTTCTGATGCCGCCTTTAGAAGGATTGAATTTATGAATCTGTCGGTTATGACATCGCACTTTCCTGCTAAAAAAGACGGTTTGAGCGGGTCTTGCTTCTGGATGGCCTGCAATGCATCTCGCATCAACGTAGTGCTCTTTGGCAAGACCATGCCCAAGACGTTTTGCTCTGGTCAGATATCCGAATGTTTCTTC